>JAFGFL010000035.1 GCA_016931055.1 Candidatus Omnitrophota bacterium | reverse complement strand
CTTCAGAGCGGGGATTTTTAAGCAATGAAGTGCCGGCTACTAACAATACGAAAAGACAGTCAAGTATGATCTTCCTGGAATGAGAGAAATATTAATTGTAGGAATCCTGAAAAGGATTCATAATATGCAGTGAAGATCTGATGTTTTATGGATTCAGGTCGTGTTTGGCAGCTGGTAGAATAAACCGATATATGTTCGGAGGAATTAATTCATGCAGGATCCTTATGCAATACTCGGTGTGGCCGAAACAGCTTCGGATGAAGATATAAAGAAAGCTTATCGTAATTTTGCGAAAAAATACCATCCGGACTTAAATCCCGGAAACAAGGAAGCTGAAAATAAATTTAAAGAGATTCATGCTGCGTATGAATTGATTAAAACCAAAGAGATGCGGGATAAGTACAGTCAGGGCGATTATGGCGGAATTAAGGATAATTGGTCAAAGAGGCAAGGCCCCTATTATTATGAAACGCAAACTGGCGGCGGCCGATACAGTCAAACATTTGAGGGGGATTTTGAAGATATTTTCGGGGCATTTTTTAATCGCCAAAAAATGGATTTTACAGGGGAACATCATTACTATAAACTTGAGATAGACCTGGAAGATGCTGTCTTGGGGGCAATAAAGCAATTGGAACTTCCTGATGGAAAACAATTAAAGGTTAAAATCCCTGCCGGAGTGGATAATGGGACAAAACTCAAACTCGCAGGCCAAGGGGGAGCTAGTATTGGGAAGGGCAAACCAGGGGATGCATTTGTGGAAATTACCATCCGCTTGTCGCCAATATATAAACGCCAGAAAAATGATTTTCTGGTTGAAGTGCCGATCAGCTTGAATGAGGCGATAAACGGCGGAGAGGTGAAGGTGCCAACCCTGGATGGTCCGATTATAGTAAAGATACCTCCGAATGCGGATGTTAATAAAAAACTCAAAATATCAGGCAGGGGTTTTCCCCTGCCTGGAGGCGGACGGGGAGATCAGCTGCTTTTGTTGAAAATAGTATTGCCCAAAGAAAGTAATGCTGAGTTGCAAAAAAATATCAGGGAATGGAATGAAAAGTATGCTTATAATCCGAGAAACGAAAAAGACTATGCGAAGGGACGGGGATGATGATGCGGTATTGGAAAAAGAGCGAGTTGACCGCCCAATATGACTTGAACGAAAAATTAATAGTCACTTGTCTTGAACAGGAATGGATCATCCCGGTTAACAGTGAGGCTCAAACCTTTGATCAGGAGGATGTTGCCAGGTTATTGCTGATCAATGATTTGAAGAGCGAACTGGGTGTTAATGATGAGGCTGTGCCGATTATTCTTGATTTGATAGACCAAATTCATAGCCTGAAGCACCGGGTGGAAAAATACGCGCATTCCTTAATAGACAAAGCCTGAAAAATAGTCGTGTTTAAAAGCGGGGAGCAGACGGAAGCATACTTCCTCAGACGATATCTTCATCATTCCAGATGAGTATTACTGTGGGCGTTTTTACATTGATACATATTTTTATCCGCCCTTTGATAGATTTGATAAATATCTTCTTCTGTTTGATCCTGAGATGTCGCGACTCCGATGGACATTTTCATTTTGGATAACGGATTTTCATTATTGTTTTTGGTAATTAATTTTATAATCTCTTTCTTTTTTGATTGAACAGTTTGATTATCAGTGCGGGGAAGGATGATGCAGAATTCATCGCCGCCGACCCTGGCTATTAAATCGATTTTTCTGAAAGGCATTGATATGATTTTAGCTGCCGATATCAACAAATCATCACCCATCTTATGTCCCAATGTATCATTGATTATCTTTAACCCATCTATGTCTATGGAAATAATGCTTAATGGTTTTGAACGTGAGAGATCTCTTCCCAAACGCGACATCTCTTCGTCATAGTAGGCTCTGTTAAAAAGGCCTGTCAAAGCATCGTGGTAAGTGGTATATTTCAATATTTCCCGGCTTTCAAGCAAAGCTTTTTCAAGCTTTTTACGTTTGCTGATATCCTCAATAGCCAGGAGTATCAGTTCTGTTTTATGGGATTTTGTAAATATCCTTCGTGCATTTAAAAGCATTATTGGTCTAACTCAATGGTTGGTACAATAATTGGGGGCAGGTCAACAACGGCGGACTCAAAGAACGTGCGTTACAAGCCAAAGCAATCGGTTTTTTGCAAAAGCCGTTTACCGGCGAGGAACTGGTTGCTTTGATCCGGTTGGTGTTTGAAACAGTTGGAAAGAAAACGTTGTAGCGTTTCAAGGGTGCGACTGGAGATCTGAGATCTTGGTTCGGAAAAACTATTTTAGGAGGTGTTGATTATGTCGGGAAGAACAGGGCATGTCATTGTTGCAAATGGGATAGGTTTTATCCTGATGGTCATGGGCTGGTACATCAGCATTTTAAACATAAGCTTAACACGCTTGCAATCCTCAGTACTCTTCACCAAATGGGCTTTGCTGGGTTTGGGGCTGATCATTATTGGCGCTTATTTACCCCGGTTGTGGAGTAAAGGTGCCAACCGATTCAACGAGTGAAATGAAAATCCGTGAATGGTTTATGGGTGTTTTGTGCTTAATACATAATTTAGAACAAATGGCGACAACCTATGTATGCAGCAAAGACGGGAAGAAAAAGGTTTTTAGCCGAAATTAAAAAGACAGTATCTCCGCCCCTCTCCTGAGAGCTGTTCAGTATGTTTATTGGCTTGGGCCGAATCCAGGTTACTTACGCTTTGGCGCGGAATCATACTGATTCACCACGATGTTATACCTCAGTACACTTGTTATTTATGACAATTTCCAGTATGCCTGCAACATGAAATAAAAAACGGTGTGTTGCGTAGCGAGCGTAATGATTTTGCGCCCAAAAGTGCTCGGAATGAATTGAGATTAATGAAGCCGGCGAAAATCACCCTTGTGCCCCTTAGGTATCCCGTCACGCAGCGGCGATGTCGCAACATGGGGAATAAAAGCAGAACCTCTTATAGGGGGGCTAATAATTAGAAGTGCTTTGAATGGCTTGGGTTTTCAATAATTACGGTCAAAAATTATTAACAATATAGGGATAGTCTTAAGGAGGATTCAATGAGAACAAAAGTTGGTTTGTGGATTGATCATGAAAAAGCGGTGGTTGTGGCAATGACACCCCGGGGGGAGGAAATGCTGGTGATCCAATCCAAGGTTGAAAAACAGCGCGGACGCTTTGCCGGCATACGTTCAACAACTCCATATGAAGCACAACAAGTGTCGGCAGATGACAGCCGCCAAAGGAAGTTGACGGGAAAGTTAAATATTTATTACGACGCCGTCATTGCCAGTATTCGTGGTGCAGGCGTGATTCTGATCTTTGGGCCAAGCGAGGCCAAAGGCGAGTTGAAAAAGCGTTTGACGAGAGCCAGCCTGGGTGACCGCATTGTCGCGATTGAAACCGTGGGCAGGATAACGGATCGCCAAATTGCGGCTAAAGTCCGGGAGTATTTTCGAGTAAACAGCGCTTCGGAACAGGAGTGGCAGTTGCGCGGCCGGACCAACAAAAAAAGTCGCAGGCCCTTCAAATGAAAGCACAATAGTATCGCTGGTAAAATATCCAATCAGGAGATTTTAAGAAAGTTGTATTACCTAAAGTGCTGGATATTATTTTGTAAGTATTGTTTTAATTGCTCTGCCTCTGTCTGTACATCAGCAAATATTTCATCGATTTGATGGAATCCCAAAAGTTCTATATTGGCCAATTTGGGTTTATAATAAACGTCAGGTCTGGACCGGCTTAATTTCAACTCCAACGTGGCGCTTTCCATGATATGAAAAGCCATAAAGATGGCTTCGAAAATTTTAGGCTTTGTCGGTGTTTCGCTCTCGGGTATTTTATCGCCAAAAACATTGATTGCCACTAAAACATCGCACTCATCCCGTATGCATTCATAGGGCAAAGAATTGATAATGCCTCCATCTATCAAAACACGGTTATCTTTAATGACAGGTTCGAAAATACCTGGCAAAGAAATACTTGCGCGCACGGCTTCAATTAAATCGCCTTCCTTTAAAACCACTTCTGTTTGTTTGCGAAAATCAGTGGCAATAATCCGCAAGGGGATATACAAGTCTTCGAAACGTTGATTCAGCGTGAGTGTACTCAAGGTTTTCGCGATGGTGTCACCACGGATGAGTCCATCATTGGCGTGAAACCATTTGAAATCAACGAGGGAAATCAAATCTAAAATATTTTTCTCCTTGATAATACGCTCAATATCCCGGCCGCTTTGGCCGGAAGCGTAGAGGGAGCCGATTAAGGCGCCGATGCTGGTGCCTGATATTACGGCAGGGCGAATATTTAATTCATCCAGCACCTTTAAAAATGCGATATGAGCAATGCCTCTCGCGCCGCCTCCGCCGAGGGTCAAGCCCAGACGCCTCTTTTGATGGTTGTCAGGGAGATTCATTTATGGATACCTCATTGGCTTCAAATGCCTGATTCAATACCAGGATCAGCTCCTTTAAGTGATCGGGCTGCAAAGTATTGTAAAGAGGTTGCGCGAGTTTAACAAGTAATAAAATGATATGCTGAGGATATGAACGAGGGTGCTTGAATATGCCACCGCGAATTCCCCGGTCTTCAGACCGGGGATTTTTAATAAAACCAGGACAGACTCGCGGTTACCCCGCCTAGAGTCGGGGGACGCTTTTTGATGGAAACAAAGAAGCGAAAAATGATTATTGAAGCAAATAACGATATTAGGCGCCTTTTAATCTAAGCGATTAATTATTGACAGATGCAGCGAATACAGTGAAGGTAATGAAATATATTTGGCAACAAAAAGAATGGACTGATTATAAGTGGGATTGGGAGAAGATAAGTACAGTTTCTTCCAACGGCAAAAGGACTGCTCCGTAATACCCATCCGCCGGCATATCTCGCCGGCTTTTACACCCGACTTGTGCTGTCTCAATGCCTAGGCAATCTGTTCTTCTGTGATCCTTTTTTTCATCCCTGCCTCCTTGGTTTGGAGGCCCCATTTTAGCAAAATATAACCCTATTTTTACTTCATTTTTTCTGGTCAAGTTCAATTTTGCCTAATTTACATTGCAAATATAATTTAAAAAGACTATATTTATATGCAATGCCGGACTAGGCACTAAAGACCTTCCATTTTATGTCGAAAATAAAGATATTGGTTATTACATAAGAAGCGGTTCACTTGGTTCATAACAATCAAGCCGGCTAGCCAGCCAGGATAAGTGGTTTAGCGGTATTTAATTTTTTACCAAAGATTTGTAGTTGAAAACGCAAACTTTGGTTTTTTTATTTAAGGGGAAAATATGCCGGAAAAATTAAAAGTAAAATACGCCGGAAGCAAATCTCCCAACAAGAACATGCCGCAGCGGCACATAGCCGGCAGGACGGGTTCGTCTTTTCCCATTGTTGGTATCGGGGGATCTGCCGGAGGGCTTGAAGCATTTCAGGAATTTCTTAAAAATCTGTCAGCCGAACTTGGGATGGCTTATATCTTTGTTATGCATTTATCCCCAAAATATAAAAGCATGTTGGTGCAACTGCTCTCCAGAGAAACCAAGATGCCGGTAAATGAAGTAAAAAGCGGGACAGCCCTGCAAAGCAACCAGGTCTATGTAATACCGCCACACGCGGGTATGTACATTAAAAACGGAAAATTAAATCTTTACCGTATGAAAGAACACGGCATGAACATGCCTATCAACACTCTGTTCTGTTCCCTGGCAAAAGAAAAAGGGAAACAGGCAGTCGGAATCATATTTTCCGGTACCGCAACTGACGGAACACTGGGAGCTTCGGCTATAAAAGCCGGTGGAGGCATTACGTTTGCTCAGGACGATAAATCTGCTAAATACGGCAGTATGCCGCAAAGCGCGATTAGCACTGGCTGCATCGATTTTGTGCTTACGCCTAAAAAGATTGCCGCGGAGCTGGGACGCATAGCAAAAAAAATACGGCTGGCGCGCCCTGGTCCGGTTACGCCGGAGGAATCCCCCCCAACCGCGGAACAAAGTTTTAAAAATATTTTCGATATTCTAAGCCAGGACAAGGGATTGGATTTTTCTCATTATAAATTCCCGACTGTCAGGCGGCGCGTGACGCGGCGGATGATTTTGCATAAAATGAAGAACCTGCCGGACTATGTGAAGTTTTTGCGCAAAAATAAGAGCGAGGCGGACAGCCTTTATGAAGATCTGTTGATAAACGTCACCGGCTTTTTCCGGGAACCGAAAGTGTTTGATGCGCTTCGCAAACAAGTTTTGCCGGCTATTCTTAAAGATAATACAAAAAATCAAATGGTGAGGATATGGGTTCCGGGATGTTCCAGCGGCGAGGAAGTTTATTCCATTGCCATCTGTCTCCTGGAAGTATTGGGGAAAAAAACGCGAGATGTTCCGGTTAGGATTTTTGCCACGGATGTGAGCGAAGCGGCGCTTGCCCGGGCGCGGCGCGGTATTTATGACAACACCGTCAAAAACCAGATTACACCCGGGTGCCTAAAAAAATATTTTACTAAAATAGATGGTTTTTACAAGGTCTCGAAAAAGTTGAGGGAGCTGTGTGTTTTTTCCACACATAATGTTTTTAGCGACCCGCCTTTTTCCAATTTAGACCTGATTAGCTGCCGTAACCTGCTTATCTATCTTCAGCAGGTTTTGCAGAAAAATATAGTGCATAAATTTCATTACGCGCTCAAACCCGGCGGATTTCTCCTGTTGGGACATTCGGAATCCGCAAACGGGTATTCGAATTTGTTTGAAAAAGCAAACCCCCGGCAGAAGATTTATATCAATAAAAGCCGGGTAATGGTGCCCAAACACGCATGGAATAAGAGATATGATCGGACCAAGAGCACGGAGATGGTGAGCAAAAAGGATAATAATCCAGTCAGAGAAACCGATATAGAAGCAATGGTGGAACGGATTGTGCTTGATGAATACGCTCCTTGCGGAGTGCTCATAGACAACAACCTGGAAGTTGTTTTGTTTCGCGGGCATACCGGCCGTTATCTTGAATCGGCCACCGGCAAGCCAAGCCATAACCTGTTCAAACTGGCGCGGGAAGGTCTGGGCCTGCCTTTGCGCGCGGCGATATATAAAGCCAGGAAAACCAAACAAACCATAAAAAGAGAAATAGAGAATGTGAAATTTAACGGCCATAGGATGCGGATTATCATCAATGTTGTGCCGATGAAATCCGCAATCTCCCAAGAAGAATATTTCATGGTGTTTTTTGACGAAATGACCCGGCCTGTTTTGCCAAAGAGACTGCCCAAGACGCGGGGAGAATCAGGCGAAGAAGAAAAATATGCCGAATCCTTGCAAAAAGAACTCGCGGAAACGAAAGAATACCTTCAGTCAGTTATAGAAGAACAGGAGACCGCGATTGAAGAAGTAAAAACAGCCAACGAGGAAATGCTGTCGAACAATGAAGAACTGCAGAGTATTAACGAGGAACTGGAAACGGCTAAAGAGGAGCTGCAGTCTTCCAATGAAGAACTAATCACCACCAACGAGGAGCTGAATAACCGTAATGCCGAGGTCTCTTTGCTGAATAATGACCTGATCAATTTACTCGGCAGCATCGATATGCCGGTGGTTATGCTGGGGACGGACTTGGTAATACGCCGGATAACGTCTCAATGTGAAAAAGTGCTTAATATCATTGCTGCTGATATCGGCAGGCCGATTGGCAAAATTAAACTCAATGCCGATATTCCGGGCCTGGAAAAAATACTTTTGGGTGTCATCGAATCCCTTAATCCCCGGACCTTTGAAGTGAAAAGCCCGGAAGGGAACTGGTATTCGGTCTATGTCAAGCCCTACCGCACTTCGGATAACAAGATCGAGGGCGTGGTCGTGATATTTATTGATACCACTGCACAGAAGCAGGCCAAGCAAATGATTGAGGAGGCCCGGGCCTATGCGGAAAACATCGTAGAGGCGATGCGGGAGCCTTTGATCGTGCTGGATACTGATCTGAAGATAATTTCAGCCAATAGATCCTTCTACCAGACGTTTAAGCTTGATGCCCAAAAAACGCCGGGCCGGGTTATTTACAATTTGGGCAACCAACAGTGGGACATTCCCGAGTTGCGGCGGCTTCTGGAAGAGGTCTGTCTCAGGAACCGTGTTTTTGATAATTACGAGCTGGAACATCATTTTGAGGACCTGGGAACGAAAACCCTGCTTTTAAATGTCCGGCGCCTTTCCATCAGGCCGATGATCCTTATTACAATCGATGACATCACTGAGCACAGGCGGATGGAGAAGGAATTGTCGCGGTTAAAGGAGAAAAAATACCAGACGCTTATTGAAAATCTTCCTCAAAAAGTATTCCTGAAAGACACTAACTCTGTTTATATATCCTGCAATGAAAATTACGCCAGGGATTTAAAGATCAAGCCGGAAGAAATTGTCGGAAAAACGGATTATGATTTTTACCCCAAAGAACTGGCCGATAAATATCATGCGGATGATTTGAGGATTAGGACGGCAGGCATAACGGAGGAAATCGAGGAAAGGTACATTCAAGACGGTCAAGAACGGTATGTCCATACCTTGAAGGCGTGTCTTAGAGATGACAGGAATAATGTTATAGGATTATTCGGCCTCTTCTGGGATATAACTAAGCGCAAGCAGGCGGAGGAGGCATTAAAACAGGCCTATGACGAATTAAAACAAACGCAGACGAAACTGATTTGTTCAGAACGGTTGGCCGTCTTAGGCAAGCTGGCCGCTACCGTTGGTCATGAATTGAGGAACCCGTTGGGTGTAATCAGAAATTCGGTCTATTTTTTGAGAACGAAACTAGGTCCAACCGTGCAAGACGAAAAGTTTAAAAGACACCTGAATATACTGGAAGAAGAAATTATAGTCTCGGATAAAATCGTCAGCGATGTTCTGGCCTTCTCCAGAATAAAAGAACCTCTATTGGCTGAAACCGATATTAACGACAGCATAACCGCCCTGCTGGAAACCATCAATATCACGGAGAATATAAAAGTCATCTCCCGGCTGAACCACGAATTACCTCATATTTCCGCCGACCGGGTGCAGCTCAGACAACTTTTCTACAACCTCATTTTCAACGCGATTCAAGCCATGCCTGAAGGGGGAGAGCTTGCCATCGCCAACCGCGCGAACAATGAAATGCTGGAGGTGGATATCATGGATACGGGAGTGGGCATATCCCCGGAAATTGTGGCGGAGATATTTAACCCGTTTTTTACCACCAAGAACCATGGGACCGGATTGGGTTTATTAGTTTGTCAAAGCATTATGGAAGCGCATAAAGGGAGCATCACGGTGGAAAGCGAGATGGGAAAAGGGACGAAATTCACGGTTAAATTTCCAATGCATTAAAAATAAAACAGGAAGAGACACTGTGAAATTAATAATCAGTGATGGATTGGAGACCGCGGGCGTGAGCCCTTGCGCCAAGCTGGCTGGAAAGGAGAACCAGTAATGTTGAATCCTGCCAATATTCTTATTGTTGATGATAATAGAAAAATGCTCGAAACCCTGGGCGACATATTGGCCGAGGAGGGATATACCATAACCGGCGTAGAAAACATTGCCTGCGGCAAAGAAGAAATAGAAAAAAAAATCTATAACATCGCCTTAATCGACCTTAAACTTCCCGATGGTTCGGGGCTGGAATTATTGCGGGAAATACACAACAACCACAAGGAAACGTTGGCAATTATTTTTACCGGATACGCGTCCGTACAGAGTTCTATTCATGCTTTAAACAAGGGCGCCTTTGCTTACATTCAAAAGCCGCTTAATATCGATGAGCTGAAAATTGCCGTTAAAAACGCGCTGGAGATGCAAAAGCTGATCTTCGCAAACAAGAGGTTGGTGGATGAATTGAAAGAGCTGAGCATCAAGGATGACCAGACGAAACTTTACAATTACAGGTACCTTATGGAAAGGCTGGCAGCAGAGGCTAATAGAGCCAGAAGATACGGCACGCCCCTATCGGTGCTGATGCTGGATATCGATTATTTCAAGTCCATTAATGATGTCTATGGCCATTTTTGCGGAGATAATATACTCAAAGAGTTTGCTCAGTGCTTGAAGGATATTGCCAGAACCGTTGATATTGTCGCCCGCTACGGCGGTGAGGAATTCGTCATCGTTCTGCCCGATACCCCCAAAGAGGGTGTGGTGATATTTGCGGAACGCTTATTGGATGCCATAGGTAAACATCTCTTTGATCCTGAAGGGAAGAAGATCAGGCTCTCCGTCAGTATCGGGATAGCCAGCTTTCAGGAAGATGGCAGCGATGCCAAAACGGCGTCGGGCCTTATCAATTTGGCGGACAAGGCATTGCTGCATGCCAAAGAAATGGGCGGAAACAAGCTATGCACTTCTAAGGACGTTGGCAAGGATATTGCGGATATGGTGGAAAAAGGTGAAAAAGAGAACGTGGTTGAATTGAGAAAAAAGCTCTCCCGGATGGCGGACAGGGTAGCCCGGAATCTGTTGGAATCAGTTTACGCCTTTTCCAAAAATATCAAGGCCAGGGATTTCAATACCGGCGAGCATTCTGAAAAAATGGTTTCCATAGTCACCAGGATAGGCGAAGAGCTAAAACTTTCCTCCGCGGCAATAAAAATTCTGGGGCAGGCCGCGATCCTTCATGACTTGGGAAAGGTTGGCATCCCGGATGAAATCCTTCATAAAAAAGGGAAACTTTCTAACGCGGAATACGAAATAATAAAAAGGCACACCCAAATCGGAGCCGAGATCCTAAGACCTATTCATTTTCTGGATGCGTTGATCCCTGTAATTCTGTATCATCATGAAAGATTCGACGGCTTAGGATATCCTGACGGCCTCAAAGGAAAGGATATCCCTCTGGGCGCGAGGATTGTCGCCCTAGCGGATGTGTATGAGGTTTTGGTTTCCGACCGGCCTTATAGAAAAGCTTATTCTGAAAAAGATGCGTTGGATATTATTCGGAAAGGTTCCGGGACACAATTTGATCCGGAAATAGTAGATGTTTTTATCGCAGTAATGCAGGCAAGAATGGATAATGGGCTGAAAAGGGAGGCAATCAAGCGGATGAAAAAGATATTGATTATAGATGACGATAAAAATAATTTAATCACGACGCGGGATATTCTTCACAACGCCGGTTTTGACAGCTCGATCTTGAGTGACCCCATGAAAGCCGAAGAATTTATTGAGGAGAAAAGTCCGGATTTAATCATTATGGATTTATTGATGCCCCGGAGAAGCGGTTTAAAAATATTGGAGGATTTTAAAAACAATAATATCTATCAGGATATCCCCAAGATAATTCTTACGGCAATGGATAATTCAAATGATAAAAAGACCGCCTATGAGTATGGCGTTAAAGATTATGCTATTAAACCGCTTGAGCCGGAAGAATTGATTGCCAAGACAAAATACTTTATTGCAGAAAGAAGCTGCTGCCAATAAACATTTTCCTGGAAATTGCCCTACCCCCTGCCAGGCTACTGGAAATATCAGCACGTCTCCGGCAGCATCTTGAAATAACCATTATTTAAATTAGCCTTTTGGCAAGTGAATAGGGACGTCCTTAGGATAAGATTCCTGAGAAGTAAATGCCCTTTTAAAACCCGAAACAACAATGATTTACCATAAAAATAAAATCCGG
>JAFGFL010000004.1 GCA_016931055.1 Candidatus Omnitrophota bacterium | reverse complement strand
ATATCATTCGCAAAATTACTTAACCTTTGTTCAACTGGGCTGTATCGTAATTTTACTCAAACAGTATTTATGAGATGGCTTCTAGTTTTTCTATTAAAAATAATATGGAGCTTATTATATTACGAACCCAATTCTATTACAAGACAAAGAAACCAATACTTCTGGGAGAAATCGGGATTGTTTACGGAGAGAAATGATCTGTCAGATTTCGCAGTACTTTTCATGAACACCGCGGATTTGAGGCATGACTTTGAAGAAGCACTCGACAATATGCGGATCGAAATGGACGCCGCTATCTTTCCTGATCTCTTTAAAGGCGTCATCACCAGGCCAGGCTTCCTTGTAAGGCCTCTTACACGTCAGGGCGTCAAAGACATCGCAAATCCCGCATATCCGGCCGACCAACGGGATATCCCCCCCTTTAAGCCCGTTCGGATACCCTGTGCCATCCCATTTTTCATGATGGGTCAAGGCGATCTCTTCGCCCATTCTCAGAAATTTTGAAGTGCTTCCGGACAACATTTTTGCTCCGATCGTCGTATGAGTTTTCATAATTTCCATTTCATCGCTGGTTAGTTTGCCGGGTTTTTTCAGAATACTGTCCGGGATAGCAATCTTGCCGATATCATGCAAAGAACTGGCTGTTGAAATGATTTCACATTCCTCCGGACCAAAACCAAGGGCCGTCGTAAGATGGTAAATATACAAACTCATCCTTGCGGTATGGATCCCCGTTTCTGAGTCCCGATATTCTATGGCCCGGCCTAAACGATGGATCGTATCTATTTGGGATTGGTATAATTGTTCCGTCCGCTCCCTGACCTTTAGCTCTAAGGAACGGTTTTGTTCGCGCACCTGATTATGGAGCATGCGCACCTCAAGGAAATTGCGGATGCGCAACAGCACTTCGATGCTATCATAAGGCTTAACCAGGAAATCTTTAGCCCCCGCTTCCAGCGAAGAGAACTGAATGACCCGATTCCTTTCCTGTGTAATAACAAGAATCGGAAGATAGTCTTCTTTTTCCGTCTCCCTTAACCGTTCCATGATCTTAAAGCCTTCCATATGGGGCATATGCAGATCCAGGATCAGAAGGTCAGGTTTTATATCTTGATAAAGCCCTTCAACTTGATCCGGGTCCTGCGTGGTCTTAATATTTTGATAACCCGCATCAGAGAGGACTTTTTCCAGAAGGCGGATGCTTGTAGGGTCATCATCCGCAATCAGAATTTTGGCATCAGCATAAGGTTCTTTAGCCATAGGTTCAAATATCCCAATCCTCGAGTTTCTTAAGAAACGCGTGGTTTGTTTGGTCGCTTTGGATCGGCGTCACCGTGACATAGCCGTTGTTTAAGGCGTTACTGTCGATAACATTGTCTTTTTTCCTAACCAGCATTTTTCCGGTCATCCAATAATATTCTCTCTGTCCGGGATCCTTCCGTTTGCGGAAAGTGCCATGGATTGGGAGAAGCCCTTGGCGCGTTATTTTAATACCTTTGATCTGCGAGGCCTTTTTATTGGGGACGTTTACATTCAGAAAAGTCCCCTTGGGCAGTTTTTCCTTCATGATCAATCTGGTTATTTTTGCGCCGATTTTTGCCGAATAAGAATAGTCTGGATTGGTAAATGTCGCCAACGAAACGGCTAAAGACGGTATGCCCATCAAGGCGCCTTCCCGCGCGCCGGCAACCGTCCCGGAATAAAAGATACTGCAGCCGTCATTATGCCCAAGATTGATTCCTGAAACCACAATATCCGGCTTTTTCTTCAGAAGCACCCCAACGGCAAATTTAACACAATCCGCCGGCGTGCCACTGATGCTGGTGCCAAAAGCCAGCCCTTTCCGTCTCACTTCCTTATGCCAAATAGGGTGCGCCAAGGTTATGGCATGGCCGATTGAGCTTCTTTCGGAAGCAGGGGCGACAACAGTCACTTTTCCTAACTTCTTAAGCTGCAGATAAAGGGCATAGATGCCTTCGGCATAAATGCCATCGTCATTTGTCAGAAGTATATGCATGGAACACCACCTTCGCCAAAAACGTCTTTGTCATTATAACAATCTTCCTTGAAATAATAAACTGATAAAGCGGTCCATTAGACTAACCGCCAAATAACCCATCACTCCTGGATTAATGTGAACCGGATCGGGATTGTAATTCTCGATTGAAACCGCAAGTTGCCGGAGCGCGCGGGGGAAAACTTCCATTGCTTAACCGTTCGCAAAGCCGCATCATCCAAAATACCGTGCCCGGAACTCTCTCGAATACCCACAGCACCCGGGATGCCGTCCTTCCCGACAATGACCTCAAGCCGGACGGTGCCTTCCCATCCGCGCTGACGGGCAATCCGAGGATAAGGCGGCGCCGGGTTCATCTGCACTAGCGGTTCGGCTTTAGTAACCGCGCCCCGTGATTCCTGACTAGCGACTGGCAAGGGATTATTGTTTTCCGGAACTTGTGTTTGAGCCAGGTTACTGAAAACAACTTCATCAAGGGATTCACTATCCATCATTTCCTCGGAAACAATCTCTCTTTCAATAACTGTGACAACAGGCTGACGGACCACCGTTACTTCTAAACTGTTTGGGGCCTGAATGACCGAGGCATATGGCGTTGACGGCATCCAACTGCTCGCCGTGATCAGAAACCCATGGATTGACACGGATAAAAAAAGCGCCGGGATAAAAAGGTCTTTCTGACATAAAAAGATATTCTTCATCGATTTAACATATGTTGTCTAAACTTCCATACCAAAGGCATTTTTGGGTTTCACGCGCTATAATGCATCCCGCTTTCTTTGTTCTTATTTTCCTCCCACCACCAGCGGCCCGCGCGGATCTCCTCGCCTTTCTTGACCGCCCGCGTGCAGCAGGCACAACCGATGCTGAGAAATCCCTTTTTGCGCAACGGATTAACATCAACCTTGTTTTTTCTGATATATCGTCTTACATCCTTCAGTTCCCATCGGGCCAAAGGGCTTATCTTGATCTTCTCATTGGCCTCATCCAGCTCAAAAATTTCAAGAGACTTTCGTGTCAATGATTGGGCCCGGCGCAATCCGCAGATCCAGGCATCGGTATCCTTCAAAGCCCTTTTCAGCGGTTCCACGATGCGCACGCCGCAGCATAACCTGCGGTTCGCGACACTCTCATAAAACAAATTGATCCCGTGGTTGCGCACCATGTCTTCCAGCGCCTCATTATCGGGGTAATACACTTTAAAAGTCAAGGGATAGCGTTTCTGGTTTTTCGCCAACAAGCCAAGCGTTTCCTGAAAGAGCCTGCCCGTATCGATCGTAAAAACCTCGATATCCGCCGACACCTTCGCAATCATATTCACGATAACTTGGTCCTCTTCGCTAAGGCCTGAAGCCACGGCAAGACGTCCGCCAAATTCCTTTACGCACAGCCGTATGATCTGCTCCGCAGTCATATCCTCAGCGCTTTTATTCAGACCGTTAATTTTATCCTGCCAATTCAATTAATTTCTCCTGTTTCTTATATTGTTTCATTATATTACAAATCAATCAGCCTTGAAGTGGGAAATTTGTTTTTGTCAATTATTCAATTCATCTTATTAAGCCGTTCCACAATCTTAGCGCTTCCGGAAGGCATGGGATAATCATTTAACTCTCTTAAGGTAGCCCATTTACGATTTTTGTTAAGATAGGGATCATCCGTAGATGTGCACAATAAGACATGAAGACTGACGCGGAATTGGGTATAAAAATGCCTCTCATTCATCAGGTGACGTAATTCCCCGACATTAATATCTAATTCTTCTTTCAACTCGCGGCGCAAAGCCTCAGATGAAGATTCTCCTTTTTTTATCTTTCCCCCTGGGAATTCCCATAAATCCGACAACAGCCCTTTGGCAGGACGCTTTTGAATGAAATATTTGTTTTGGCGTTTAAGGATCCCAATGGCCACATCCATATTCCTGATGATCCTTTTCTTAGGTAGAGGAATAATTTCCTGGATACCTTTTTTGTATCCATGACATAGGGCTTTAACAGGGCATGAAAGACATACAGGCTCCCGGTTCCGGCAAACAAGCGCTCCTAATTCCATTAACGCCTGATTGAACGTCTTTAAATTCTTTTTGGGCATTTCGCGTTGAAGAAAGACCGATATTTTTGCGTCCTGCGAGCTGTCCGCATGCCCTTCTATCCCTAATATCCGCATCATCACTCTGCGGATATTAGCGTCGATAATCGGATATCGTCTGTCAAAAGCTATACTTAAGACGGCACCGGTTGTATACGGGCCAAACCCGGGAAGGCCCCTCAGCTTGTCATAATCATTCGGGATTTCCCCGCCATAAGCATCACAAATGATCTTGGCAGATTTGTAAATATTTTTCGCCCGAGCATAGTATCCCAGCCCCTGCCATGTTTTTAGTATGTGCTGTAGCGGAGCCCTTGCGACATGATGTATCGTCGGAAATATCTTAATCCACTTGCTGTAATAAGGAATCACGGCATTCACGGTGGTCTGCTGAAGCATGATCTCAGAGATCCATATTTTATAGGGGTCGGAGGTTTCCCTCCACGGGAGACGGCGGGCATGCCTTCGGTACCAAGTGTTCATGCTCCGCGCAAAAGATAAGTTCTGTTTCATGGGGACTTATGGGCCAATGCCTTTTAGGCAGTGATTGTCTTTAACGGAATAGGTGAAAGGGTCACTTCGATCGATGCCCCAAGAGGAAAGGGTATTTCCAAATGGGTCCCATCAACGTAGATCCTCCCCTGGCGCATCATGGAAATAATCCGAATGCTCTGGCGTGCCGATAGGATCCCTCCGGTGAGCTTGTATCTCCATCTTCCCCCCTTGTAAAGTTCGCGTGGCCTATATTGGAGTTTTTTGGCCGCGTACGGTATCTTTCTGCCGCCAGCCGAATGAATACCCCCTGAACTTCCTGCCGGTGTCGCAATCCAAACGCCGGAAGAGCGTTGTTCCTCTTTAATTTTGCCGATCTTTAAAATATAGCGGTTCATAGAGGCTGGGCTGTTATGACTGATCAGGACATCATTCAAACAGTCGATCTTATCGCAGTACCCGTCAATACCAAGACGCAGACGATGAAGCAGGCTGGCTTTAAAATCCTTCTTTAAAATTTTCTTGATGATAGCCTCAAAATTATGAATATTGACGACGCAAAATTTTCCAACGCTGTAACTTAAAGAGGAATTTACCCCCAATAGAATACTTCTATTTATGCCCCGCGCCGCCTCCAAAAAAGTGCCGTCACCGCCTATCGTAACAACAAGGTCGTAAGCATCAAAATCCACGATCTGGCCGCGATAGCTCTTTGTAAAATGAATGTGATACTTGGATAAAACCGCCTCAATTTTCTTAAGCGTCGCATAATGTTCCTTATGCGCCTTCCGGAAACTGTCTAATTCTTTTTGCGCAAAAACCTCGTCTTTTTCAGCTAAATAGCTTCGCTGTTCCAGAAAATAAATCTTATAAGCGCTTTTTTTGTAAAATAGAAGGACATTTCTTAATTTCATGTCTGTTTTATCCTGTTTCTATTTGGATAACGAGAAAAACTCGTCTTTTCTTTTAGCTCTTTAACGGACGAAAAGATCCTGTCCGCTTCCCTCAGGTATTTCCTTGGCAACGATGTTTCCACAGCCAAACATGTCAGCCCGGCCCGCTTGGCAGAACGAATCCCAAAAGGCGCATTTTCAATGACAATGGCCTGGGACGGATTGATCTTAAGTTTTTGAAGCGATCTTAAATACGGTTCCGGATGCGGCTTGCCGCACTTAACCTCATTACCCGTCACAATCGCGGAAAAAAGATCCCGCAAAGAACGAGGTAATATTTGATAACACTCGTGCCTTGACGTCCCCGTCACCAACCCAAGACGAATGTTCTTTTTGTGTAAATATTTTAAGAAAAAGCGTGCCCCTGTAATAAAACGCGTCTTAACAAGTTTTTTAAAAAGAGCCTCTTTTTTCTTCAGAATCCGAACAGCTTCTTTTGTCTTGAAATCTATCCCGCGTTCCCTAAATATCTCCGTCACGGAAGAGAGCCCGGGCTGCCCCTCTCTCTTGTAAATATCCTCGTAAGTCACGTGAATGCCTTCTTCTTTAAAAACGGTTCTCCAGGAACGGTAATGATCGGGCATCGTATTCGTGATGACCCCATCCATATCGAAGATAACCGAGTCCACGCAGAAGCTTATTCTTGACATGATTAAAATTATAATTGGAGATCACAAAAAGACAAGATATTTTGGATATGAGATTGAAACAATCACATCACCTTATTTAGTGCGGTAACCCGAATATTGAAGTAAATAAGAACAGCTTTTGAAGAGAACAATGGGTACTTTAGCGTTTTTGCCGGCTTTTTTTGAGCAATCTTTGCAATTCTTTCTTTTCTCGCTCTAACCTTTTCTTGTTTTCCTCCTGCTTCTTTCTTTCTTTTTTAAGTTTCAACTCCTTTTCCCGTTCTCTTTTCTTTTCCAATTTTTCCAATTCCAGCTTCTTACGGAAAAACTCTTTCCTTTCTTTCAGCTCTTCTTTTTCCAGCTTTTTCAAATATAATTGTTCTTCTTTCTTCCGTTTTTTCTCGTTCTTATCATATTTCTTCCAATAATCTTCCTGTTCTTCTTCAGTCGCGTTGCTCCATTCTATCCCCGTTTCAGCTTCATAACTCGCTCGAACCTCATAAGGCGCTTTTTCCTCTCTACCCTGAAGGCCGGCAGACATTTCAACAAGGTTAACGCCCGCCTCAACTTCTTTCTTTTTTTCCTTAAATTCCCCCTGATTATATTCTTCACGGCCCTGAATATCACGAATAAAGACCTTCCGTTCCTCAGAAGTCGCCTCTTGCCATAAGTATCCTTTTTCCTGTTCAAATATGACCTGGACTTCATCCATGCTTAAGACTGCATGGGAAATCTCCACCGCACCTGTTAAAAAGATGAACACCATGCCGGATATCAGAGCCCCATTTTGCCACTTCAAAGCCATGTTAATCCCTCTTTTTTCATAACTCCATAGATTTCAGAGACTACCATCATTACATTATAAGTATACCACATGAACTTCCAAGCCACCATCCAGGGTCCATCACATTTATTAAACACAAAATTACGAAAAAGGTATCATTTTTATGAAAATAATAGCTTAATTCCAACTTAAAATAACGCACATAAGGCAATCTTGCAAAAACTATTAAATTCCGATGAGGAATTTAACATTAAGGCAAGGATAAAACCGAAAGCCATGATCATAAGGGTGAGGACTGCCTCTGCTTACGGGTGGTCAGGCAAAACACTGGTCTATTCAATCGGAATGATTGTTCCATGGCCTGGAATACAGGCCTTCAATTATGGATTATCTTTGTCTAACCATTGCGCAACATCTTCGGAACATTGATAAGGAATATTATTCCTCTTTAGGATTTGTTTGTTAACTTCGTCAATGTCCTTATTGGCGAGAATAATGGTTGATTTATTCTGCGTCTCTATAATCGTATACGGTTCGCTTTTTTTTACCTTATTAATAATCAAGATAAAATCTTCGAACGATTTGATATCCTCTCCATTGACCTTTGCCACCATTTCATTCCCGATTTCGTGATACCCGATATTGATGTCATCCGGCAGGACGCTTAATAAAACGACTATTTGTTCCTGCTCCTGCTCATTCAGCCTCCCTGCCCCAATCGCATAATAAGTAAAGTCTATCGGGGTTTTCTCCCACCACCGTTGTCCCCAGGAATACAAAAGGTCCGTACTGAGAACAGTAAACACAAGCCCGCCATAAATAAAATAGGGCGGCTTGTTGAAATATTTGGGCTGCGGGATCATGACGACAAAATGCTTCAGGTGAACTTTCAGTGTTTCCATCTTTTTCTCTCGTATAATCTTTATGGAAACATCATCGCCAACATGGGCTTCGGTGATCAAATGGATCATGGAAAGGCGTTCATTGCCGCGGAAGGGAAACGTCCCATCCTCCCCAATCGGGATCCCGTTAACCTCCAGGATAACATCCCCTTCCCGTAAAGTCCCGTATGCGGGTGAAAACGGTAAGACTTTGCTGACGAGTACGCCGCCTTCATCCGTGATCCCGTAAAATTCCCGGAGAGTGGCGTTTTCGGTATTTTTATATTCTATACCAAGCATGGGGAACCCCTCATAACCGCCATCTTTAAGATCTTTAAGGAAATGATCGATGATGGGAACCGGGATCATGTATCCAATATTTTCCCCGGACTGGAAGATCTGCATGGCAATGCCAACGAGTTTTCCGTTCTGGACCACCGGCCCGCCGCTGTTTCCGGGGTTAATCGCCGCATCGATCTGGACCGTGAGCAATTGACGGGAACTTTGCACATAGTTGGTCACTTCAATACGAGAGACAACCCCTTCCGTAATGGATATCTTTCCCCCGCCTTGAGGATAACCAA
Organism: Candidatus Omnitrophota bacterium; assembly: GCA_016931055.1. Taxonomy (GTDB): domain Bacteria; phylum Omnitrophota; class Gorgyraeia; order Zapsychrales; family Zapsychraceae; genus 2-02-FULL-52-10. The sequence goes on along the minus strand of JAFGFL010000004.1, from coordinate 22,057 downwards.
TCACCATAACACTATCCTGTTGTTTCGGAAGGCCTCCCATCTCTAACGGATGAACTCCTTTAAAAAATTCCGGATCATCAACTTCAAGGAGAGCGAGGTCGCAGTCGTTTCCAATCGCCAGCACGTTAGCCGTATATTTCTTGGGATCGCGGTCTTTCTTGACCTGAATAAAGGTATGGTCCGCGATAACATGCGCGTTGGTCAGAATGCGGTTGCCGCTTATGATAGCGCCTGAACCGACTCCGGGGATAATGCCTTCCGACTGCCAGGGCCTATAATAATCCATCCGATTCGATGTGACGAAAACCTTGACCGCCGCATCTATTAAGGATATTTCCTGGTTTAGTGACGCAGCTTCTCCCCGACCGGGAAAGAGGACACACAGTAAAACCAGAACCGCAAAATATGAGCACTTAAAATGTTTGATCATAAGACACCCCCCGGCCATCGATAATATTGGGGTCGGACTATTGAACAACAAGGCGAGATTTTATTCTATCAGAATCATAAAGATTCTCTAGCAAAAAATCGTTAATCTCCCGGAACTTGGATTGCATTTCCTCAAGCTGACGGTTAACATCGTTGTTTTGGAAAGTATTGTCCTGCGGGCGCCCTTTTAACCGTAGCAGTTCCTGTTTCATAACCGTTAGCTGGTCTTCCAGATCGCGCAGGTCATTCTGTGTTTTGACAAGGGCCTCATTCTTTTGATCAAGCTGATTCTCAAGCGTCTTCAAATCCTTCTCTAAAGCAGAAATACTGGCCGTTTTCTCCCGAGCCGTTCTCACTTCATCGAAGAGCCTACCTTTATAGATACTAAGGATCCCGCTTAACTCATGCAGTTTTTCATCATAAAAAGCCGGATCTTCTGCCACAGCCATTGTTCTATCCGAATCCATCTGTTTTCTCAGTAAGGCCAACTCCTTCTTAGCATAATTCAAATAAGCGATTTTTTCCTGAAGGGCCCTGTTAGCCGCCTGGAGGCTCCTTTGCGCCCTCCACAGCCTCTCTTTTAAATCGTTAATTTCCTCATCCTTTTGAAGAAGGACATTGCGCAAATTGATATTCCTCCGTTCTCTTTTATCCTTCTCACTTAATAGCTTTTCCTTAAGAATATTGATCCGATAATCTTTATTTTCCTGTTGATTCACATGAAGGGCCATCCTGTTCTGCAAATGCGACAATGTCCTTTCCAAAGATCCCAATTGAGCGTTCTTCTGTTCAATAACGCGCTTGGCATCCCCTAAGCCCTGGCGGTAAATGTTCAGAAACGCATTGAGTTCTTTGAGCTCCTTATCTTTTTTCTCTAAAAGGGCATTAACTTCCTCGGGGCTCTTCTTGGTCGCAAACGCTGCTGAGTCTAATCCATCGCGAAGATCCATCATTTCCTTATAATACTTCCGAATGATTTCCTGATCCGAACTGACCTTTGCCTGCACTTCGTTTAACTTCTCTTTCATAACCCTTAAATTCCCGATTTTTTCTATAAGCTGTTGGTTAGAGTCGGCAAGATTTTCCCGGGAAATTTCCAAAAAAGCCTCGAGTTCAGCCAACTGCCGGTCTTTTAAGGCGACCTTATCCTTTAATTCTTGTTTTTGTTTATCCGCTTCCGATAACTGGATCTTAAGTCCTTCCAGGAACTGATCTTTCCTGGCGATTGTATGATTCCAATCCATTGCTTTGTCCTTAGACCTCAACTGCATCATTCTGAGATCTTCTTGCACAGATTTCATCTCTTCATCTTTTTCCTGAATGATCCTTTGCCCCAAGACAAAACGCTGTTCGGCTTCATTCAATTGTTCTTTCAAAAAATCGACGGCCTCGGCTTTTTCGCTGAGCTGAATCTCCGTTTCCGATAATTTAAGGGATAAATCCACGACTTGGCGCTCCAGATCATTAAGCTTTCTGTCTTCCTTTCCCGTTTTTTCCTCAAGCTCATCAATCTCAACAGACATGGCTCCGGTTCCATCTTTGTATTGTCCCATGTTACCTTTATTCGCTTCCTCCATTTTATTCTCATGAGTTTGAAGAGCAACCGCCTTTTCCATCTTCCCTTCATCAAAACCAGATTCACCTCTATGCTTTAAGCCTGAGGAAAATTTCCCGTCAGTTTGCTTCCCCTCAGATAAATCAATTTCGGCCACCAAAGGATATGTTTTGGTGGCGTCCTGATGGAATTCTGGAATCCCCGCCATATGAGATTTCTCTAAATAAAAGGATGGAAGATCATTTTCGCCTTTTTGAATGGCTTGCAACCAATCGTATTGGCTTTGCAGGGAATGAACGTGCACGGCTAATTGAACTTTTTCTTTTGACAAAAGATTATTGATAAGAACCAACGGGCTTATTCTGTTAAAAAATGTCTGTTTTTGATAAGAAAAATTCTCTCGAGAACCGGAGATATTATCCCGCATATCGACCAAACCTTTGAGAAGGGCGTTTTTCCCGTACCCGCTTTCAATGAGCTGATCTCGCAACAAGTTTCTCTTGAAAGTTAAATATGAAACGCGTTCCTGAAGATTCTCAATGTAACTAAGAAGATCTTCAAGTAGAAGCGCGTCAGATTTTTGCGCTGCGGGCAACTTTGAATGGGCAATAATGGCCTCGAGATTTTCCTGGACCGTTTTATTCTTAGGATCGATCGATAATGTTTGGCAAAATTGATCAACAGCCATTCGGACATCATGACGCTCAAAAATGCTGTTATTGCCTTCTTGCATCGAAAAAACATATCCGAAATTATCACCGGCAGAAGCAAGCTGAGCGGGAACTGACAAAATACAAAGAATAAGGGATATTTTGGAAGCTTTTATCGGAAGTCGCATAAATTCGATTACATATAAGGGATCTGCTGATGAGTTATGAGTATATCATTACACATAATAATGCGCAAGAGAAGTTGGCATCGTAAGTCTTTTGGAATGGTAAGGTTACGGTCAACAGACTATCCTAATATGAAATAGAAACATCCTTATATAAGGAGATATGCTGTCGTTTGATTATTAATAAGCGCAGTATGTTACAGAAGAATTATTACAAAATGAACTGTGCGGTTGAGAAATCCCAACCGCTTTTATTTGCGGCCACCGGAAGGAATGAATAACAAAGAAATAACGCAGTAAGATCATGCGGATACCATATTTCTTTCAATGGAATCCAACAGGATGTCCAAGCTGCTTGGTTTGGCGACAAACGCGTGTCCGCCGATTGTTCCGCCTCCTTCGTCAACTTCTTGCTGTGTGACTGTTGCTGTCAGAAAAACGATAGGCGTTTCTTTAAAATGCGAGTTGCCTTTGATCTCAATGGCGACATCCGGGCCTTCTTTTCCGGCCATAATCACATCAAGCAGAATAAGGTCCGGTTGGCATCTTATGGCGGCATATAAAGCATTCCCGGCGTCATTTTCGATCGTTACCTCATACTTGCCTGTGGATTCAAGAATCATCTTAACAACGTCGGAGAAATCCCTCTCATCATCGATAATTAAGATTTTCCTCTTGCCCATTCAGAACACCTCCCTTCACCGTATCGACTTTGAAAATCAGTGTTGCCCTCACACCTCCATTCTGTTTATTTTCAACGAAAATACAACCGTCGTGAATATCCATAATGTTTTTCGAAATGGATAAACCTAATCCAACGCCGCCTTCGCCCCGCCGCGTCGTAAAGAAAGGGTCGAAGATCTGCCCAATCTTATCGACCGGGATACCGCAGCCGCTATCTTCCACGGCCAGGATAACGATGGTTTCCCCTGGCTTAAATTCGTCCCGCCGTAATTGGGGCATATCTTCCAGGTCTTCGGAAAGGACCCGGCTGTACGCCCTGACCGTAATTTCCCCGCCATCGGGCATCGCATGCACCGCGTTAAGGATCAGGTTAACGATAACCTGCTCGATCCTGTTTTTGTCAACCATGACTTGCGGAAGAGTGTCCTCAATCTTTTGAACAACGGTAATATGGTTACGGGAAAATTCATGACGGACTAAATTAAGGGCATTTCTGATGACGTTATCGATGTTCTCTTTTTTCTTCTCCAAACTCGTTAAGCTCGCGAAATTCAACAAATCGGTCACAATATCATTTGCTTTAGTAATCGCCTGCTTCATATTCTGAATGACGGAATCAACATTCTGGTCCCTTTCACTGAAATTTTGCGAAAGGTACGCAATCCCGTACAAAAGGGTCGCAAGCGGATTCTTGACTTCATGAGCAACGCCACTGGCCAGGGTTCCGACAACTTTCAATTTCTCGGATTGAATAAGCTGGTTCTGGGCTTCTTTGACCTTTCGATAGGCATTGACAAGCTCGGCTTCCAGCCGTTTGCGCTCAATCGCATAATGAAGGGCTTTATTGAGGATATACGCATTATACTTTCCTTTTACAAGGAAATCCTGGGCGCCGAAACTAAGAGTCTCGATACCAACTTCGTCTTCATAAGCGCCGGTATTAATAACCACCGCCACGGACGGGAATTGCCTGTTCAGTTTCAAAAGTGTGTTCTCTCCCTGGCTGTCCGGAAGGTTCAGATCTAAAATGACCACATCAAAACTATATTGGGACATCAGCTGGAGGGCGCCTGCCAGAGAATCGGAACTTTTTAAAAGGGAGGTGGAATTTGAGGTCTCCAACAACATCGATTCAAGGATCCGTCGGTCAATCAGATTATCTTCAACGACCAATACTTTCAAAGACTGCCGGTATTTCATCGATACGTTACCCCCTCTTTTTTTGCCCCACGGAAACAAAAAAAAGAAACTAAACACTGGCTACAATTCCCATGAATCAGGAAAAGTATAATAGCGTGCACGTTCGTGCATTTTTCGAAACCGCTACCAATAAGTTTCTAATTGCCTTATTTACCAGCAAGTTAAGTTTCTTTTTTCTAATAAAAGAATACAATGAAACCAATGGTTTGTCAAATTTCTCGACAATTTAAAACAAAAATTGATAGAAAATTACCGAGAAAACGCTTTCAAAATGAAAAATTGGCCAAAAAAGGAGAAAAATTTGAATCGAGGGCATTCTGGCAGCGCAGATAACCAACTCAAGCGGCGTTAACCGCGTATTGTCTCATCCACAAGATTATTGTGACTGCCGATAACAACCCAGCGGCTGCCCTGATTTTTCCAAGTCATTGTATAGCGGCGGATCACTCGTTTGCCGCCTTCAGCATTCTTTTCAATGGTGAAAATGAAATATTGGACAATGGCGATATCCCCGTGAATCCGGATATCGACCGGCCGCAATTCGCAGATGACAATTTTAGTAGATCTCGTCCAGAAACCCACCCACTTGTCCAGCCATGCCCTGTCGATATTGATCGGGCTTTCGTGGCCAAAGCCGATAAAATCTTCATGGATATACTTGATAAATTCGTCGACACGGGCATTGATCAAATGGTCCCAATGGTCCTCAAGAGAGCGCCAGACGCTTTTTTGCTCTTCGGTCCAGTTTTTTGGTTTGGATGACGTTAAAGGTTGCATAACTTAACCTCCATGGCCTTTTTCTATTAAATGAGTTTTGTGCTCAAAATAATACAGGAATATGGGCCCCTTGTCAAACACAATAGCAGTCTCCAAAGCAGGTTCTATGTGATTTATTTGGCATTTTTCACCATGTTTGAAATAGACAGCACATATATGGGTACACATAAAAAACCAAAATTGACCCTCGAAATAGTAATAAAATATGTTATACTTTCAGTAAGAGTTTGAACATATAAGCTATTCCTTGAGATTGACTCACGCCACGGAGGGAATCAGGGATCAAAACGGTTATGATCGTGTGCCGTTGGTCCAAAACATTCTATTCGTGGTTTTTTATTGCAGGGAGAAACCGTATGTCCTTAATTGAAACTCGCCCGCTATCCCGAAAGAACTTCTTCCGCAGAAACAAATTTATTCCTTCTTTCCTTACTATAGTCATTTCAATCACCTTCGTTATTCCTCAACAATATGTTTATTCTCAATATATCGAACCATCCGTTCTCGGCCTGCCGGCCCCGGGGATCATGCTGGGCCCAAGCCAAACGTATGAGCCTCCTCTTATCAAAGGCATGACCGTCCATCCGGAGAATCCCCTGCTGTTCGATTTTATTGTCGATCCCGGCGATTCGGATTTGCGGGGACCGGCCTTAAATCAGGAAGCCTTAAAAATGGTTGAATATTTTATGGCGTCCCTGACCATTCCCGACGACCAGATGTGGGTCAACCTTTCGCCTTATGAAAAAGACAAGATCGTCTCCGAAAAGCTCGGAGAGACAACAATGGGCCGCGACCTTTTAGCCCAGGACTATATTCTCAAGCAGATGACTGCCTCCCTGCTTTATCCTGAAAATGATCTTGGCAAGAAGTTTTGGGAGAAAGTTTATCGGATGGCTTACGAACGCTTCGGGACAACCAAGATCCCAGTCGAAACATTTAATAAAGTATGGATCGTTCCCCGGCGGGCCGCAGTTTATGAAAATGGCGCAAGCGTGTTCGTTGTCAGCCGGGATCTGAGAGTCATGCTGGAAGAGGATTACATGGCCATGGATTTCCAACAGAAATCCGCGGCCAAGTCCCGAGCTCCTGCGAGGGGCCTGGCAATGGAGCACAATTCTGTGGGGGCGACCGGCCAGTCGCCCCTCCAGGAAGATTTGTCGATTTCATCCCAAATCATCCGCGAAATCATCATCCCGGAGCTTGAAAAAGAGGTCAACGAAGGGAAACACTTCGCCGAACTGCGGCAGATCTACAACGCCATGATCCTGGCGAAATGGTACAAAGAGAATCTGCGCGAGACGCTATTAGGGAAAGTCTATACCGACCAGAACAAGATCAAAGGCATTGATGTCGCGGACCGGGATATAAAGGAAAAGATCTATCAGCAGTATCTTAAAGCGTTCCAACAGGGTGTCTATAATTTTATCAAGGAAGAATACGATATCGGCGAAAAGACCGTGATCCCCCGGAAATATTTCTCCGGCGGGATGCGCGGATTGGAAGATATTACCCTAGAACGCCACAGCAGCCCTGTGGGTTTAGAGCCGACTCAGAGAGGCCAGCTTCCTCAAAACAGCAGGGCGCTAAAATTGACTGTCGCTTTGGTTGAAAATTCACGTGGCATTGGAAATATAGCGGCCTCATCACCTGTTGAAATTCAAGATAGCAATCAATCCGGAGAACGCGATGAAGTATTGAAAGAGCGATACGAATATTATTCGGATAAATTTAATACTATGCTGAAAGCTATCAACAACGGCGTGCCGGGCGCTGAAGATGTGTTGGTAAAATTCATCAATGAGACAGGGGCTATTCTGGACCTGGAATTAGCCGATATTCCAGTCGAAGCCCATTACCCGCCATTAAAAGCGGCTGCCTTACTTGAAAAGAAAGCTAGGATTTTGTTGATAAACACGATCCAAAACCGTATCGCGGATTTGGATTCAACTTTGGGTGAAGCCATTTTGATGATGTATAATCTTATCCCGGAAAATTGGATGGAAGAAAATGTACCAGAAATGATAGGACGCGTGATTTATTCGGTTTCTCCGGAGAATTTATTACTGGCTGGCGGTTTGGGCTATGTGATGCAGGTTCATGAAAAGTTTATGATAGAACTTGGAGCGCGCGTTGTTTCGATAGAACCGATGTACAAATCCAAGAAAGATGAAGAAGGGAATTTTAAGCCGATTGATTATGCAAAGATGAATAAAATCGATAACATGCGCGTTATCGGCGAGACAGAGATCCAAGTTGGCGCTCAAGGGACGGGCGTGAGATTTTTGAGGGGAACATTACCGACAGGCAAGGATGTTATGTTCATTGAAGAGGTACCGAAGGAAGGCCAGCCCGTGCGGTATACGAACTCGGTCTATGATTATGGGAGAAACGGCAACCAATCGTGGGAAGAGTTTAGCGCATTCTTTTCCAAATCGGTCATTCAATTGATACGTTTAGTTGAACAGGAACGAAAAATGGAAGAAGGGAAAAATTGGCGGCCCGCTGTCGTCTGGAGCAATGATTCCCAAGCGGCCGGGGCGATGGCTCTGGTAATAGACGCAAAGGACAAAGAGAAAAATGACGAAGATTCTGTACTCAAGGATATTTATCCTGTCTTTACAACGCATACGTTTGGTAATCGGCAGAACTTCAGCATTGACCAAATTGACAGGGTTTTAGGGTGGCTCCTTGGTTTGGACAAGAAATGGTACAGCGCGGCAGTGAAGTTTGACAAAATGGATATGGCAAGTTTAGCCATCAGGCTTGTGGAGAACGCCGGCGGTGTGGTGAATATGGTCAGCCGTAAACATAAGTTTGTGCTGGACCGAACCCAAATTGATCCAAATGTACATACCTTCGCGATCACAAACGGAGATGATCTGAAGCGGGTATGGAGTCTTGTCAAACAAATTTATAAAGATCTTTATGGCCACGAATTGAAAGATCCCGATGATTTAACTTGGCAGGAAGCTCAGGCAATTAAACAAGCGGCTGTCCAAAAATTAAATAGCAGTTTTATGCAAGAAGGGGGCGAAAACTTGGGACTAGATCCGCAAAAACCGATTGTCAGCTACGCTGGCCGGCTTGTATCCGTCAAAATCAGCCCTTACCGAACATTTACGGAAAAAAATATCCGCCGATTGGTTGCTGATGGATACAATGTTGTCTTGTTCGGCCGGCTGCAAGGATATGATGAAAGCATGAATTTGGCAAATCAATATCAGTACATTCAGCAGGACATTAAAAACAAAAAGGCTGTCGATCCTGCAGGAACTAAAGGATGGGGTAAATTGGTATTTAAGGGGCAATATACGGACGCGCAAAAGCAGCTGATGCTGATTGCAAGCGATCTGGTGGCATTGGATTCGGATAATGAAACAGGGACGTCGGAGTGGACTGAAGTCAACGGGGCCATCGCTTTAAGCTGGATTTTAGCATCGCCTTGGCGGCTCCAGGTTTCACCATCCAAAGTCATAAAAGGAGAAGGCATTATTGGTGAGGCGAATGAAGAAGACATTAACATGATTATTCCTCAAGGCGCCAATGAGGAGGATTATTATGTGGCCATGAAAACTAAGCTTCAGGAGGCCATCAGCGACCCCGAAAATTTCTATAGAGGAGCAATCCGTTCAGCCAAGCTGGCACAAGTTGTTAATGGGCTGAATACTGCCGCAGCCTATTTGAGAATTTGGAATGATAATTTAGAATCATTAAAACAACAACGTGCGTCAATGCGCTTGGCAATAAAACAATTTTCAGATATCATTGAAGAACAGGAACTTAAAACTGTTCTTGAGACAGGGCGAAACGGTGTCACAAATTTCATTTTTAGAATTCCTGACGGCAATGGAGTTAATGGTGCCCCTAATGGAGAAATACCAGCTCATGGCGGCTTGGCATCGTTTATTAAGGCTAAACACGAAGCCAGTAATTATGTTTTTGATGGGGCGCTAAGTCATTTATTAGGTGGACATTACTGGGCCTATTTGAAGTTCTTATTAGATGATGTTAGTGGCCATGAAATCATAACCGGGTGGATTGACAGATTAATGCAGTCAGAGCAATTAAGCCCCTATAAAAAAGATTTGTTGTTTACTGAGTTTATCGAGAATATCGTAAAGGCACTAACAGAGAAGAAAAACCACGCTAACGCTTCTGCTATGATATCAAGCCCAGTCGGAGGTATTGACTTAAATTCCACACTGCTTGATCTTCAGATTAAGCGAGACGACAACGGCATCCCTCTGCCACTGCCGCAGCAACCCATAGAACAAATGCATATCGACGGATTCCTGCCTGTCATTATTAACGTTACCCCATTTGAAAATATGTCTTTCTTGCTTGGAAAGAATTAATAGTTTTGTAATACTCCAGACCGATCACAGGTATCGGCGGATCTTTTCGGCTACCTTTGCCAAATCAACGCTGTCTGCCTGTTTTTGTTTATCGAAATTCAAATCGGAAAGCCCAACGATAGGGATCAGATGGATGTGCGCATGGGGAACCTCAAGGCCGGCCACCATCACCCCGATGCGTTTGCAGGAAACCCCCTTCTGGATGGCATGGGCGACTTTCTTGGCAAACACCATCATGCCGCCTAAAAGAGCGTCATCCACATCAAAGAGATAATCGACCTCCTTTTTGGGAGTAATGATCGTGTGCCCGGGATTGATCGGCCTGATTTCCAGAAACGCGAAATATTTGCCATCTTCGTAAATTTTATGACAAGGGATCTCCCCTTTGATGATACGGCTAAATATGCTTGCCATGGCTCTTTCTCCCTCTTTTTATAGATTTCCTGCCATTAAGAATTAACCGCGCTTTTTCTTCTCTCGATAAGGCCTTTACCTGACATTCCAGAACTAGCGCCTGGGCACGGCTAGCACAATCCTCATGATAGATTAAAGTAACCGGCCGCCTGACTCGTGTATAACGGGAAGCCTTGCCCTCATTATGCATCTTCAGCCGCCGTTCTAAATCTTTGGTGACACCGGTATAAAAGGTGTCATCTTGACAGCGAAGAATATAGAGAAACCACGGCTGGCCGGGCTGCCTTTTTTTATCCCTCTCCAGTTCCTCCATCTTCCTGATCATCCTCTTGTATCTTGGATGCATGATTAGCTTTTCGAGTTACGTTTTTCTTGCAGGCCAAAAACCGGAAAGCGCCCCTGCAGGGCGTTGGAAACAATGGTCTTAACTTCCTCACTGAACTTCGCCGAAATGATCCATTCCAAATAACCCGGGTCCTTTTGGGCGACCTCCTGCAGGCTGTACTTCTTGGCATATTTCCCAAACATCATATAGACTTTACCGTTCCACCAACGGAACTTGCGCTCATCATCAAGGAACTCGGCCGTCTGTAGATATTCAAATTTATCCAATGATTTCAAGCCCTCTTCTCTCTGACCATACTTGGCGACCTGGGCCTCGAGGATTTCAAGGGTGGCTTGCGTATCAGCCAGAGCTGAGTGGGCATGATCAAGGTTCTTATGACAATAAAATTCGTAAGCGGCGGTCAAATCACGTTTTTCGTTAAGGTGAAAAACCTTTTGGGCGTCATAGATCTTGATATTTTCCCAATGAAATTTGAACCCGGCATCATTAACCTCTCGCCGCAAAAGAGGGAAATCAAAACGGTCAACATTAAATCCGGCAATATCACACCCCTCGATAAATGCCAAAACCTCCGCGGCAATATCTTTAAATGCCGGGGCGTCCTTAACATCTTCATCCGTGATCCCGGTTAGTTCGGTAACATCTTTTGGTATCGGCACGCCCGGATTGACCCTTTTATCATAGGTTGTCCTTGTCCCATCAGGAGCGCATTTGATCATCGCAATTTCGATGATCTTGTCCCGATCGACCCATGTCCCCGTTGTTTCAAAATCTAAGACAACAAGCGCATTCGATAATTTCATTGATCCCTTTTCTATGATTGATATGGAATGACCAAAACTTCGTGTTGATTATATCAAACTTTTTTGATTTCGTTGTAATTTTTAGCCACTTTAAACTTTCGCAAGATAAAACCCAACGATTTACTTGAAACAGTCATATTCAGGTGTATATGGCTACAGGAGGCTCGCGGTTAAACAGAAATGTTATGATACGTTCTCGAACCAGCATGGAATTTTGCAAAAAAAAAGCCCGGCAGAAACTGCCGGGCTTTTCTGGATTTCGCAATTACAATTTCACAACATTGGTTGCTTGCTCACCCTTCGGACCTGTTGTCACATCAAACTCGACCTCTTGGCCTTCCTCTAGGGTCTTGTACCCTTCGCCTTGAATCGTGCTGTGATGGACAAATACGTCAGGACCGTTTTCAGGGGTAATAAATCCGTAACCTTTTTGGTTACTGAACCACTTAACTTTTCCTCTTGCCATTACTTACGTCCTCCTTTCATCTAGATTTAGTAAATAACAGCAGAAAGGAAACATGATGTGTACTTCATCTCGCAATTGATGCATAAAACCTTCTACTTCTTATTTACTTCTATACAGAAGTATGCACAAATTTTCGCCAATTGTCAACATATTTATGTTAATGCGCTTGACGGGCAAAAACCTCATTCCAAAGCGTTTTTATTAAGTTAATCTTGAAAATAGGGCTGTTTCAATGATATACTCCTAACAATCTTTCTTAAGCTCAATATGGTTTTTGATCGCCTTTCCCCATGAACAATAATCCTGTCTTGATTTTTGATTTCGATGGAACGATTGCGGATACCTTCCATTACCTTCTGAGGATCGGCAACCGCTTGTCCGAAGAATTCCATTTCAACAAAATCCGCCCCGATGAAGTCGAAGAGATGAAGGATAAAAACGTCCAGGAAACAATCCGGCATTTGAACATCCCTCTTCTTAAGATCCCCATGATCGTCGCCAAAGCCAAGAAAGAACTGCATAAAGAGATTGATTCCGTCGAACCGATTGAAGGATTGAAGGAAATCCTTCTGCAATTAAAATCCAAAGGCCATAAGATGGGGATCCTCACGTCCAATTCATCCAAGAATGTCCTGGGTTTTCTTAAGAACAATGGACTGGACTTTTTTGATTTTATTTACACCACATCGAAGATCTGGAGTAAAAACTGGGGATTGCTATCCCTCATGAATGAAAATGGCCTCAAATGCTCCGAGGTCATTTATGTCGGCGATGAAACAAGGGACATTAAGGCCGCCCAAAAAGCCGGCATCCGATGTGCGGCCGTCACGTGGGGATACAATTCCCAGAAGGCCCTTGAAGCCCAACATCCGGACTACCTGATCCATAGCCCCAAGGATTTGTTGCAGCTATTCGCATAATTCCAAATAACAAAAAACCGCTTCCATAAGCGGTTCCCCATTCCTTCAACGCGACAAACTTCCGATCCTATCATCACCTGCGCATTAGAAGATCAGCACGGTTAAACCCTAACCCGGCAGCCGCCTCGTCAGGGTTTTTATTGTACGCCCAACAGAATGATGTGACTTCCTTGATCGTATTCATGTTGCGCTTGTCTAACTGTTCCAAAAGAAAGGCCCGGAGCATGTGTTCCTGCATCACTTCTTTCGGGGTCAAGCCCGCTTGCTTCGCCAAGCGGTCGCGGAACACAGTGCTCGGGTTCACCTGTTTCATTTTTTGGCTATCATAATCATATTTGTAGACCTGCGACAACAGGATCTTAACCTGCTCCATGCCGCTGGTTTCGCTGATCTCATCGATCACGCGGAACATCCGGTCCTTCACGTGGTATCTTTTAAGAATGATAAAAACATCGATCAGATTAACCAACATCTCAGGGATGTTCATCGGCTCATTCTGTAAACGGATGATAGCCTCTCTTGAAGTGAGCGCGTGGATAGTGCCGATACAGTATTTCCCGATATTACACGCCGTAATCATGTCGCGCGCCTCTATGCCCCGCACTTCTCCGACAATAATCCTCTCAGGCCGCATGCGCAAACTATTCTTTACGAGATCGGCTAATGTCAGATCATCATCACTTTCGAGCCTCGAACAACTGTCCTCCAAAAAAGTATTGAGTTCCAAGGTGTCTTCAATAACAACCATACGGTCGGCCTTCGGGATAAAACTGAACAGCGCGTTCAGAAGGGTCGTTTTGCCAACACCGGGGCCGCCGGCGATCATGATATTGGCCGGCCGTATGGACATCCCTTCCAAATACATCCATAACTGCGCGGCGACTTCATAGGTCAGCCCGCCGGCCCGGATCAGGTCGATGATGCTCAATGGAGTCACTTTGGCTTTTGTGATCGTGATCTGAGGCCCAAATGGAGAATGCGCAATATTGACCCGCCCTTCAAGGTTCGGCAATTCAAGGTTAATGATCTTCCCTTGAGATGCCTTGCCGGACAAAAGCAAAAGTTTCTTAATAAAAAGGGTTATTTCTTTTTGGTGTGTAAATCTTTTGTTCGTTGCGATAAAACCTTTCTCGCTGTGGTGGATGTAAATCGGCTTCAGGTTATTAATGACAATATCCTCGACGTTCGCGTCACATAAGACATCGGTAATAATGCCGTAGGACAGGAAGTCGGAAACAAACTTGATGCGCGCGTGCTCGTTCTGAAGCTCGGCCGCAAGTTCGGGAAACTCTCCTTTTTCGATTATTTTCTTAAGAGCGCCGTGTACCATCTCCTCGCGCTCCTTCGGAGGCTGAAGCAAGTTCATCCTGCCCTTAAGAAAATCGATCAATCGGAATTCTAATTCAATATGTTGTTCCGAATTCATAGTCAGTAAAATTTTTGTAAGGCTCGTTACGGGTCGGCCGGACAGATTCGCAACGTATCCGAAATGTTGTCTCTTAAAATATAAAGATTAAGAAGTGTTAATATAACACCGTTTTAATTAATTGTAAACATCTTGCTTTCCGGAATTGCCCAACCGCATAATGACTTTCTAAGGTGCGGTTTTCTCTGGCATAACTTGCACGATCGCCGCTTTATTGAGATCAAAGTATTCCCGCGCCAAACGCTGGATATCTTCTCTTGTGACATCTTCAATACGTTTTTTATATTGCTGGTAGCGGTCAAACCCCAGTCCATAAAGTTCATCCAGACTTACCATAAAGCTCAAAGAGGCATTCGTTTCCTGGGAAGCCTTGAATGTGCCTATTAAGAATGTTTTGATATCCTTGAGTTCCTGGTCAGAAACCATCTCATTCTGCAGAGTGCTGATTTGATTTTTCAGTAGTTTTTTAACCATGCTGGCTTTTTCCGCCTCTGTTAAAACATAAAAATAGACGAATCCCGCATCAGGACCTGGAATGAAATGGCCCCCTAAGGTATAGGCGCTGCCCAACTGATCGCGGATATTCGTAAACAACCGTCCATTGAACGATGAGCCCAAGACCGCCGTAAGCACTTCAAGGCCATAACAGTCCTGATCGCCAAAGGAGACCCCCTGAAACCCATACATCACCATTGCCTGTTCTTTATTCATGGCAAGGGTTTCTTCCCGCGGCCGGTCAGGCGGATCTTCATGATATGTTTTTAAAGATAATTTTTTGTCTTTTAAAGCCCCAAAGCCTTCCTTAATATCATTTAGAACTTTTTTCGGGTCAATATCCCCGAATACAGAGATCACCATATTTCCCGGCACGGCGAATCGATTGTAATAGACTGTCAGGTCATCGCGTGTGATCCGGTCGATCGACTCAAAGGTCCCCTCATCTTCCAACCGGAACGGATGGGTCAAAAAAAGCTTTGTTTTAAGTTCATGCGCTGTTGAGTCAAAGATATCATCCTGGCGTTGACGAATGATCGTTTTCATTTGGCCCTTGACTTTGACGATCTCCGCTTCGGGAAAAGTCGGATGAAGGACCAGTTCTTTTAGAAGGTTCAAAGCGGTCGGCAACTGCTCAGTCAAAAACTCCATGCTTAAGCCAAAGCTGTTCCTCCCGGAGAAACCGCTGAGCATCATCCCCAAACTTTCCGTCTTCTCGGCAATCTCATCGGCGGAATATCTCGCGGTCCCTTTGGTCCACATGGAGGCCATCATATGAAAAAGCCCGTTTAATTCTTCGGTTTCCTGGCGAACTCCTCCATTAGCCGCCAAGCGGATGTCAACCAAAGGAAACGTATGATCTTCCTTTAAAAGAACAGTTAATCCGTTATCAAGCACATGCCTTTGGATCTCTTCTTTGACAGAAACTTCTGATTCCGGTCGCCTTTCCGCCTTCTGTTCCTCCGGCTTGAGGATAACCGTTGTTAATCCCGTATCCACCAAATAAGTATTAGCGACACGCTTGATATCATCCAGCGACACGCGCTCAATACCCTCGACATATCTCTTGGAGAAATTAGGGTCTCCCGAAAAAGCCTCGTCAAGGGCCTGGGAGAAAGCGATGCTCGCGGAGGTCTTATGTTCAAGGACATACTCGCTGCGGACTTGTTGTTTTGCTTTTTGTAATTCCGAGGCCTCAACCCCGTCTGCTTTCACCGCATCAACTTGTTTCAAAACGGCCCGGATGACCGCTTCCACATTCTTTTCATCGAGAAGACAGCTAATCCAAAAAATCCCTTTATCAATCGGCGTGTAATTAGCCGCAGAAATACGATGCACCAGCCCTTGCTGTTTGTAGATCTCCCGGTAAAACCGCGAGCTCTCTCCTTCGCCAAGGATTTTCGCGAGAACGTCCAAAGCGTATAAATCAGGATGGAGAAGCTCAATGCCGCTAAACGATATTGATAAACGCGTCAAATCCGTCGGATACTCCTCATCATACCTGCGCCGGCTGACTTGTTTCGGTTCCGGCGGCAGATGACGGACAACGGGATGCCCGCGTTCAAAGCCTTTGAACGTTTCTTCGACCTTCAAGAAAGCTCCTTCGCTATTCACATTCCCGGCAACCGAAAGGACCGTATTATTCGGCACATACCTTTCCCCGTAATATTGAAGGAGATCGTCCCGCGTGACCTCGGCCAAGAGGGGCTTGTATCCGATAACCGGATACCGGTATGGATGGCGGATGAAAACATTCTGGAAGGTGAGCTCGTTGATCTTTGAATCAGGGTCATCCTCACGCATCCGCATTTCGCTATAAATAACGTCCCGTTCCCTTTCTACTTCCCCGCTGTCCATCGTAGCGTTGGCTAACATATCGGACAGAATATCGAGCGCGACGTTAAAGGCGTTATCCGGCACGGTGATCGTGTAAACCGTGTAATCCATGGCCGTCACGGCATTGATCGTGCCGCCGACGGACTGGATCCGGGCAGCCAGTTCACCGACATTCCGTTTGTGCGTCCCCTTAAATACCATATGTTCGAGAAAATGCGAGATCCCGGCCCCCAAATATTTTCCTTCTGTCGCCGAACCGGTTTTGACGAGCGCATAAACCGACACGACCGGGCTTGACGGTATTTCCGTTACCAGGACGGTAAGCCCGTTATCAAGGATGCGTCTGGTTGACCAGCCTTCAAAGGCAGGGGAGGAAAAAGAAAAGGACAGGAAAAATACGACTGTTAAAAATCCCGTAAAAGTTCTTCGCATAAGCATCTTCTTAAAGGCTATTTAAAAACCAAGAGGTCAGTTGCCCTTCCTCTTATGATAATCATCGAGCAGGCGCCGGATGTCCTGATCGGCATTCTTAATGACCTGCGAACAGATAAATATCAGGATGGAGAACTGCCAGCAGTCTTCGGGGCCGGCCAGTAAACCGGTCCGGACATCCTCCTCTTTCTGCAACGTGCGTTCATAATGCTTGATCGCTTCAGAAAGTTTCCCCTCATAAACATCCAATGAGCTGGTCTTGTTATCGTAGCGCAGGGAAGGGATCGTGATGCCCCGGACGATCAAGAAATTGATGAACGATGTCTCATCGAACCCCTCTTCCGCATTTTCGAATTCGAATCCTTCGAATTGAGGGTTATTCGGCGGAATGTACAACGACGGTTTCTGGACCAGGACCTCCCCTTTGCGCACGACCGTATCCCCCAGGTTGATAGAAGACTCCGACAATAGAACGTACGGTACGTGGGTATCGCCCATGACCGAAAGCGCCTGAACCCGCGAGCGGATGATCTCCGTGGCCTTTAACGCCTTGCCCCATAGTTTTTCAAAATCCATTTGATTCTTTCTAAATCATTGTAAATCAAATACCGTACTTGCTTTTCTAAACAAATTTTAGAATGAAGCAAGTACGTCATCAGTTCCTTCTTAAATATTTATAGAAAAATGATGACGTTTAAATTCGGGTTCGTCCCATGGACTCATCCTCATAACTAATCGGCATTTTGCCCTTTGTCCAATCTATTTAATCCAATTTGCCTAACTGCCTCAGCCACTTTTTCGTGGACGTTCATATTCATAAAATTCGGCACGACATCGTGTTTCCCGGCAAGCGACGCCAGCGTTTCGGCAGCGCCGAATTTCATCGCATAATCGATGGTCGAGACACGGGCATCCAGGGCCCCGCGGATGATCCCGGGGAACGCCAGCGCGTTGTTGATGGTTCTTCCGTCTAAAGCGATGGCCGCGCCCGCGTCCAGGGCGTCTTTCGGCCATATTTCCGGCACCGGATTCGCCAAGGCAAACACAACCGGCTTCTTATTCATGGTCTTGACCATATCGGCCGTCACCAATCCCGGAAACGACAGGCCGATAAAGATATCTTTGCCTTTTATAACTTGGGTTAACGGGCCTTTTTCCATCCGTTTATTTGTCAGACGCGAAATGTCCTCTTTATACGGGTTCATGCCACCTCGCCGGCCTTCATAGATCGTTCCGGCCCGGTCACACATCACAATATCCTTAAACCCATAGTTCAAAAGCATCTTGCAAGTAGCTATCGCCGCCGCGCCGGCGCCGTTGATCACAATCCTCACGCTTCGTTTATTCCGTCGGGTCAAGCGCAGTGCCTTGATCAGGGCTGCCAGGATGACGGTCGCCGTGCCATGCTGGTCGTCATGAAAGACCGGGATCTGGACCATTTTTTGCAGGCGGTCCTCAACTTCAAAGCATAAAGGCGCTTTGATGTCTTCAATCATGATCGCGCCGAACGTCTTGGATAAATGGTAAAGCGTGTTAACAATGACATCAGCCTGATCGCTGTCGATCAGAAGCGGGATGCAGCTGACGTTGGCCATCTTGTTCAATATGATCGATTTCCCTTCCATGACCGGCATCGCCGGCAAGACACCAATGTCCCCCAGTCCTAAAACAGCCGAACCGTTGGTCGCAATGCAAATGGTATTGCCGATCGAGGTGTAATCACGGGCGCTAGACGGGTGCTTTAAAATGTGGCTGCAGACCTGGGCAACCCCGGGAGTATAGATCATGCGCAGATCGCTTAAGGTGCTGATGTTAACCCGGGGTGTAACGGCGATCTTCCCTCCTTTGTGCAGACTTAAAATTTCATCTTCTACGGATAATATCTTGTAGCCTTTCAGTTTCATCAGCATGGACAACGTGCGCGCATAGTGTTCTTTGCTGTCGAAGAACAGCGTGATGTCACGGATGACATAGTTTGACGTTATGTCAATGGTCGTGATGTCTCCTAAGATAGCGTTACACTTCCCGATCTCCATCGCCAGCCTTCCCAAAGCGCCCGGAACATCAGGGATGCGGAATCTTATTTTTTGGACAATCTTGTGTGAGTATTTTTCAAACTTTTTTCTCATATGATCTTTCTCAAGAGTGCTTATCAGGGTTCGCGTCCACAATTAATGTGGTCATTTTTTACCACCCTCCCGTCGGAAGGGTTCAAGCATTTATCAAACCAGAAAGCATCTTGCTAATATCTTCCAGCCCAATCTTCAATAAATCGCTTTTTTCCTTATCGATTAATCCTCTACGGCTGCAAATCTCAAGTATAGGCACACACTCAAAGCCCGAACCACGGGCTATACGAAAGAAATTAGTCCTATCAGGTTTATGAAATCGGCCATTACCTTCGGCAATGTTAGCCGATATTGATAACGAGGCCCGATTAAGCTGATCCGCCAGGTAATAACTACCTCTTGGAAAATCCTTTGTCAATTCACAGATATTATCCGCGAAATCAACAGCTTTACGATAAACATCTAATTTCTCAAATAGGAATGCCATGGCTTAACTCATACTTTTTGAAAATAGAAAATCGAAATTTGACCGAATCGAAAATCTTCCACACTCAAATCTCGAATCTCGATTTCCGATTCTCTGCCATTTTTGCCTCAGTTTAACTCGGGCAAAAATGGCGGAGAGGTAGGGATTCGAACCCTAGGGCAATCTTACGATCGCCACACGCCTTCCAAGCGTGCTCATTCGACCGCTCTGACACCTCTCCGGAAATTGCCGGAGGCAATTTCTGGAGAAGCCTCGCCCGCCTCACCAAAATTGTTTTGCAATTTTGGTGGGCGAGGCGGGCTCTCCTTCGCTGCCTCCATAAAAATAACGTTCCAGATAAGAGAGGTGCCGTCATCATTTCCTTAAATTTATACAGAATAATGATGGCAGATACCTCTCCACAAACGTAATACATCCACTTACCTCGATGGCGGACCTGCCAAAAATCCTTTAGGATTTTTGGCGAGGTCTCGCCAAAATTTGCCGCAGTTTAACATAAGGCAAATTTTGGCGGAGAGGTAGGGATTCGAACCCTAGATGCCTTTCGGCACAACGGTTTTCGAGACCGCCACTTTCAACCACTCAGCCACCTCTCCAAAAATTTAAAAGCAAAAATCCAAATACAACCAAATAAATCCGAAGTCATACGGTTATTTGGATTTGGGATTTAGGATTTAGGATTTGGGATTTTAGGTTTATTTTGGATTTTGTAGTATTTGATTTTTGGATTCGCCATTACCCGTCGCTTTGCGCTTCGATCAAGACCTCCACGATGTCCGGATCCAGCAGGCCGGCATCCTTCATCTCCCGGAGAATCTCAAAAGCTTTTTCTTTTGCATATTGGTCCCGATACGGCCGGTCTGTTGTCAAGGCATCATAAATATCGGCAACGGTTGTAATACGTACCAACGGGGCGATTTGTTCGCCGCGAAAGCCATCCGGATATCCGCTGCCATCCAGCTTCTCATGATGGTGACGGATAATATCACAGAGATGGTTCAACGAATGAATGGGCTTAATGATACTTTCACCGATCTCCGGATGCCTCCGCATGAGCTCCCATTCCTGTTCATTAAGCGCCCCCCTCTTTCCCAACACCTCATCCGGAATCCCGATTTTCCCTAAGTCATGAAGCCGGGCCGCGGCACGCAGCGTTTGGATTTCATCTTCATCTAATCCCATTTTCCTCGCGATCTGAACGCTGTATCCGGCCACACGGTCTAAATGGCCGCGGGAATACTTATCCTTCGCATCAACGGCCAGCGCAAGGGCCGAGATGGTCTCAAAATACGTTTTTTCAATATCCTTATTTAAACGAGAATTTTCGATGGCAATCGCAGTTTGCGAAGCCAGATTAAACAGCAGATTACTTTCATTTTCTTCAAACTCCCCATTTGTCCTGCCGCTGACCGTAATAAACCCTATGGCCTTATCCTTTTTCAAGAGAGGAGCGCATATCATCGGCGCCTTGAAAAGATTTTTGTTTCTTTTGAATTCCTCGATCTCTCCGCTGAGCCGGCCAATCATCAATGGTTTCTTTAATTCTACCGCATTATAAAAAACGGTCCCTTCTTCTAACGGGAAATGAATCGCCTTTCCTTCATGATAATCTGCCCCATAAACAGTTTTGACCCAGGCATTTTTCCGCTCTTTGTCGGTCAGAAGAAGAACGCCGATCTTCCCCGACATCGCCTCTGTGACCGTTTCTAAGATCAGTTCCAGAAACGTGTCGATATTTTCCATGTTGGAAATGCCCTGCCCCACTTTGTCCATAATCGATTGAAGCGTTCTTTTGGCCAGTTCCAAGCTCCGGACGCTCTCTTCCATCTTATCCGTTATAGCCGTGAATGACTGCGCAAGAACGGCGATCTCGTTTTCCTCATGGCTCAGCTCCCTGATCTTATCCGGGCTTAAGACATCTTCCAAAGCCTTTTTGTTCGCATTGGACAATTCGATCAATTGCGCTAAAACGGTCCTCATGGAGAAATATCCGACCATGACGCCCAACATGACGAATGTCAGTGTTAGGTTAAAATCATATGCCGAGATCTGCAAGGCCCCCTTTTCGCTGATCTGCACGTAAAAATAAAAGAGGATGCAGATCGGGATGATCGACATCAAAAGGAAGAGAATGGTGAATTTTCTTAAAATGGAGATATTATCGATCGTCCCTGAAATGGGATTACCAAGTTTTTTATCTGGCATGGAGGATATCCTGTAATGATTTCAATCAAAATAAGTTCGGCATTTGGTCTTCTCAAAAATCGTGGAAGACCAAATACCGTATAAATTCGGACTCATCCTATGGACTCGTCCTCATATCTTTACGGCATTTGAGTTCCCCTAAACTTAAGGAAAACCAAATACCGTTTAAACTCAGGCTCGTCCTATGGACTCGCCTTCGTATCTTGGCGGCATTTGGTTTTCTCCAGACTTTGGAAAACCAAATACCGCCAAAACTCGGACTCATCCTATGAATTCGTCCTCGTATCTTGGCGGAGAGGTAGAGATTCGAACTCTAGAAGGGT
>JAFGFL010000034.1 GCA_016931055.1 Candidatus Omnitrophota bacterium | reverse complement strand
GGTCGGAGCGCTGACATGACACGCATTGTTAAACCAATAGTACCCCTGGTTCACGCAATCCCCCGAAGTCGTGCAATATTGAATTCCATCGGCGCAGGTCGGAGCGCTGACATGACACGCATTGTTAAACCAATAGTACCCCTGGTTCACGCAATCCCCCGAAGTCGTGCAATATTGAATGCCGTCCGCGCAGGTCGGTTCGGGCGCGGGCTCAATACAATTCGGCCACTCTTCGCTGGGTTTCGTGCAAGTGTTCCCGCAGGAGTCCGTCCCTGTAATCGGCGTTTGATCGCATTCAATTAACGGGGCGTCGCACCATGTCGGGACACAAGCCGCAGCGTTACACGTATTGTTGTACCAATAATACCCCTGGGCCGTACAATCCCCAGAAGTCGTACAATATTGAATCCCATCGGCACACGTCGGTTCCGGCGCAGGCTCAATACAATTCGGCCACTCTTCGCTGGGTTTCGTGCACGTATTCCCGCAGGAGTCCGTCCCCGTGATCGGCGTTTCTCCGCATTCAATTAACGGGGCGTCGCACCATGTCGGGACACAGGCCTCTGGCTGCGCGTGGCAGGCGTTGTCATACCAATAATATCCCTGGTTTTGGCAATCGATTTGCGTCAAACAATATTGGATATTTTCGGCGCAGGTCGGCTCCGCTTCCGGATCCATGTTGCACATATTGTTATACCAGTAATGCCCCTGAGCGGTGCAATCCGATTGCGTTGTGCAATATTTGGCATCGCTGGCGCACGTCGGCTGCGTTCCGGCAATCCCATATTCAATGGCGCCGATGTCCCAGACAGTCCCCCGGTCGTTGCTGTTATAATCAAGAGAAGACTTGCCGGTTAAAAGAAGGGCCTTACCGATAGCCGGGCTGTCGCTCTTAAGAGAAGCGTTAAACGCCTCACCCTTAAAAAACATGTCGGTAGATGTTTCTGCAAACTTGGGATCAGCGCAGAGAGAATTTGCGCCTTTATTCGCGCAAATAATTGATTGATTCTTAAACGTTTGGTTAGCCCCTGCCCCGATGATAGAGTAATCATTATCAAACGGAAGACTTCCGCAGGTTCCAGTACCATTTCCATCCGAACCGCTAGCCCAATAAAGAGTAGTATTCTCAGGGGTATACGCAAACTTCGGGCCACCAATAAAGATATTATTGCGAGCTACAATCTTATCGCTAGGCGCACAACTATTTCCCTGAGATAAAATAAGAATATTCCCATCACTAGAAAGAGTTGAATTATATATCTGCGAATTAACCCCGCCATAAGCTAATGCAACAGTATCCCCATTCGCACGGCAATTATCAAAACCCGTAGGCCTTGTTGAAGTAAAGGGCTTACCACTAAAATACCCGCAATTGCCAAAAATCAAAGAGTTCTCGATATGAGTCGGAGCCGAACTTTTTACCGCCTGTCCGGCATTACCCTCAAAGCGGGAACGCTTTATTGTGACTATCCCATTTCCATTATGGTAAAGCAAATCTAATCCATCAGAGGTATTATGACTTATGTTAGAGTCGTGGAAATACCAGTCACCTCCAGTTGCATGTGTTCCTAGGCCATCACCATAACACCCCTGACTTTGTGAGCAACACCCAAAGACTTCTTCTCCGGGATAAGTTTCCCCGCATCCATTATATTCAATCGTAACATTGTCGAAAATTATTGAGCCTGAGTTCGATGATACGTTAGCCCCAATATCTCCATCCCATCCCGCATTTGTATTTCCTCTTATTTCCACATTTTCCAATGTCCAGTCTTTTAGCCTTCCAGCATGAATACCGGTATGAGATAACCCATGAATATTCACATTTTTAATCAAAACATTTTCACTGTCGCTAGCAACAATTCCCTTGTCGGCATAAGGCTCGGTATATTGAGTACAAGGGATATCGCGATTTGAGCTTCTGCCTTGGCAAGATGAATGGTCCGTAATCTCCAAGCATTGAATTTCTACATTTTTACTGCCATACAAAGCAAGGATTTGATATACCCTATGTGTTCCCCACAGTTGGGGTGGGCTGGCGCAACCGGTATCCCATCCTTTTCCGAGTATCCGAGTAGGCTTTTCCGCTGTTCCGGAAGGTACTGACCTCATCGTACAACTATATGGCCAAGACAAATGACACTTAGATGTATCTCCAGTGTTCGGAGCCCCGTAACCGATCATGTATTCAGCCCCATTCGCGCCATCAATTATGAGCGTATCTCCACCCTGAAGCTTTGTTGGATTATTTCCATCTGGCGCAATGGCCCAAAATGGATGGGAAAACGCGCATGCCTGGCCTGTTCCTGAACCGGGATATTTGGCATCGGCCAGCCCCGTACACTGGGTTGCGCTTCCGCCATCCGTGCGGACATAATAGGTGGCGCTATAAGCAGGAGCGGTCATGGCAAAATACAAAATAACCATTACGGCTACGCTTAAAACTTGACGGTTCAATATGCGTCTGTCCATTTTCTGCTCCCTTTGTTCGGCTGCTTCAACTGGTTCCATGATATGTTATTTTACCTTAAATTGGGTTGGTAAATCAAATTGTGTCTTTTTAGCCTGCTCATCCTGCTCCGCTCAAATGCTTCGCGTTGAGCTACGCAGGATTAATTCCAGCCATAATTTACGTTCGCTTTCGCTCCGTAAATTATGCTGTCATTAAAAAAACCTATTCTTATGACACAAAGAATAGGTTCTGGCATGCCTCTTTGAACTCTACTGTTTGGCAGCTGGCTGTCCTGTGCCTTCCGGCCGAGGACCCTTTAGCTTTGTGTCCCATTCTTTCGAATGGTTTACCTTGAACAACAGTTTATGTATTATACATCCGCACAAAGTATGCCATGTGTTTTCTGTCGTGTCAAGGTGATGGCCTAATTTAAAGAGCATAACTGAGAGCACAAGAGCACATGACACAAGAGCACAAGACTTGTGCGCTTGTGCTTTTGTGTTCTTGTGCTCCTCTACCTTCTTTCAATCGGAATCCTTAACATATTCACCGAATGCGGCGGGACATTATAGCTGAACCTGTTCTTCACATCCGAAAGGTCATATTTTTTTATCGCAACAACGCCAGGAGAGCCGTCATTTTGCGCTTTTAAATCCGGCCCGTTAAGGATCCACACCTCTCCTTTATTCTCGGTAATCGCTCCATTAATTGCGATATTCACCTTAAAGTCTTTCTCCGCGTGTTTATTGATTAGCGCTATGGCCAAGGCATCCCCTTGGGAAGACTTGCTGGCATAACCGGTCACATAAGGAACTTGGCCGGCATACGAATCAGCCCTCCAGTCCGGTTTTTTGTAATATAAAGGAGATCCTGTAAGTTCGCTTTCCACTAAAACGTCCTGAAAATACCGTGCAAATAGTTTGATCGCTAAAGCCTTCGGCCTTATTGTTTCGCCGTCCCAACGGCTTCCTCCCCAACCAGCTTGCTTATCCCATCCGCGGATCAATCCATGCATGATCTCCTGGAGCGAATATTGATTGGCCACGGTGATTCCATGCAGAGCGAATTGGCCCAGGGCGTCCGCATGAAAAATGCCATTAGCCAGTGCCCACGTCATTCCTTTATATTCAAACTCCAAATCCGAGGGAACCGCATCCCATGAGCCATCCCATTCCATGACCGTAAATTCAATCTTGCCTTCCCGGTGAGGAGCGAATTCCAGGATCATATTTTTAAACCTCCCAACCATATTGCCGACAGCTAAAGCATTTGCCATGACCTCTTCCGGAAAGGGATGGTTCCTTCCTTTATATAGGTGGCTTTTATTAATATGGTTGGGATACCAGTGAAAGGAAACAAAATCAATGTAATCGGCTGCCCCTTTCAGCACGGCGTCATCAAATTGTTGGTATCTTGGGCCACCCCAATCAGCCCCGATCTTGATGGCTGGATCAGCTTGTTTCATTAATTCCGCATATTTCTTAATGACTTTCGCGTAATCTTCCCCGGACATATAGGCTCTATCCCAGTTACCATAAACCTCATTACCGATTTCCCAATAATCAACCCTGAAATTCCCCGAGCCTTTATTCATGTAGTGAACCAACTCAGCTGCTTCCTCTGGTGTGCCAGATTCGATGTTAACCTGAATAACAAGCTTAACATCCATAATCCGGCAGAATTTGATCACATTTTCAATGTTGGCAAGCGGCGCTTCGTCATAGCGGTCATTAAAATCAAACTTGGCAAGCTTCCATCGATATCCATCTGATTCTCCGCCAGGAAAACGCACATTCGTGATACCGATTTCTTTTCCGAATTTCGCTATATCCATTTCAAATTCGGTTTTCGCAGTTAGATTACTTCCATAAATCATGGGATTTATTTCTCGAATGATATGCCCCACATTAACTTTAAATATAATAGGCCCTGATTGAGTTTTATCCGGAAAAGGGATTGTCCTTTTTGAAACATGCGACAGGTTCTGAGTGGCTTTCTTTAAGTAATAACTTACTTTACTTTTAAACCTTGTTGGAACCGATCTATAAACAAAAAAACCGGCAATTGAAAGAGCGGTCAAACAAAATATAACACCAAACAGAAATCCAAAAAAATATTTTCTCTTATATTGCTTTACTGTCATTATGAATATCCTTTAATTCTCTGTTATAACATTCCTGCCCGCACACGCGAGGATCATTACATAAACGCCGCCACTAAAACCTCTTTTTGAAACTAAAGAAAGACATGCTCCGGCTTACGCCGAAAAGAAAAAACAAAAACATCAGGACAGGAAGATACTTCCATTTCCTACAAGAAATGACTATTCTTAAGCTCAAAAATAACGGGACAAGCAATAAAGCAAGGAGAGAAAACATAAAAAATAGGCTGTTTCCGTTCCATAACCAGACAAAACTGCCAATAATAAAAAGGACAAGCAATAAGGTTGTACTTATGGAATACAAAACAGCTTTATTTAATCCGGATTCCGCTTTTTTTCTTATCAAATTCTGCAAAACACCATCTCCCCTCCATTTTTCTTTAATAAAAAAATCCTTAATCGTCTTTGGATTCCCTAAATGCTCTACCGCCAGCCTGGGGTGCGCATATACACTCAACCCTTGTTTCCGGACCCTTTGACAAAGATCAACGTCTTCAGATGTCTTTAAATCCTCCTCGAAGCCCCCTATAGAGTAAAAAACGCTTTTTGTCATTATTAAGTTTCCGCTTGGGACCCAATTGATATCCCCAATCTTTTCTCTCCGGGAACTCATATGAAGGTCCCATACCCTTTCGACCAAAGTTGTATTGACGGGCAACTGATACCAGGAACCAACAGCGCCGATCGTTTTATTTTCTAGAAGCCGGATCCCTTCCCTCAACCAATGGCTTGGGGCAACACAATCCGCATCAAGAAAAGCCAGGATATCTCCTTTAGATTTCTTTGCTCCAGAGTTCCTTAAGCTGGATATATTTCCTTTTTCCACCCACAACTGCGTTGAATAATGTTGAACGATCTTTACAGTTCCATCAGATGAACCATTGTCGATAACAATAACCTCGTATTTATCCTTCGGATAATCAAGCTGTTGCAATGACCGTAAGCATTTCTCTATATATTGTTCCGCATTATACGCAGGAATAATGATCGAAACAACGGGAACATCAAGGTTATTTTCTGTTATGCCCATTTCTTGCCTAGTCAAATGACGTATGATAAGACCTCATTATAAACTTGTTTATTAGCCTTACACATGCGTTCAAGCGAATAATTTGCTTGAACAAATTCATAGGCTAAGTTTGTCAACATTTGCCTTTTCCCAACGTTTCCTGAAAGCGTTTCTATTGCTGTCCTTAGAGCATCCGTATCCTGCGCCCCAACTAGCAATCCTGTCTCCCCATCCTTAAGCATTTCCGGAATACCCCCAACTTTTGTCGCAACAACCGGCACCCTACACGCCATCGCCTCAAGCACCGTCAAGGGGGGAACCCCCTCGGTTAAAAAACTTAACACAAAAATGTCCATGGCGGAATCCGCCGGAACCGGCAATCTGGGAGCTAGGAAGAGAATATGCATTTAAATGATCCTCGGCATTCCGACACTCGCGCTTGTTCGGACGCTTCCGGTTTACGTTCGCGCGCTTTAGCCCGCTTTCGTAAACCAAGCGCTCATTTATAAACATTTGACCATAACTTTTGAAGAAAAACCTTAACAGGCAAGATGTCCACACCTCTCAATTTCCGCGGAAACTGATCCATCGAGACCACGATCATCTTGCGTAACGGCACTTCTTCCGACAAAGCTTTAAGACCCGAAAGATGCCGTTCCGTTGCCATTTCTGCCGCTTTCACCTCAACGGCGACATCATCGCCTAAGAGAAAATCAACCTCATACCCGGATTTTGAACGCCAGAAATACAGCGGACGGTTGTCTTGCGTATACGATAAATAAGCTTTTAGTTCCGTGAAAATAAAATGCTCCAAAACTTTACCGAATAATTCCGTCTTTGGCCTTATTTCTTTCCGGCCAGCCAGGACGTTACAAACTCCCACATCAAAAAAATAAAATTTGGCGGTGACAATGGCTTTTCGTTTCTTTGATTTCACAAACGGCTCCAGAAGACTCCCAACCAGCGTGTCCTGTAAAATCCTGAAATATTCCGCGACCGTCCGGGCGGGAACTCCCGCGTCACTCGCGATGTTCGCGAAATTCGTCAATTCGGCATTAAACAACGACGCCGTTTGGAGAAAGCGCGAAAAATTCTCGATCTTGCGGGCCAATCCTTCCGCCTGAATTTCTTCCTTGAGATAGTTTCCCACATAGGCCGCCAAATCCTTATCGGGACAAGCGGAATTGTAAATCGACGGAATGGCCCCATAATTTAAAATACGATTGAGATCGTAATCGGGAATTTCGCGGCTGACAAGAGGAAACAGATGTCTGGTCCAGGCCCTGCCTCCCAGTAAATCGGCGGCGCCGTGTTTGAGTTTGCGCGGACTGCTTCCCGTTAAAATAAAATGATGTCCTTTCTCCTCAATAAGGTGATGCACCTCTTCAAGCAGGACCGGTAATTTCTGGATTTCATCAATAATAACCGGATAAGGACATTTTTCTTCATACGACAGCAATTCTTCCCGGATGATCTGCGGGCGTTGACTAATTTTCAAGAAGGTGTCGGCAAGTAAAAGATTATAAAATGGGGCCTTGGGAAACAATTTCTTCAACAAATACGTTTTTCCGGTCTGGCGGGGGCCAAACAATAACAAACTCTTTTGCCGGCTTTCCTCTTTTAATTTTAGATATCGTTTATAATACGTCATCCCTGTTCCTCCAATTATGCGCTGATGGTGCTGCTTATCATGATATATAGCATAGTAATTGCTGAATGTCAACTATCACACAAATAAACAAGGTTATCCCGCCCCGATACAATGAGCTGCCGAGTTATCAAGTTACGAGCCGGCGAATTAATTCACGACTGCCTGACTGGCCAACTCGTCAACTGGTTAACTCATTAACTCGGCATCTCGAAACTCGTCAACTTGATCATCTTTTACTTCTTTGCCAACAACACTTCCTCATAAACTTCCCGATAGGCATTACACATGCGTTGAAGGGAATAGTTTGCTATGACAAATGCCTGCGCAGCATCCCCTAACTGCCGTCTCTTTGCCGGATCCTGAATTAGTTGCCCAATTTTTGCCCTCAAAGCCTCTGTATCCTGGGCGTCAATAAGCAGTCCTGTCCGGCCGTCTTCAATAATCTGCGGGATGCCTCCCACTCGTGTCGCAACAACCGGCAATTTTGAAGCCATGGCCTCAAGCACCGTGAGGGGAACTCCTTCCGTCAAAGAAGTCAATACAAAAATATCCAAAGACGAATACACAGAAACCGTGTCAGTCATTATTCCAGTAAATAGAATCCGGTCAGAAAGATGCCTTGATTCACCGAACTGTTTAAGCTCATCTTCCTTCGGCCCGCCGCCGACAATGACCGCTTTGACCAGTTCGTTATCACGCATCATCGGATAAAGGGCCTCGAGAAGCATTTTCTGGTTCTTCTCTCTGCTTAAACGCCCTATCGTGCCGATCAAAACATCGCCTTCATTGATATTGTGCTCTTTCCGGAACAACTTCCTTTTTTCTTCATTCCGGGTAAATTGACCCGCATCAATGCCGTTTGGAATGACCCGCTTCACCTTTTGCGAAAGACCGGGGAGCATTTTTTCCGTAACGACCACGACCCTACGGAATAACATTCTTAAGAATAACCTGTCCAGTTTTTCATAAAATGATACCGATGAGGTCATATCCGTAAACCCATGGGCTGTCGCAACTATAGGAACTCCGGCCATCCGTGCCGCCAAAGCCCCGATAATATCAGATTTATAATTGTGCGTATGCAGGATATCCACCCTGTTTTGCTTTAAATATCTTCTTAACCGAAATATTGCAAAAATATCCATGCGGCCGCAGCACTTTAGCATATAGGTCTGGATGCCTGACTCCCTGGCCAGTTCAATGACTTTAATTTCACTATTGTCGCGATAATCTTTAAAAGCACCAACAATAGAAATATATTCCCCGTCATGTATATTCCGTGCCAGGGTCATGAGAATGCTCTCTGCCCCGAAATATCCGCTGCTGCTGATTAAATGAAGAATCCTTCGTGTATCTAATTCAAAAGATCCGAATATATTCTCATAGTCCTTAAGCATCTTTTCAGTGGAAAATTCCCCCAAGATCCTTTCTTGGCCCTTCTTTCCCATTGCCGCAGACTTTTCCTTATCTTCAAGCAAGGCCAACAGCGCGTACTTCAGTCCTTCAATATCTCCTTTTTCCACCAAGAATCCATTAACACCATCTTCAATGAGCTCCGGATTGCCTCCGACGTTTGTCGCGATAACCGGTTTTCCTGCCTCCATATATTCCATAATGGCGTTTGACATCCCTTCGCTTAATGAAGGAAGCACGCAAATATCGGCCGCTCGAAGGAGAAAGCGCGCGTCTTCTCTTCTGCCAAGGAACAGGACATTTCCCTTAATGCCCAATTGCTCAGCAAAGTCTTGCATCTTGCCGTCAAGTTTATCCTCTCCGATTAAAATCAGTTTAACATTCGAATGCCTTGCCGCAATATCGGCAAAAGCCTTGAGCAGATATTCATGCCCTTTGACCGGCTTGATATTCGCCACATGCGCGATGAGCGTGTCGTTCTTTTTAATTCCCAATTCATTCCTGAACTCCGTAACAGAAAATTTGACATCAGACTCCAACAAATCAATTCCGTTATGAACCACCGTAACTTTCCGGCCATCAAGACATTCTTCCCTTAAAATTAACGTTTTTATCGCCTTGGCATTAACAATAATCCTGGTCACATAACGGTTTATTATCTTATAGGCCAATATATGGCGTTTTTTACGCCAAAACCCCATGTCCCTGCGATTAGAAATAATAACTGGAACGCCGGCCATTTTTGCCATAACCGTTCCCCAAATATCCGAACTGAAATGATAGGTCATGAGAATTTCGATCCGCATTTTTTTCAAAAAGCGGACAAAACGGAAGCCTTCCAAAAGGCCGGAAAAGCCGTAAATGCGTTTCACCGGAAACGTTTCCAGCCGACAGGAAATGGAACGTATCAATTCAGGCGAAGCTTTTCCAACACTTTCAAGACTGGCGATTGTTATTGAGAATTTTTCTTTATTCAATCTTTTCGCCAACTCGAATATTTGCCTTTCCGCGCCGCCGGCTAAATCCGCAAGGCAATCAGTCAAAAAAACAACCTTGATTTTCTCTTCTCTCACGTTCATTGAATCCCTGACGTTAAAAACAGATTTCTTTAATAACAGATATTTATCGACCAATTTTTATTTTTTCTCGTTCCGTTTTGATAAACCAATGGAATCGCTCAACCAGCGCGGCAAAAATCCATAAATTGGAGCTTACCTCCATATAAGTCCATCGGTCGCCAAAAACATTATTCACCATTAATACAATAATCGCGACAGAAAATCCGAGGCCCAGCGCTTTTTCAAGCGGATCGTCGCTTCCCGCAAAAAGCTTGATCCCTCTTAAAAACAGGATAAACAACAGTAGCAGAAAAATAGTTATTCCTATGAGTCCTTGCTCTGCAAGAATTTTCAAATAGATATTATGCGTGTCTCCCAATTCATACTGCATTTGCTGAAAGACGCCATACCCAACACCGGTAATGGGATTTTCTGAGAAAAGCTCAAGGCTGCGTTCCCAGACCACCAGCCGCATTGCTGAGGATCTGTCCAATTCACCGTATTCGTTGGTAGTCTCCATGATCCGCTGCCGAACTAGTTCGGGAAGGGCCATCTGCCAGTAGACAACGATTAGAATCAAAGGTATCAACAGGAATCTTTTCTTCATTGAAAAAAGGAAAAAACAGCCTATAAAAAAAGCGATGTACGCGGCTCTCGAAAATAAAAACATAATACAGTAAATATTAATGGCAATGAGTCCAAGCAATGCGATTTTTTTTGCCCCCTTCTTCATCGTAAAATATAAACTCATCAGGATAATCGTATATTGGTTATAAAAAGCCGCCACTTCGTTGGGGCCCAGAAAAACAAACGTTGCATTAATCTTTGCTCTTGATTCTAAACTGGAAAACCATGACAGCTGCTGCACTAAATAATAGTCCATTAACACCATCGATAAGCAGATTACCATCACAATACGCCAAAGCCATTTTTTATCCCGAATGTTCTGGAATGTGATGAAGAAGATCACCGGCAAGATGCAGTAATTTTTCCATGTTTGAACGCGGATATCGGTTAAATCAAATAATAAATACGCGTTAAGATAGTCCGAACCTATTAAAAGGGATATAAATGTATATAGGATTAGAACGACCGCAATAACATCAATAGATGTGTTGTTAAAAAACTTTCCTTTATTCGTCATGGCCCGGACAAATGTCCCAAATAACAATGCGACAATCAGCACGTCAACCATATCTTTTCCTAAAGGAAACATATGCATCCGGTCAACAACATTGCGAAGGGGCAGTATCCCCGCCAGATACACAACGGTCCATTCTGTCTTACCAATCAACGCCCTTAGGACAAAGAAAATACAGACAATATAAAGGAGCAAAGGAGCATAGCTTTTTACAAGTGTCATTATTCCCATAATTTGTTTTCCCGTAGTATCAACATTAAATTAAATGCTATATTGCGTAACAGTCTTGCATCCAATCGAATGTAAATATTGTTTCCTCTATTTTGAATGAAAACACTATAAATAATCCAAGTGGGACCTCGTTTTGGCTTGTAGAAGCTCTTGTTCGCTTAACCCAAGTTCCTTAAGAAAAACCTTAATATGCCCTGAAACATCCTGCGATTCCTCAGCCTCCGCCCTTCTCAGGGCCTCTTCCCGCCCCATCTGCCCCGCCCTGACCATCGCGCTGTACTTGGTTGTTTTTTCACCAAATCCCCATTTTTGGACAACCAAATAATTCTTCATCGGAGCAAAAAGGCAGTCAATGTGATCGCTTGAACCGTCAGCCCGTTTTTGCCAGCCCAGCTCCTTATAAATTGTGTCTTTGATCTCCTTGTCATCCCAGACCACATAATCCGGCAAGGAAATCTGGCGTCGATAACGGGTAAACCGCCCATGCCGGAAACGGCGCAAAATCTTTTGAACGGCCGTCTCCTCCAGAAAATCCTTGAGTTCCGATGTGTCAACAACCTCGGATGCAATGGTTCGGAAAAACTTGTTATTATAAGAATATATCTTGGGGCCCCGGGACTCGATTTGCGAGGAAAATTCGGAAACAATCAAAGGCACATCATATTGTTCAGCGAGCCGGTGGATTGTGGCCCATATCCCCATATCGCAGACAAAGCAAAAGTGCCCTGCCTTTAGGACAAACTCCCGATACAGCTTCTTTAAAACTTCCCAATTGGGCCCATAACAGGCATAAGCGCAATCGGTCTTTTTTACAATATTCTCCATGTTCATCAAGGCCTCGGGCGTCCGCAGGCCGTTGTTAAAGTTCACTGCCAGCACTTTTAGTCCATATTTCTTTCGGCACAGATAAAGCGTGTACGAGCTGTCTTTGCCCCCGCTAAAAGGAACAATACAATCATATCGTTTTTTCTGTGCCTTGGCCCACCTAAATATGCCGTCCAATTCCCGTCCTAATTTCTCATAGTCGCGGTTAATATACTTGGCCTCTTGCTCATGGCACTTATGACATACGCCTTGCGAGTCAAATTGAATATCGGGATATTGTTCAGGTAAAATACATTTAACACAACGTTTGGTGTTTGTAATATAACTCATGCCATTTCTCCAAGATAATCAAACATGCAGGTTAAAAAATAATAAAGTTCCTCGGTACTTTTTCCGGCCTCCGGCTCGGCAATGCATATTGAAAAATTTAGGCCTGACTATATATCTCAAGACTCTATTGTTTGAAGCACCGCAACTAAAATTCTTTACTTGTTTGAAGCCGCAACAATGCTTTTATATAGTTTATCCACGGCCAAATGGATATTGGATTTAAAACTATCGCCTTCGCATATTGTTCCCTTGAGTTATTGAACTCATGCTCGGACAAAAATTGATCACCCAAATCCCGGTAAATTTTAGCCAAAGCTTTTTTGCGCAATCTTTGACAATCTTTATAAAGCGAACAGAACTTCTCAATCACATAGATACGAGCTTCCATCATTTTTTCTGTGTTCCGGCTCATGCTGTTACTACGGACTCGATACAAGCCCAACACTTTGTCAATATACTTGAACTTATAATGCCGGCTGATCCTTAACCAAAGCTCCCTGTCTTCGCATCCTAAACGAGCAAGATTCTCATCAAATAAACCAACACGCTCGCAACATTCCTTTCGAAATAGAATCGTTGGAATCGAAATATCTGCTTTTCTCAAATAAATATAATTAAAAATATTTCCCGTTAGAAACCGCGGATTACGTTTCAATATTCCTATGACAGAACCATCCTCTGTAATACGCGTGATATTTGCATGAACCAATCCCACTTCTTCATCTGCCTCAATGGCACGCACCGTTTCCTCCAACCTCTGCGGAAGCGACAGGTCATCCGCGTCCAACAGCGCTATCAAACTGCCGCGGGCCTGGCGCAGTCCAGTATTGCGCGCGCAAGCCAGGCCTTGGTTTTCCTGATAAATATAGCGGATTTTTTCCGGTTCCCGCTCGACATATTTTCTGACAATCTCTTTCGTATTATCCGTTGACCCATCATCGATAATAATGGCCTCGAAGTCCTTAAATGTCTGTTTAAGAACGCTATCCAACGCTTCAGGCAGATATTGAGCACAATTAAATGAGGGAATAAGGACACTGACTTTAGGCATAATTTTATTACATCAATATTTTAGGTTTAATATTTTTACAAATTGTTAATTCACCTGATCGTGACAACTCATAATCATAATCAAACATAGCATTGAAAAATGTTTCTTCGCATTTATCACCATGAAGCTCAATAACAATATTCTTTGTTCGATTAAGCCAATCTTTATAATGATTTGCAAAAATAACGGCTTCAGATCCTTCGACGTCCAGTTTAAGAATATCAATATGTGCAAACCCTGATTCTTTTAACAAACTATAGATATCAATGGCATACACATCTGCTTTTTCATCAGTCTTACATTCCTTAACAAATGTCGACCACTCTTTGCCTTGTCCAGATTTATTTACAATAAGACGCGTCTTACTGGACCACAACCCCGCATGGACAATTTTAGCTCTATTGCCGTAAAATTTAAGATTTTGTCTACAAATATCAATGCTCATATCATCTGGCTCCACAGCAACAATGCTCACATCACAGAATTTATTAAGAAAATAAACCGAGGAATATCCTACGTTTGCGCCTCCATCAATAATAAATTTAGGATTGGAGATATCACCGAGACAAGAATACTGATCACAATGAAAAACCTGTTGGAATACCGCTTCATCACTAGTGTCCAATCGAGCAAAAAGCGGATAATACGCATTCTTAGAAGTTAAATAAAAAATCCGATTTGTGACATTAAGACCAAATTTTCTTAACACGCGATTATAAACATCAAAAAAGGCTTGGCGAAGTCCGATTTTAGTTGCAATAGAAACAAACCTGAAAAAGACTAGAAGCCATCTCATAAATACTGTTTGAGTAAAATTACGATACAGCCCAGTTGAACAAAGGTTAAGTAATTTTGCGAATGATATT
>JAFGFL010000033.1 GCA_016931055.1 Candidatus Omnitrophota bacterium | reverse complement strand
GATAAACCCTCGCAAATATTAAAAACGATATCAACCTCAAGGTTGGGTAATAAGTTCACCAAATTCTTCAACCCCCCGATCCTGACCACGTCATGCCCACCGGCTTCCAGCGCAGCGCTCAACTCATCTACGGTCTTTGGCTTATCCAATTCCGCATTGGCATCCTTCGGGTCTGTAGGCTTCCAAACCCAATCACTTTTCAAATCATATGTTAAACCTATTTTCATTCCTTCTTCTTACCTTCCTGCTGCCCAATAATAAAGGGACCTTCTCGCACAAAGGTCCCTAAAAAATTGGTGATTTTTTCAATTTTATATTTTCCCCTTAACTGGCTGGGTCGACATAAATGACCCAGTATATTCTAAAAAATATTTGATTATCGACGATATTCATCTCAGCTGATTCTCTCATGAAAACAACCCCACACGCTTATAAATTCAACTTTTTTTAACACAGGGAAAAAGGCTTGTCAAGTTTTTTCACTATAATTAATAGTTATAGGTTTCTAAAAGTGCGCATCGAATTTAACCAAAAAAACAAGCATCAAAATTGTCAATAAAACAAGAATAACAACCGTTAATACAGCAATAATATTAAACGTACGGCTGTTTATAAATTCTCCCATAATATTTTTATCATTAATTATTTTAAGCATAAATATAAGAATAATGGGCAACAAAATTCCGTTGCCTACCTGCGATAAATACATAACACGCATTAAAGGAAAATTCGGGATGAGAACCATGCCAGCGCCGATGATAATGATAGCGGCATAGAGACCAAAAAATTCCGGAGCTTCCTCAAAGCGCAAATCTAAACCCGTATCCCACCCCATCCCCTCACAAATACAATAGGATGTCGATAAAGGCAGGACGGAGGCGGCAAACAATGATGCATTAAAAAGGCCAAAGGCAAAAAGCCAAGTCGCATAAGGACCAGCCAAAGGCTTGAGCGCCAAAGCGGCATCCTTCGCCGTTTCAATATGAATGCCTTCTTGAAACAATGTCGCCCCACACGCCACAACAATAAAAAACGCAACGACGGGGGCAATGATGCATCCCACAATAACATCCCACCGCACATGCTTATAATCTTCAACCGCAACCCCTTTCTCGACGATCGAAGATTGAAGGTAAAACTGCATCCACGGGGCAATCGTCGTACCGACTAAACCCACTAGCATCACTGAATATTCCAACTGAAAATCCATCCTGGGGGTTATGGTCTCTTTTAAGACTTCCGCCCATTCCGGGCGCGCAATAAATCCTGAAATGACATAGGCCACATAGAATAAACAGGCAAAAAGAAAAATCTTCTCAACCGATTTATATGTCCCTCTGACAACCAACACCCAAACAAAGATAGCCGCTAACGGGACCGAAATAAACTTGCTGATATTAAATATCTCCAAACTAGCGGCCACGCCAGCAAATTCAGCCATGACATTGGCCAAATTAACAAAGAACAACACCAACATAAGATAAAATGTTACCTTGACCCCAAAATTCTCCCGAATAAGATCTGCCAGTCCCTTACCGGTCGCGACAGCCATGCGCGCGCACATTTCCTGAACAACGACCAAGGCCAACGTGATCGGAATAAGCGACCACAACAATGTATAGCCAAAATGGGCTCCGGCTAAAGAATACGTAGCGATCCCGCCGGCATCATTATCAACGTTAGCGGTAATGATTCCGGGCCCCATAATCGTCAAGAAAATGGCTATGTTACGATACATCTTATGCTGCTGTATAAATTGAATAAACTTTTTCATTTCAAAATTTAAATCAGGTGAGCTTTTCTTTATACTTCTTCCAGGCGATGGCAATAAGCTCTTCCATAACGTCATCCGTTGTGATAACGCCCTGAAGAATATCGTCCTCGTTCAATACCGGAATGGATGAAAATTTATATTTTTCCAATAAAAGGGCGATTTCTTCCATGCCGTCATCCAGACGGACAAAGATCCTTTTAGGATAACACGTTTCTAAAATTGATTTTTCGGGATCCTCATTAAAAAACTGCCTGACGGACGTAGAACCTAAAAGCCTTTGCTGTCCATCGACGACATACAAATGATATATGTTGCCCGGATACTGAAGATGATCCTTCATAAGCTGAATGGCATCTTTAACCTTGGCTTCGGGTTTTAAGGATAAATATTCCATCGTCATTAACCCTCCGGCAGAATCCTTGGCAAATCCCAACATTTTCCTGAGCTTTTTCGCCGTTTTTGTCTCCATCCGTTTCATCAGCTGATACGTCAGCCCCTTGGGTAAAGATAAAAGCAAATCCGTCGCTTCGTCAGCCGGAATATTCTCAAGAAATCCCACCGCTTCCTTATCATCCATCTGCTCGATCAAATCATGCTTCTCGTGGGTCGCCAGGTCAGCAAATACCCGACGCCTTAATTCTTCATCCAATGATCTCAACAGCGAAAGCTGCTCAAAAATATCGAGATCTTCCATGATCTCCGCCAATTCCATGGCCGGGATCTGGGAAAGTTTTTTGCGGGCGATATCCAACCTTAAAATATTGCGTCGTCGATCAGTCGTGAGCACTTGAGCATTTTTCCAGGGAATAAAGTCTTCCCGAGTTAAATAATAAGCCTTGGGCGACATAGACCTTACGATAGAATCCACCCCCTTGGTCCAACCCAAACGGCGCACCAAGCCTCTTAAACCCACATCCATATGCGCGACAAAAAGCTGACTGTCTAACCGCAACAAGTGAATATCGTTAACCCGCACGACTTTACGGTTATCAATATCAACGACCTGCCGATCAAGAATATCCTGGCAAAGCGTAAAATCAAATTTTATCTTCTCGCGCTGATAATGGATATCCTCATCTCGAAGGTTTATAACTATCTCCTGATTAAATTCCAAAACATCATTAATGTTAACAAGAGCAACCTCTTTGCGCCAAAGGCCCCGCTCTAAAATTAATCCCCTGATCTTGGGACAAATTTCATCATTAGGACTGACGGTCAAATCCCGCAGCTTTCCCAAATATGCGCCGTCCTTACTGACGGTTCTTTTCCCCAATATTTCTGATAAAAATACAAATATCTGCATTGTATATATTTATTATGTTTTTTGATTATGTTTATCTTCGAGTGCCTACATTAACTTGTCCACACATACGCTTAAGCGGACATTTTGAGCACCAAGGCGAAACCGGCTTGCATACATTCTGCCCCCAGCTCACTAAGAGGGCATTATAATCTATCCAGAATCTTTTCGGTAGTTTTTTTCTTAAAGCCTCTTCAGTTTCAGTCGGATTCTTAGTTTGAATATATCCCCATCTATTTGAAATCCTATGCACATGTGTATCAACACACATGGCCGGCTTCTGAAAACCCTCAATCAACACCAAATTGGCTGTTTTTCGCCCGACCCCCTTTAAGGTCAAAAGCGTGTCAATATCATCCGGGACCTGCCCTTTAAATTTTTCAACCAAGTCCCGGCATACGCCTTTTATCACCGCAGCTTTTGTCCGGTAAAATCCAACGGGATATATCGTTTTAGCAATTTTCTGTTCGCTTAAATCCAAAAAATCTCGAGGCTTATGGCCCAAAGCAAATAAACGTTTTGAAGCCGGTAGGGTCGTTTCGTCCTTGGTCCTCAAACTCAACAAACATGAAATTAAAACATGAAATGGATCCTGCCATTGCTTCCCGACCAAAGTCACAGAAGGATCCGGATAATCTTTTAACGCTTGTCGCAGCGCTTTTATCGCCGAACTTATATTTTTATTCGTGATCACGTTTGAAGCTCTTATTTATTTAAAAGCCTCTTAGGGATTCCAATATCCACGACAATAATTTTTCCGGTATAGGCCGGCCCTTCCTTTTTCAAAAAACCTTGTTTAGCAAACGTAAATGTCACGGTTTGCCTCGCTTTGATGCATGGGCCTGAAACATCCCCCGTCGTGGCATTCAACCCAGAAGGCACATCAACCGCAATAATCGCCTTGGCAACATCATTAACCTTGTCGATGACAGCTTTAAAAGGATCTTTGATCTCACGGCTCAAGCCTACGCCGAAAATGGCGTCAACAACACAGTCACAGCGTTTAATATCACGCGTAAACCCGGGGGTGACCGATATTATTTCGTTAATTGCGTAACCGCACTTCTTTAAAATAGAATAATTTATAGCTGCATCCTGCTTTAATTTTTCTGCCTTGCCTATAATATAAATTTTCACCTTAATATCATGATTCAATAAAT
>JAFGFL010000032.1 GCA_016931055.1 Candidatus Omnitrophota bacterium | reverse complement strand
TGACATAGGAGCATATTGCTTGTCGTCGTATTATTGCTAAAGAACAGAATTTTTATCAACCAAATTTCCGTGTCATTATCAATTAATGGACTTCAAAATAGGCTGTTTTCTTCCGCCATTTTTTCTGCGACAATTCGGGCATATTTGTTATAATACTAACTCAACAAAACATTTCAGGCCGTGAAGCCGGGGCTTCTTAAAGGATCCGGCTGGGCATGAAAAGAGAAAGAACGCGAGACAGATTAGCGGAGAACGAAAAAAATGAATATTCAATATACCCTTGTCATTATCAAGCCTGACGGCTTGAAGAAGTCATTGACCGGAAATATTTTAACCCGGTTGTCCGAGGCGAAGCTGTGCATCGTCGGCGCGAAAGTCGTGCACGTTTCGCGCGAGCTGGCGGAGGCGCATTACGCCCATTTGAAGCAAAAGCCTTTCTTCGGCGAGGTCGTTAAATATATCCGCGGGGAGCCTTATGGGACGCAGTATCAGAGAGTGCTCGCGCTCGTTTATGAGGGCGAGGACGCCATAACGAAAGTGAGGCGGCTGGCCGGCGAAACGAATCCGGAGCAGGCCGAGGCGACGAGCATCCGCGGGCAGTATGGCCGGCTGACGTCTTCCGGCCTGTTTGAGAATGTGCTGCATTGTTCGAGCAACCCGGAGGATGCGGAACGGGAGATCAAACTCTGGTTCAGCCCTGATGAGATCGTCAGCGAAACTTACCCCACCAAAGATGTTGAAATGAAGATAAAAAGAAAAGGCTGGTTATAATTGCCTGCTTCAACTCTCGGTTTTGAAGTTGAAACTAAATTTGACAAAACAAAATGGTTTATTATAATAAACTAAATTTAATAATAATTACTAGTACTACTTATTAGATAAAAGGGGTTGATATGAATAAACTTACGGTCCAAGATGTCGATTTAAAAGGGAAAAAGGTCATTATGCGGGCTGATTTCAATGTCCCTTTAGATAATCAACGGAATACCACAGATACGAGACGTATCCAAGCGGTTTTGCCGACCATGCAGTATATTTTAAAACAAAAACCGGCCAAGCTGATTCTCATGAGCCATTTGGGCCGGCCAAAAGGCGAAGTGATTGAGGATGACAGGCTTACACCTGTGGCCAAGGAACTTAAGAAACTACTTGGTGAGGATGTTCTTAAGCTTAATGATTGTATCGGCGATGAAGTGAAAGCGGCCATTAAGAACAGTTCTGAAAGAGTCATTCTGCTTGAAAACCTGAGATTCCATAAAGGGGAAACAAAGAATGACCCTGAATTCTCCAAGCAACTGGCCTCTTTGGCAGATATTTATGTCAATGACGCCTTTGGCACGGCACATCGCGCCCACGCATCAACTGAAGGCATTACCCATTATTTGACGTCTGTCGCGGGATTTCTCTTAAAGAAGGAACTCGATTTTCTCGGGAAAGCGATCCATAATCCGGAAAAACCGTTTGTCGTTGTGCTCGGCGGGGCCAAAGTTTCCGATAAGATCCTTCTCATTGAAAATCTCATCAAGAAAGCTGACGCGATCATCATTGGCGGCGGGATGGCTTATACATTTTTAAAGTCACAAGGGGAAAATGTCGGGAACTCCATCTGTGAGAACGACAAATTGGAATTAGCCAAGGATCTTTTGGAAAAGGCCAAGAAGTCTAGGGTGGATATTGCATTGCCAACGGATCATGTCATCGTCAAGAATTTTGAGAAGCCGGAGGAGAAAAGGACTGTTGATAAAATTCCAAACGGCTGGCTGGCGGTTGATATCGGCCCTAAGACATGCGCGGCCTTTAAAGAAATCCTTTCAAAAGCTAAAACAGTTGTTTGGAACGGGCCGATGGGTGTTTTTGAGAACGACGCGTTCGCAAAGGGCACTCGAGAGATCGCTGAATATTTGGCCGGCTTAAAAAATGTCACGACCATTATCGGCGGCGGTGACTCGGCGGCGGCAGTCACGAAATTCGGGCTGGACAGCAAAATGACGCATATTTCAACGGGCGGCGGAGCATCCTTAGAGCTCTTGGAGGGAAAGGAATTGCCGGGGATCGTCGCTTTAACGGATCAAGAAAAGGTCTGTCGGAAATAATATGCAAAGATAGGCAGGAACAAATCCAAAATCCAAATAATACCAATACTACCAAACAAATCCCAAATTCAAGATCCAAAACCAAAAAATGGTTGTTTGGATTTTGGGTTTTGGGTTTATTTTGGATTTTGTAGTATTTGGATTTTGAAATTGCAATGTCTAATAAAATATCGAAGTGAAGTGGGGGCCAAATGAGAAAACTGATCATCGCGGGAAACTGGAAATTGAACAAAACCACGAAAGAGGCGGTCGAACTTGTCACGTTGCTGAAGAGGGGGTTAAGTGACGTCACGGATATCGATATTGTGGTCTGTCCGGTAGCAACGGCCCTGACGGATGTCAGGGATGTCTTAATCGAGTCAAACATTGGCCTTGGCGCGCAAAATGTGTTTTGGGAAGACTCCGGAGCTTATACCGGCGAAATTTCGGCGCCCTTGCTTAAAGAGATCGGCGTCCAGTATGTGATCATCGGGCATTCGGAAAGGCGCCAGTACTTTGGCGAGACGGACGAGACCGTAAACAAAAGGGTTAAGGCGGCCCTTACCCACGGACTGACCTCGATTGTCTGTGTGGGCGAAATCCTTAAAGAGCGTGAGGCAAATAAGACATTCAAT
This sequence comes from Candidatus Omnitrophota bacterium, assembly GCA_016931055.1. Lineage (GTDB taxonomy): Bacteria > Omnitrophota > Gorgyraeia > Zapsychrales > Zapsychraceae > 2-02-FULL-52-10. The sequence continues at coordinate 27,743 of JAFGFL010000032.1, read as the reverse complement.
GTGATTAAGAAACAATGCGAAGGGGCTTTCTCTGACCTGACGGCTGAAGAAATGGAGAAGATCATTATCGCTTATGAGCCGGTCTGGGCCATCGGAACAGGCAAGACCGCGACGCCTGCTCAGGCCCAGGAAGTCCATAAGTATATCCGGGACTTACTGACGGAACTCTATGATGAAAATGTTGCCCAGACGGTACGCATCCAGTATGGAGGAAGCGTCAAGCCCGAAAACAGCGCGGAATTAATGTCCCAGCCGGATATTGACGGCGCGCTGGTCGGGGGCGCCAGCTTGAAGGCGGAGGCATTTATCGATATTATTAAAAACAGCTGTAGCGTTACTCAATGAAGAGGGATCAATTATGACCGGATTCGTTATGTTCTTACATGCAGTTGTTGCTTTGTTCCTTATCATGATTATTCTTATGCAGTCAGGGCGGGGAGGCGGCCTGACCGAGGGTTTTGCTTCGGCCGAATCCATTTTCGGGGCAAAAACGAATGAATTTTTAATTAAGGCCACGACGATTTTTGCCACGGCTTTTCTCATCACCTGTTTGGGGCTGGCTGTTCTTTCAGCGCAGAAAAGCAGGTCGCTTATGTCTAATGAGGCGGCCCCAATGGTACAGGTTCCCTTGACCCAAGCGGTTGAGACGGCGGCGGAAAAAGCCGATGAGCAGGTAAAGGCTATCGAGGGCGAAGCGGCTTTACAGCCTCCTACGGAAGCCCCTGCAGAGGTGGTTCCCGCCGCAGAGGCGATTCCTGACAAGGCTCCCGTTGTTTCGACGCCATAAACTTTAGGTCTTCACCGCAATGAAATGCCCATCCCGAAAAGCACCTACATCCTAGGCATCTCGGCTTTTTATCATGATAGCGCGGCCTGTCTTGTGAAAGACGGCAAGATCATCGCTGCCGCCCAGGAAGAGCGTTTTACCCGCAAAAAACACGACCTGGCTTTTCCCTCCCATGCTATCCATTATTGCCTGAGCGAGGCAGGCATTACTTCCCGCGAATTGGATTATGTCGGATTTTATGAGAAACCGTTCGTCAAATTTGAACGGCTGCTGTTCACCTATTTTGCCTACGCGCCTGTCGGGATCCTTTCTTTTTTAAAGGCCATGCCGATTTGGATTAAGCAGAAAATATTCTTAAAAGAGCTGATCCGCACAGAGCTCGATTACGAAGGGGAGATCATTTTCACCGAGCATCATGAGTCCCATGCCGCTTCGGCTTTTTATCCATCGCCGTTTGAAGAGGCGGCCATATTGACGATGGACGGGGTGGGGGAATGGGCGAGTTCGAGTTTTGGCTCCGGGAAAGGCAATGCCATTGAACTGCTTTCCGAGATCCGATTCCCGCATTCGTTGGGCCTCCTTTATTCCGCTTTTACCTACTATGTGGGTTTCCGTGTCAATTCGGGTGAGTATAAACTGATGGGGCTTGCGCCTTACGGAGAGCCGAAATACAGGGATCTTATCAAGAAAGAGCTGATTGACATAAAAGACGACGGCTCTTTTAAACTGGATATGAAATATTTCAACTATTGCGCGGGATTGACGATGACGAATGACAGGTTTCATAAACTCTTCGGAGGCCCGCCGCGCAAGCCGGAGTCGGAAATTTCCCAAAAGGATATGGATATCGCCCGGTCCATCCAGGATGTGACCGAAGAGATCATGCTGAAGATGGCCGATCACGTTTATGCTGTGACGAAAAAGGAGGATTTATGCCTGGCCGGCGGCGTGGCGCTCAATTGTGTCGGCAACGGAAAGATATTGCGCGAAAGTAAATTTAAACGGATCTGGATCCAGCCGGCCGCCGGCGATGCCGGCGGGGCGCTAGGAGTTGCCCTATTTATATGGTACCGTTATCTGGATCAAGAGCGCGAAGGGAATAATGTTGAGGACCATCAGGGCGGTTCTTATCTTGGGCCGGAATATGATGATGAATATATTGAAAAATTCCTTAAAGAGAACGGTATCCCTTGTGAGAAATGTGACCCGGACGGCCTTCCCGCAAAAGTGGCGGGACTGATCAGCCGGCAGAAAGTCGTTGGATTGCTTCAGGGCCGCCTTGAATTCGGCCCCAGGGCTCTGGGAAGCCGCAGCATCATTGCCGACGCGCGGTCGCAGGAAATGCAGAGCCTCATTAATCTCAAGATCAAATTCCGCGAATCGTTCCGTCCGTTTGCGCCAAGCGTCTTGGAAGAGGAGGCCGGCGAGTATTTTGACTTGAACCAGACCAGTCCCTATATGCTTTTGGTATCGCCTGTCCGTTCGGATAAACTGACCGGGACAGGTGACCATCCCTCCAAAGGCATCCTGGAACGGCTGAAAACCCGGAGGTCCGTCATCCCGGCGGTCACGCATGTGGATAATTCAGCCAGGATCCAGACCGTGTCCCGCAAAACCAGCCCGGTTTACCATAAAATTATTCAGGAATTCCATAAACAAACGGGTTGTCCTGTGATTATCAACACGTCGTTTAATATCCGCGGGGAACCCATCGTTTGTACGCCGGAGGATGCCTACCGGTGTTTTATGTGCACGGACATGGACTTCCTTGTGCTGGGGAATTATATTTGCGATAAAAACAACCAGCCGCAAAAGGGAAAATGGTCCAAGAGCCATATCTCAACCATTCTCGACTGACATGAACCAGGAAAAAAAACAATTGATGGTCTTTGGCTATGGGTTGGCGGTTATCCTTGGGTTAATATCCTTTCATTTATGGCGGCATCACGGCTGGCACATCATGCACGGGATATTATTGCCGTGCCTTGTCGCGCTCGTTTTGCTGACGGCAATAAAATACAGTTCCTTAAAACCGTTATATAAGCAATGGATGAAGGTAGCGCATTTTATCGGCGCTGTCATAACGGGTATCATTCTTTCAATCTTGTTTTATCTTGTCTTCGGCGTTGCCGGTATTATATTGAGGATATTAGGGAAGGATTTGCTTGATCAAAAGATTGACCGGAGCGCCAATTCCTACTGGATTAACAGAGATAAGGTTATTTTTAATAAAAGCGATTACACGCGGCAGTTCTAGAAGGGGGAAGTCATGTCAAAAATCTCGATATTGGCGGAATTCTGGGATTTCCTTAAAGTCCGCAAACGGTACTGGCTTGCGCCAATCGTGATCATTTTTGTGCTGTTAGGCCTGCTTATTGTTTTCACGGAAAGCTCGGCCGTGGCGCCGTTTATCTACACTCTTTTTTAATCCGTCGCTGAAAAAGCCTCTATGACTTTAAAAAAGATATCTGCCGGTCTGTTTTTAGCTTTGATGTTCCTGCCTTTTGCCTATGGGCAGACGGCTCCTTCCGGTAAGTACGGGGGGCAGTTGGTTTTATCCACGACCTCTGATCCTAAATCCTTCAATGATATTATCGCCAAAGAAACATCGACAACGCTTGTCACCAACCACATTTTTGAGGGGCTGACGACAACCAACGCCTTTACGACCAAAGTCGAGCCTCATTTGGCGAAGCGCTGGGAAGTCAGCGAAGATGGTTTGACGTGGACCTTCTATTTGCGGGACGATGTCCTCTGGAGTGACGGACAGCCGTTTTCGGCGGATGACGTCCTGTTTACCTTTAATGATCTGATCTACAACGTTGATATCCCGAGTTCCGCGCGGGATATATTCACGATTGAGGGCCAGACGTTCAAAGTTGAAAAGATCAATCCATACACTGTCCGCTTCACGCTTCCCGTCAAATTCGCGCCCTTTCTGAGGGGGATGGGGCAGGCAATCTTGCCCAAGCATAAACTGAAAAGTGTTGTCGATAACGGAAGATTTAATTTTACCTGGGGCATTGATACGCCGCCCAGCGAGATCGTAGGGACTGGCCCGTTCTTGCTGGCCCGTTATGACCCCGGCCAGCGGCTAGTTTTCAAGCGCAATCCTTACTATTGGAAGCGTTCGCCGCGGGGCGATCAGCTTCCCTATATTGACAAGATCATTTACCTGATTGTCCCAAACCAGGACGTGGACCTGCTGAAGTTTGTGGAAGGCACGACGGATTTCTATGGATTCCGGGGCATGGATTATCCGTTATTAAAACCTCTCGAGCAGGAGCGGGACTTCACCGTTTACGATTTGGGCCCGGCCATGGGCGGCAATTTTATTACGTTCAATCAGAATCCCGGGATCAATGCCGAAACAGGAAAGCCCTTTGTTGAGCCACACAAATTGGCCTGGTTTACAAACGTTATTTTCCGGCGCGCGGCCGCCCATGCCATCGATAAAGAAAAGATAACAGAAATTGTTAAGAACAAATTGGGATATCCGCAGCATTCACCGATCGGCCCTGGATCCGGATTTTTCTATAATCCTGACGTTACTAAATATGATTATGACTTGGATAAATCAAGGCAGATCCTGGCTGAGGCGGGTTTCTGGGACCGTGACGGCGACGGGATTATTGAAGATGAACAAGGCCATAAGGTTGAGATCAATCTGTATACGAACTCAGGCAATACGGAACGCGTTGATATCGCGGGAATTATCCGGCGGGACCTGGAAAAAGTCGGCATGAAAGTGAACTTCATGGCATTGGAATTCAATACGTTGGTCAGCAAATTGAATTCGACCTTTGAATGGGATGCCATTATTCTGGGCCTGACGGGCGGCATCGAGCCTCATTTCGGAAAGAATGTCTGGAACTCAAAAGGCCAGCTGCATCTGTGGCATCCGCGTCAGGAATCACCCGCCACGCCTTGGGAGGCAAGGATCGATGAATTGTTCTTAGAAGGCGTGCAGGAGCTGGATGAAAACAAACGCAAGGTCTATTATGACGAATTTCAGCAGATTGTCTCCCGGCAGCTGCCCGTGATCTACACGGTCCTTGACGCGCAAATTGTCGGCGTGCGCAATAAGTTTGAAAATCTTCAGCCGACCAATTACGGCGGGGTTTTTCACAATCTGGAAGAACTTTATCTTAAGGAAGAATACCGGTAACCATGTGGCGTTTTATTGTTAAAAGAATATTGATTGCGGTCCCGATGCTTTTAGGCATTGCCTTGCTGACGTTTGCGCTTTTGGGCGGCACGCCCGGAAGTTATCTGGACAGCATGCGCCTTGATCCCCAATTCTCCGAAGAGACGATCGCGCGTTACCAGCATATGTACGGGCTGGACAAGTCCTGGGGAATCCAGTTTGTGAGCTGGATCAAGAACATATTCAGGCTTGAATTCGGGTATTCCTTTCATTTCAACATTCCTGTGTCCAAGATCATCGCCGGGCGGCTCCTGAACACGTTCATTCTTTCTTTGGCGAGTTTTCTTATTACGTGGTGCATTGCCATCCCGCTCGGGATTTGGGCCGCGCTTAACCGCAACCGTTTCATCGACCGGCTCATCCAGTTTTTATCCTATATCAGCTTGTCTCTCCCGAGCTTCTTTCTGGTCATGGTATTTTTGTTTTTCGCCAGCCAGTTGCGCGGGGTGCTGCCTCTTGGCGGAATGGTCAGCCCCGATTTTGATGATCTAAGCATCCTCGGCAAGATCCTTGACGTCTTGCACCATTTGGTGATCCCCGCTGTCGCGCTGTCGATCGGGTCCATCGCCGGATTACAAAGGATCACGAGAGGGAACATGCTGGAAGCGCTGGGCCAGAAATATATCTTGACGGCCAGGGCCAAAGGCCTGCCGGAGAACAGGGTGGTTTACCGTCACGCGCTTCGAAACGCCATTAATCCGTTAATCACGCTCTTGGGCTATGAATTTTCTGCGCTTTTAAGCGGCGCGGCATTGACGGAGATCATTTGCGGTTGGCCCGGGCTGGGGTCTTTGATGCTGACGGCGGTGCGCTCGAAAGACATTTATCTGGTCATGGCAAGCATGCTGATGGGGGGCGTGTTATTTATTATCGGGAATTTGCTGGCCGACATTGCGCTGGCCAAGGTTGACCCAAGGATCCGGTATGATTAAAAAGAGGGAACATCTCACCGAATTTCAAATTGCACTTGACGCTTTTAAGCGCAATCGTATCGCCATGCTTTGTGTTGTTCTCCTTTGCCTGCTTTATGGTTCGGCGATCTTTGCGGATTTTCTTTCCCCGTATTCATTCAAGAATGAGGACCGAGATTATTCCTACTGTCCGCCAACACGGGTCCAATTTACAGATCAGGGCAAATTGTCCTGGCCGTATGTCCAGGGCATCAAGCTGACATTCAATGAATACTATCAACGTGTCTATGTGCTGGATGCGTCTCAAAAATATCCTTTACGAATTTTTGCAATAGGGGATGAATATAAGCTCTTCGGATTTGTCCCGGCGCGGCGCCATCTGTTCGGGGTCGAGGAAGGGGCGCGCATTTATTTATTGGGGGCCGACGCGCGCGGCCGCGATTTGTTTTCTCGGTTGCTTTATGGCGGCCGTGTTTCTTTATCGATCGGCCTCATCGGCGTGTTGATCTCCTTCTCGATCGGTTTGATCGTTGGAGGTATCGCCGGATATTACGGCGGGCGGGTAGACAATATCCTCATGCGTCTCTGCGAGATGTTTATGATGGTTCCCGGGTTCTATTTGCTTCTTGCCCTGCGCGCGGCCGTGCCGGATGATTTTAGTTCTGTCCAAGTCTATTTTGCGATCATTTTTATCCTTTCGTTTATCGGCTGGGCAAGTTTGGCAAGGATCATCCGGGGCATGTGCCTTTCCCTGCGGGAACGCGATTATGTCCTGGCTGCGAAAAGCCTGGGATTATCGAATTTCAAGATCATCATCCGTCATATTTTGCCGCACACGTTGTCGTACTCCATTTTCGCGGTAATGCTCTCGATCCCAGGGTATATTTTGGGCGAATCGGCGTTAAGCCTGATCGGTCTGGGGATCCAGGACCCGTTTGCCAGCTGGGGGAACATGCTGTCGGACGCGATGAGCATCATCCGCATCAAATTCGCGCCATGGATTTTGTTTCCGGCGTTTTTCATCTTTCTGACAGTGATTTGTTTCAACGTGATCGGCAACGCCTTGCGCGATTGCCTGGATCCCATGCTTAAAGGAGAAAGTTAATTGATGGTTGAGTGACGAAACCAGGAACAAAATAATGCCCACATCTTTAGTTCAATTAGAAAATATTACGATAACAGTTTGGGAAGGCGATGGTCGGAAGGTTGTGTTGAATCGGGCCAATCTTGAGATTCCCGAATTGAGCGTCACGGCCTTGGTCGGCGGGTCGGGGAGCGGGAAGACGACGACGGGCCTGGTCATCCTCCGGCTGCTGCCGCTTGCGTTAAAGCTGCAGAGCGGGAAAGTGCTGTTTAACGGTGAAAATTTGCTTGAGGCCTCCGGAGTACGGCTGCGGCAGATCCGCGGAGGGGAGATCGGTATGGTCTTCCAGGAACCCCTTGATGCGTTCAATCCGGTTTTCAGCATCGGCTATCAGATCGATGAGGTTTTGCAGGTCCATACAGACTTAAACCGTATCCAGAGGCAAAAACGCATTTTAGAATTATTGGATTTGGTCGGATTGCCGGACCCCAAACGCATGGCAAGAGATTATCCGCACCAGTTAAGCGGCGGGATGCGCCAGCGGGCGATGATCGCTCAGGCGATCGCCGGCAATCCCAAACTTATTATTGCCGATGAGCCGACAAGCAATTTGGATGTCACGCTGCAGGCTCATATCATTGAATTATTTAAGAAGCTGAAAGACGAACTCAAACTTTCGATCCTTCTCATTACGCATGATTTGGGGATGGTTGCGCACATGGCAGACCATGTCGTTGTCATGACCCAAGGAAAGATTGTTGAGCGCGGCACGGCAAAGGATGTTTTAAGCAGCCCAAAGCATTCATACACGCAAGAGTTAATGGACGCCTTATTGTAAATGATATTACTTCATAAATGTCTCAATTGCGTCATTCTGAGGAGCGTCAGCGACGAAGAATCTCAAGTCCAGATTCTTCGTACTCCTTCGTTTCACAATGGAGTACGTAATGTTTTCCTCCGAATAATATTAAGGAAAAACATACGCTTCGCTCAGAATGGCGAAGGGCTTGGGAATGCTTTAATTAGACATAGACGATGTTACTTGAACTAAAAAATATCAAGAAATATTTTTCCGTCAAAGGCGGGCTGTTCGGAGCGACAGGTGGTTCTGTGAAAGCTGTTGACGGCATAGATTTGACAATGCGCGCAGGGGAAAACTTAAGCCTTGTCGGAGAGTCGGGATGCGGGAAAACGACATTGGCCAGGATCATTTTAAGACTTATCAGCGCGGATGCCGGTTCGATTGTTTTTGACGGGCAGGATATCACGTGCCTTTCCAACCGGCAGTTGATGCAGTTCCGCAAGAACATGCAAATGGTTTTTCAGGATCCTTACAGCAGTCTTGACCCGCGCTTCACCATCCGCAGAGTCATGAGGGAGGCCTTGACTCTTGAGAAAGTCCAATACCGTTTTGAGACTGAAAGACAACACCGCGCGCGGCAGTTGCTGGAATCCGTCCATCTCAGCGGGGATATTTTAAGCCGCTATCCGCATGAGTTCAGCGGAGGGGAACGCCAGCGGATTGCCATCGCCCGGGCCCTGATGCTGAGTCCCAAACTGCTCATTCTGGATGAAGCGGTGTCCTCCCTTGATGTGATCATTCAGAAACAATTAATGGATTTATTGGCCGATCTGCAGAACAAGTTTCATCTCACATACTTGTTCATTTCTCACAACCTGAAAATAGTCCGGAAGATCAGCCACAAAATCGCGGTCATGTATCAGGGAAAAATTGTTGAGCTAGCCCCAACGGAAGAGCTGTTCCGTAATCCGTTACATCCATACACGAAAGAGCTTTTGTCCGCCGCAATCGATTATAAGGCAGTGAAAAGAGAAGAAGAAATTAAAGTGGGGTCTACTTCTTTACTTATTGACCGCGGCAACGGCCATTTTGTGTTGAGCCCTTGATTTTTTGAAAGCAAAAATGAGGATGAACGCGAAAATATTGTTTGTCTTAATATTCAATCTTGCCTATCTTGTTCCAGCCGTGCTTTCGTCTGTCTCGCGCGCCAATTATGAATTTATTTTATATATCGGTGTTGTTATTGTTGCAATTCTGATTGTGATGCGGTTTTATGTGCGATACGGTTTAAGCATCGCCTTGCTTTGGATGATGAGCGTTTGGGGATTTTTGCACATGGCCGGCGGATTGGTGAGTGTCCCTTTCAGTTGGCCAACCGGAGGGGAATCCAAAGTCCTCTATAATTTATGGCTGATCGAAGGGTGGATCAAGTTCGACCAATTTGTCCATGCCTATGGATTTGGCACGGCAACCTGGTTGATCTGGCAGGTCTTGCAAGGGACAATGTCCAGGAAATTCAATCAGGCCTTAGCAGATATCCGTCCGACAGGCGGCTTATTGTTTCTGTGCGCCATCGGCAGCCTGGGGCTTGGGGCCTTAAACGAAATCGTGGAATTCCTGGCGATGGTGCTCGTTCCCAAGACAAATGTGGGCGGGTATGTCAACACGGCGTTGGACCTTGTGTCAAATCTTATCGGGGCTTTGATTGCGGCCTTCTGCATCCGTTTCTTTCATAAAAGAAAAGACTAACTTCTTCTAGAGGAACGGGTGTTTTCGTGTAGAATAAATACACACGTTCAAAAAATGGTCAATAAGGCACATGGCATGAGTGGATGGTTTTATAAAAAGGTCAGTCAATATGCCGGATATCTTGCGATCGCGGCTTTGTTCGGATTAACTGTCTTCTGCGCGAATATCGAGATCAAGGATGTTGATTTGTGGCTCCATTTGGCCGTTGGAAAACATATCATCCAGACGTTATCCATCCCAAGAGCCGATTTTCTTTCCTGTACGGTCGCCAACACCCCCTGGATCGATCATGAATGGCTGTTTCAGACGCTCGTTTATTCGGCTTACAGCCATGCGGGTATCGAAGGGCTGATTAACTTAAAGGTTGCGGTTGTTGTCCTGACATTCGTATTATTGCTGTTTTTGGGATACTCGCGGGAACAACAACTGGGCCCCATCATCGTCTTGCTTTTGGTCCTTCTGGTCTATCAGTTCCGCCTGACACTACGGCCTGATATGTTCAGCCTTTTGTTTTTTGTCCTTTATATTTGCCTGCTCGGGATGAATCTGGATAAGCGATGGTCATTATGGGCCGCTGTTTTGGTCCAAATCATCTGGACCAACATGCATGGGTTCTTTATTTTCGGCCCTATTCTCGTCTTGACCAGTCTGGCGGCCGAATGGATGAAGCGCCGGATCGTCCTTCCGTTTGAATGGAACCAAATCGGACGGCTGTCCGATGAGGAGTACAGGCGTTTGAGATGGATGTTCTTGCTTGTCATTCTTTCCTGTTTAGCGAATCCCTATTTCGTTCAAGGGGCATGGTATCCGGTCAAAGTCCTTTTTTCGATCGGAGGATCAAAGATCTTCTTTGCCCATATCCAGGAACTGCAAAAGCCTTTTACGTGGGGCACCATTTTAGACTGGCAGTTGTATTTCCAATATAAGCTGCTGATCGTCGTTTCCTTCTCGAGTTTTGTCCTCAACCGCCGAAAGGTCGATGTCAACGCCCTTTTGATCTGGTTTGTCTTTCTTTTGTTCTCGCTATGCGCGCTGCGCAACATTGTCTTTTTCGCCTTTACGGCGTATTTCGCTTTTCTGGCCAATTTCCAATATTTGACGATTGAGGAATTTCTGCCGGCCCGATGGAATAATGCGAAATTCCAAGCGATTTGGTCGACGGCCTTAAAAGCGGTGGTGATCATTTGGATAATCAATTACGGCCATCAGCTTATGTTTAGAGGGTATTATGATTTTGACAAGTTTGAACGCAAAAGCGAATTCGGCGGGCTCTCGCAGCGCAACTTTGCCCATAAGGCGGCTGATTTCTTGGTCTATAACCATATTCGAGGGAATTTCTTTAATGATTTTAATTCCGGCGCGTATTTGGTCGGGCGGGCTTCCCCGGACATCAAGGTGTTTATTGATGGACGCACCGAGGTCTACGGCGCAAAGTTTTATAAAAACCACCGCAAGATATGGGAAGGGGACACGGCATTATTTGAGGAAGCAGTTAACCGGTATCATCTGACAGGGGCTTTCTTGAATTCGGTTTATGTCCCGGCACCCGAAAAGTTTATCCGATACCTTTATGACAGTGAAGACTGGACATTGGTATATTTTGATTATGACGCGGCGATCTTTTTGCGGGACATTCCGGAAAATGCTCCTTGGAACCGTTACCGGATAGACTTGGCCCAGTGGCAAACGCAGGGTGCCGAGCTGTTAAAGATCGGGACATTTAAAGTCGACCCGTATCGTTATGTCAACCGCGCTTACGCGCTTTATAACATGGGGTTCCCGCAAAAAGCCGAGAGCGAAGCCAATGAGGCGCTTCGGATTGAGCCCTATAACGCGAAATCTCACAAGCTTTTGGGGAAGATCTACAACGAGAGAGGGGAATACGCCCGCGGTTTTGAATACTTGCGCAAGGCGAAGCTCACAGAGCCGGATGATATCAAAATCCGTTATCAAATGGCGTTGGCGCTTTATCATTTGGGCGAGATCCAGAAGGCTGAGGAACAGTGCCAAAGGGTGCTATCCCGCAGTCCGAAGGCCCAGGACGCCCAGGAATTAATGTCTTTGATCCGGGCGGCGAAACAGTAAAGAGGGAATGAATTCTTGATCAGAGGGAAATAATGACCGATCATTTTTGGAAAAAAGCGAACCATCTTTTCGGGTTTTTGCCGCTGGCGGCCATATTTGCCCTGCTTGTTGTGAGCGCCAATGTGGAAATTAAAGACCTGGATCTCTGGCTGCATCTGGCGATGGGCAGGTTTATCACCCTTCACCGAACTGTTCCCAGCGTCGATGTCCTTTCCTGTTCCATCGCGGGGGCCCCTTGGGTCAATCATGAATGGTTGTTCCAGGTTATGGTGTATAACATTTTTCATCTGTGGGGGGCATCAGGGCTGATTATGATGCAAGTTGTTGTTGTCAGCCTTACGATGCTCTTGCTTCTTTGCATCGGATATGACAAGAACAGGCAGCTTTTAACGACCATCATCCTGTTTCTCGTTTACATGATCTATCAGCAGCGTTTTACCATCCGCCCGGACCTCTTCAGCCTGTTGTTTTTTACGGTCTATATCTTTGTGCTGTCCTTGCATATTGATAAGAAATGGTCCCTCCCGGTTTTGTTTTTCACTCAGGTTCTCTGGAGCAATACGCACGGATTTTTCTTTTTTGGTCCGCTCTTTGTCCTCATCGGGATTGTCTCCGAATGGATGCGGCGGAACGTCTATCTTCCCTATGAATGGAATGAATCCGGAAGATTGAACGATGATGAGTACCACCGGATCAAAAAAATCTTTATCTATGTTGTTGTGGCCTGTTTGTTCAACCCTCTGTTGGCTGTAGGCGCCTGGTACCCGATCAGTGTCTTTTTCTCGCTTTCCGGCGAGAATAAAATATTTTTCGAGGTCATTCAAGAATTGAGACAGTCGATCACGCCGCAAACTCTTTTTGACCAGAGCCAATACGGGTATTACAAATTGATGATCGTCATATCGTTTATTTCTTTTATTTTCAACCGTCGGCGGATCGATGTCAGCGCGTTATTGTTCTGGCTGGTGTTTCTTGTTTTCTCGTTGAAGGCGGTACGCAACACGCCTTTCTTTGCTTTTGCCGCGTATCTTGTTTTTATAACGAATATCGTCAATATCAATGCCGATGACATCATTCCGATCCGGTTTACCCAGAAGAAATTCCAATATCTGACGGCGATGATCGTTAAGATCCTGTTTTTATTATGGGTCTTTGGATTTTACCAGGAGATTTCTTTGCGCAGTTATTATGACTTCGACCGATATGAGCTGAAGAGCGAATACGGCGGCATTTCCCAGAGCAGTTATCCCGATAAAGCGGTTGATTTTCTTGTGGTACATCAGGTGAAGGGGAATTTCTTCAATGATTTTAATTCCGGGGCGTACCTTCTGGGCCGGACGCACCCGGATATCAAGGTTTTTATTGATGGAAGAACGGAAGTGTATGGCGGAACGTTTTTTCAGATGTATAAAAAGATATGGGAGGATGGGGATGTCGAGCTGTTCGAGAAAATCGTAAAACGATACAAGATCACGGGGGCCTTATTAAATTCGTCGCGCCAAATGATCCCGGAAAAGATCCTCAGCTATCTTTTTCAACATGAGGATTGGCGTCTTGTTTATTTTGACTATGACGCGGTCATTTTCCTCAAGAACAATCCCATGAACAAACCCCTTATCGATCAATTTGAGATAGATCTGGCGCGATGGAAGGCGCCCGAGATCGATCTGTATAAGTTCGGAACGCTGCGCGTAAAACCGTACCGTCCTTATTACAGGGCGTATACGCTTGAGTCTCTTGGCTTTGATGATGCGGCTTTAGAGGAACTGGACCAGGCTATCCGCGTTGATCCCTTTTACGCGGACGCTTTTGACCTGGCAGGAAAGATCTACGCGAAACGAAAAGAGTACCGAAAGGCTTTTGAGCATTTCCGTATCGCGGTGACGGCCTCGCCGCGAACAAAGAAGATGCGTTTTAATCTGGCATTATCGTATTTCGATCTTGGGGAATATGAGGGGGCTGTCAAGCAGTATAAGACAATTTCAAAAATGTGGCCGAATGATCCCAAAGGGCATTTCTTGTTGACGAAAAGCCGCATTATGAACGGACAATACGCAGAGGCGATTATGGCGCTAAAACAGGCCCATCAATTAAGCCCACAGGACGTGAAAGACCCGCTTGAACTGGGAGATATGATGTTTGAGCAGAAAGCGTACAAAGAAGCTAAGGAAGCCTATTTCATTGCCCTGAAAACAAACAAGGAACAAGAGGTTATTTATAAAAAACTTGGATTTGTTTCTCTCTCCATGGGTGACAAGCAGCAGGCCAAGCAGGAATTTGAAAAGGCTTTGGCGGTCACGCCTGATAATGAAGAAATCAAATCAGTCTTGAAAGATTTAGACTAAGTTCTCCCAGGAAAGTATTTTGTCGGCAGGTTTAAAATCCCTGTTGAAAAAGTGGAAGGGTCAACATATAATAATTTTAAATAGGAACTGAATCGGGTTTAAGGGTAAATTTTGATATGATCGAAGTATTGACATTCATTTTGGCGGGTGGACGAGGGGAAAGGTTGGACCCCCTGACGAGGGACCGGACGAAACCGGCGGTGCCGTTTGGCGGGATCTACCGCATTATCGATTTCACGTTAAGCAACTGTGTGAATTCCGGGCTGCGGAGGATCTACGTCCTGACCCAGTACAAATCGTTCTCTTTGCAAAAGCATTTGCTCGCCGGTTGGGATGTCTGTTCCAACCAGCTCGGAGAGTTCATCGATGTTATTCCCGCCCAACAGCGCATCAGCGCCGATTGGTATAAGGGCACGGCGGATGCGATTTACCAGAATATTTATGCCATTCATGATTGCGACCCCGAGCTCATCCTGATTTTATCCGGGGACCACGTTTACAAGATGGACTACCGCGAACTGATCCGCGTCCACAGGGAGAAGAAAGCCGATGTCACCGTTCCCTGCGTGACGATGCCCAAAAAGAATTCGGTGAATTTCGGCGTCATTGAGGTCGATAAAAATAACTACGCCCTGGGGTTTCAGGAAAAGCCTGAGGCGCCCAAAACGATCCCCAAAAGGCCCAATGAAATTTGCGCGTCCATGGGGATTTATCTTTTTAACCAGGAAGTCCTCTTAAAAGAATTGGAGATGGACGCCCGCACGCCGGATTCGGAAAATGATTTCGGGAAGAACGTGATCCCTCAGATGATTAAGAACAAGAAAAAAGTATTCGTGCATGATTTTGTCGACAAAGACAATCGGCCGAAATACTGGAGGGACATCGGGACGCGCGACGCCTATTATCAGGCCAACATGGACCTGCTGACAAGCGACCCAGAGTTCGACCTCTTTGACCGTTCGTGGCCCATGCGGACGTACCATGAACAGTATCCGCCTATCAAGATGGTCAGCACGCCGTCGGGTACGGGATCGCTGGTCAACTCCATGGTCGCGGGAGGATGCGTGATCACGGGAGGATTGGTGGAGCATTCCATTTTGTCGTCCAATGTCAAGATTTTCGATAAAGCCGAAATCAGGAATTCCGTCATCATGGAAGGTGTTGTTGTCGGAGAAGGGGTCAAGATTCAAAACGCGATTATTGATAAAGAAGTGATCCTCCCGCCTGGAACGCAGATTGGCTATGACCTGAAGTTGGATAAAGAGCGGTTCGTTCTGACGGCTTCAGGGGTCGTCATTGTTCCCAAAAAATCTCTGATTGAGAAATAAACCTATATTATCATTTCTTTTTTAAATTAAAGATACATTCCGTGATGTCCTTCCCTAATATAATCTAAATAACCATATGGGACAGATGTTTTTGTGATGTTGAAATACCGTTCTATATGTCTAATTATGTCATTAAATACATAATATGTTAGAATATGTCATATTAAAAGCATTTAGTGTATAATCTTACTTTTAATGTCAAATAATAGGTTAATCTGATTTCAATTGTACAATTAAAGATTAATATTGAAGAAAACTGATAAAAATATTGACACACGTTATTTTATGTAATAAATTGTAACATATATTGTTAGCACATTTAGTTATTGAAAATGATCCATATATTGGATTCTAAAATGCCTGACAGAGAATTAATGACAATTGAGGAAGTCGCCGATTATCTTCGTGTCAAAAAACGGACTGTTTACGAATGGGTCAAGAACAGAAAAATTCCCGCCATCAAAACAGTCGGTCAATGGCGTTTCAAGAAAGTGCAGATCGACAATTGGTTGGACAATCATCAAGGGTAGCCAGAATTATTGGGACAACATATCTTTAGTTAAGAAACGACAAAGAGAGGAGCGCGCATGTATTTTAAGAAGCTAGAGATCTTTGGTTTTAAGTCTTTTGCGGATAAGACGGTCCTCAATTTTGAGCCGGGGATAACGGCGATTGTGGGCCCGAACGGGTGCGGCAAAAGCAATATTTTTGACGCGATCCGCTGGGTCCTCGGCGAGCAAAGCGTCAAGGAATTACGCGGGGACTCGATGGAGGATGTCATTTTTAACGGGACGGCGAGCAAGCCTTCTCTTGGGTTTGCGGAAGTCAGCCTGAGCTTTGACAACGAATCCCGGATGCTGAATATCGAATATGATGAGGTGACCATCACCCGCCGTTTATTCCGCTCGGGAGAGAGCGAATATCTCCTGAACAAGAACATCATGCGCCTCAGGGATATCCAGGAACTGCTGATGGGGACCGGGATTGGCGCCGAGGCCTATTCTTTGGTCCAGCAGGGGAAAGTCGACCTTGTGGTCAGCGCCCGCCCCGAAGACCGGCGTATGATCTTTGACGAGGCTTCCGGCATCACAAAATACAAAGCCAAAAAACGTGAAGCGCTGAACAAACTCAAAGATACCGAGAACAATCTTCTGCGGGTCAATGATATTACGGTTGAAGTCAAGCGCCAAATCGCGTCCATCGAGCGTCAGGCCAACAAAGCCAGGAAATATAAGGTGGAATATGAGCGCCTGAAAGAAATGGAAGTGAAATTGGCCCGGCACCAGATCGGTTCCTACAGCGAGCACAAAAACAGGATACGCGCTAAATTCGATGAGATGAAGAACAAGGAGACGCAAATACGCCAAGAGCTCGCGGAACTCTCTGATCTTTTGAACAATGAGATCAATTATTTGAGCGAATTGGAACTGAAGATCAGCGAACTTCATTCCGATGAGATCAAGCTTGACGGGCAGGTTGATCTGAATAACCGCCAGATCGGTTTTAACCAGGAGCGCATCGAAAGCCTCAATCACAATGAGCAAAAACTCACGCAGAAAAAAGAAGAGCTGATCGAACGCTGCCGGGAGCAGCAGGAAAAGCTGGAAGGGTTCCGACAGGCTTTATTTATTGTTGAGGAGACGCTGCGGTATAACGAACAGAGGCTCGGTGAAAAGCGGGAGCTTTTAACCAGGCTTGAGCGGTCGATCGCGGGGGCGAAAAGAAAGATCCAGGAACACGAGGAGAAAATACTCAGCCTGACGTCCAGCCAAGTCAGCGTCCGCAACGAATTGACGGATATGATGAAGGAAAGCCAGGGCGCCATCGCCCGAAAGCGGCGGCTTGAAATGGAGAACCGGAAAGTATTGATGGAGAAAAGCGAGAGTGACCAGAAATTGGATGTTGTCAACGGACAGATCAATACTGTCCGCGAGACCATGGATGCGCTGAAGACGGATAAAACCAACCGCCTGTCCATTATTGAGGAGTCCAAGGTCCGTTTATCCCAGCTTGATGGACAGATCAGCCAGTTGGAGAAAAAGTGCCTTTCTCTGAAATCGCAAAAGGAGTTTATCGAAAAACTGCACGCCCAATATGAAGATATCCCTGATCCTGTTATCGAGGGGCGCATTATCACGCAAACGCCGCCTTTGGATCATCATACCGGTATTTTGGGAAAGGTTAAAGAGGTCAGCTTGGTGAATGCCGGCCAATTCGAATATTTAAAGGGGCGTTTGGGCCTGCCTGAGGCGAAACAGTTATACGAGATTATTTGTGAAACGAAATTCATTGAATTGGACCCCCAGCAGATTTCGATCAAGATTGAAGAGCTGAACTATGAGATCAGCACGCTGGCCTTTCAGAAAGAGAATCTTGAGAATAAATTGCGCGAGCAGAGAGGTTCGCTGGAGATGATCGACGCGCATATTCATAGCGCGGAAAAAGAACAGTCCATTCTTGAGGCTCAAAAGAAAGACATGTTGACGGAAGCCGAGAAATTGGCTGAAGAACTCATTCTCGTTGACACTGAGCTTCAGGAAGTGAACGGGACCTTGGAGACGCTCAAGAAAAAAGAGGAAGAATTGAATTACCTTCTGGATACGGTCAGCCAGGACATCGGGTGGTGCCAGAACGATATTAAGGCAAGACAAGTTCAAGTGGCCGTCCAATCGCAGGAAAAAGAAGAGATCCTGGTCGCTATCGCGCAGTTGGAGACGGAGATCGAATCCAGCAAGGACAAGCTGAGAAGCGAGCAGGAACATCAGGAACTCTTCATGCGGGACCTGGATAAGTCCTTGGAGGAGATCAAGCAGATCGATGATGAGGTCAGCGAACAAGGGCGGAAACGGACCGAATACGAACTAGGCATCGAAACATTGCAGGAGAAGATAAAGGAGATTGGGATCAGCCGGCAGTCTCTGCGTGGGAACCTGACTGATTACGAGACACAAAAAGAGGACTTGGGGCAGCGGATGAATAGCTCCCGGTTGCAGATGAAATCCTTGGAAGAAGAAATAGACCAAATAAACCAAAGATTGCACGAAGAGGAGCTTGAGGACCAAAAACTCGGGTTCAATGAACAGGATATCAAAAACCGGCTTTTTCAAACCTACAAGATTGATTTTGACCAGGCCGTTGCCCAACAGGACCTGGAGGCTCGGCAACGGGCCGAAAGTGAAGGGCCGCAGCCTGAGGAGGCGGTCAATATTGAGGCGCTGATCGCTGATGTTGATCTCCTTCGAAAGAGATGCGATTCTTTCGGCAGCGTTAATCTGGTCGCCATCGAAGAATTCGAGGAATTGAAAGAGCGTTTTGAGTTCTTAACGAAACAACAAAGCGATCTGCTGGAAGCCAAGTCGCAGCTGATGAATACGATCCAAAAAATCAACCGCTCGACGCGGCAGATGTTCATGGACACGTTTAACAAGGTCGGCGAGGAATTTCGTATATACTTCCGGACATTATTTGGAGGCGGCGAGGCCGATCTTATTTTGCTCGATCCGGAAAATGTCCTTGAATCCGGGATAGAAATCGTCGCGAAACCACCGGGCAAGAAATTGCAGAATATCAGCCTTCTCTCGGGGGGAGAAAAAACGTTGACGGCCATTGCGCTTATTTTCGGCGTTTTTAAGGTTAACCCCAGCCCGTTCTGCGTCCTGGATGAGATCGATGCGGCTTTGGACGATTCTAATGTCGGCCGGTTTAATTATCTTCTTAAAGAATTCTCCAAGATCGCGCAGTTCATCGTGATCACCCACAACAAAAAGACGATTGCCAGTTCGGATGTGATGTATGGGATCACCATGCCGGAAACCGGCATTTCCCGTATCGTCTCGGTGAAATTCTCGGAAGATAAAGAGAAACAGGAAGAATTGGTCGAAGTCTGACCGGCGTTAGGCAACGCATGTCTGGTTTTTGCCGCTTAATTTGGCGCGATACATCGCCTTGTCAGCCGCGGCGATGAGAGTTTCTTTGGTTTGGGCATGGTCGGGAAAGACGGCCAAACCGACACTGACGGATATTTTAAGATGCTCCTCGGAGGAAAATTTTGGGAAACAATATTCTGCGATCCTTTGCCTGATTCTTTCCGCGATGATGAAGCCTTGATCTTTGTTGGTTTGCGTCAAAATGATGGAGAATTCCTCCCCTCCGTATCGGCAGACATAGTCACCTTCTCTCGAGGATTCTCTTAAAATGTTGGCCATTTTCTTTAAAACAATATCGCCGTTTTGATGCCCATAAGTATCATTGACTTTTTTGAAGTTGTCGATATCGATCATGATTAAGCTGATCGTCTGTTGTGTATTTTGAGCTTGCGCGATTTCTTTTGACAGCGTGTCCTGAAAAAAACCATGGTTCCACAAATTCGTGATGGCGTCCGTGTGGCTTTTGTGCTTGATCAGTTCGTAGAGCCTGGAGTTCTCAATCGCAAGCCCAGCTTGGTTGGCAAGCATGGTGAACATTCTCAGATCGTTTTCTGTGATCGGTTTTCGCGTGTAAAGATTATCGGCGATGATCAGGCCGTTGACCCGGTCTTTGGCTTTTAGAGGCATTACAACCAGTTCATTTGTTTTAAAGGCCTGCAGAAGAGGGTCGTCGGCATACTGGGATATCTTTTCCTGGGGGATGTGCATGGGTTTCCCTTTTGCGTAGGCCGTCAACAAAAGGCTGTTTTCCGGCATGCCGAAGGGGATCTTGAGCTTCTCGATGGACTTGAAAAGCGTTCCATGGCTGATATTTTGATCAAGTTTTTCCTTGTGGATCAGGTCATCCAGATGTTGGCCATGGTGTGAGATATATTCCCAGATTTTTCGGGCGTCCTCTAACGATTCCGGACCGATAGCCATTGTGGGTTCCAAACACCGATCGGTTTTATTCTCCAAAAACAAAATGGCCCTGTTAAATCCCAGCCCGGTATGTGATGTCACGCTTGTCAGGATGATATACAGGATGTGCTCAAGGTCAAGGGTTGTCCGCATGGCGTTGCTGATTTCATAGAGGACAGCCAGTTCTCTGAGGCTGCGGGTGAGTTCATCGTTGTCAGTGATTGGTTTATCTGGGACTTGGGCGTCCATAATAGTCCTTAGCTTTTACCGCCTTAGGCGGGGGATGGTCTGCAATTTGAAGCGTAACATCTGGGCGGGGGAATGTCAAGGATTAACAATTGGAAAGTAAAAAACGAAGTTTTGTAAGTTCTGAATTATCAATAATTTACATATAAATCAAGGTGGTAACGCTTTCTTGACACGCTTTTATGCGTGTGTTATACTTTATCGCTTTTCTATTACAATTAGTATAATATGGGCACGACAACCGCACATCTAAACGCTGTTGATTTGTTTTTGATTATTGTGATTGTCACGACCGTTTACATGAGCGCACGCAAGGGGATTATTTTTGAAGGTTTCATGCTGTTAGGCGTTGTCTGCGTGAATTTTGTTTCCGTGCACTATTATGTGCGTTTTGCAAATGTTTTAAGGATTCAGTTTTTTGGAAAGCAAGCGGCTACCGCGTTCCCGGCCTTCGGTTTGTTGAGTCTCCTGATCTTTGTTGTGTTCCTTATGATAAGCAAAGGGTGGAACTTGATCTTGAAGATCAATTTTCATAAAAAGATCGACCGGTATGGCGGGATCATCCTTTCGTTGGTGCGGAGTTATTTTGGCTGCGGTTTGATATTTTTTGCTTTGTTGCTTGTGAATCAGGAGCATGCTTCCTCCAGGGCCCGGCAATCGGTAAGTTATCCTATCTTTCGCCATGTTGCCGTCGATTTTTATAGAGCGACCTATTCGGTCTTGATCGCAAGGTTTTTCCCGAAGGAACCGTTCAATGAAAAGGCGTTAGATCTGATCACGGAAGCGAAGAACAAGAACACGAAATAAGTTGTATCTTTGGGGCGAGGACCGGCTTTGACGTTAAGAGAGATTTATGAGGGTTTTATCCGGGCGGGTATTCAAGCGGATCTGCGGGGGCCAAAGCAGATTCAGAAGCGTCTGCTTGAGAAGAAAAAGCAATACAAAAAACTCGATTCGGTATCGCGCAAGTTCTTTGATAGAGAATCATTAAGGAATCCATACGCGGATTCGCGGATCTTGCATGGAGATCCGAAGAAAGACGTAAAACGAATTTTGGTGGGGATCGATATTGACGTAGGGGAGCTCTTGCTGGCCGACCGATTGGCCCAAAAGGGGGAGGGTTTTGATCTTGTCCTGTCGCATCATCCCAAAGGCATCGCGTTAGCCGGGCTTTATGATGTGATGGATGTGCAGACCGATCTGTTAGTGAATTTGGGGATCGAAGAGAACATCGCTCGTGACCTGATGACGAAGCGGATCGGAGAAGTCGCCCGCAATGTTCACAGCTCCAACCATGACCGTGCCGTCGACGCGGCAAGGTTATTGAATATCCCATTCCTGTGCTGCCATACGCCCGCGGATAATCATGTCGCCCGATATCTCCAAAAGCTCGTCGATACCAAAAAACCCAATACGCTTAAACAGCTTGTCGATCTTTTGATGAAGGAGCCGGAATATCGGCATGCGGCCGCCTTGAACGCCGGCCCCAAAATCATTATCGGCAAGGAAAAGGATAAAGCCGGACGTGTTTTTATCGATATGACCGGCGGGACGGAAGGGCCTAAAGATATCTTTCCCAGGATCTCCCAGTTAGGCGTCCAGACGCTCGTGGGCATGCATTATTCACAGACGCATTTTCAGAAGATCAAATCGGAATATCTTTTTGTTGTTAATGCCGGGCATATGGCAAGCGATAATCTGGGTATGAATCTGATCTTGGACCAGTTGTCGAAAAAGGGCAAATTTGAGATTGTAGCGTGTTCAGGATTTAGGAGATTTAAGCGATAATGGGACTCATTCCTGATGAGATCATTGCGCAAGTGATCGACCGGTGTGATATCGTCGAGATTATATCCGCTTATGTCCCATTAAAGAGAGCCGGACGGAATTTTAAAGGGTCGTGCCCCTTCCATCATGAAAAGACGCCGTCTTTTATCGTCAATCCTGACAAACAGATTTTCCATTGTTTCGGATGCCATGTCGGAGGCAACGTGATAGGCTTTATCATGAAACAGGACCGTTTGG
Organism: Candidatus Omnitrophota bacterium; assembly: GCA_016931055.1. Lineage (GTDB taxonomy): Bacteria > Omnitrophota > Gorgyraeia > Zapsychrales > Zapsychraceae > 2-02-FULL-52-10. The sequence continues at coordinate 5,348 of JAFGFL010000032.1, read as the reverse complement.
AATTTCCCGAAGCGGTCCGCCTCTTGGCCCAGAAAGCGAATGTTGTTATCCCTGAGGCCAAGGACAACGCCCAGGAAACGAATATCAGGCAATTGATCTTTAAAATCAATGTCCTGGCGGCAGAATATTTCCATCAGAACTTGATCCATGGGAAGAGCCAGCCGGCCAAGGAGGCCCGCGATTACCTTAAAAGACGGAAGATTGAACTGAAGACCGTCGAGAAGTTCCAATTGGGATTTGCTTTAGACCAATGGGACGGCTTGATCGAGTACCTGCGCGATAAAAAAATTCATTTGGGATTGATGGAAAAAGCGGGATTGATCCTTCCCCGCGATAAAGATCGGGGTTATTATGACCGTTTCCGCAACAGGATCATTTTCCCGATTTTTGACACACAGGCCCATTGCCGTGCCTTTGGCGCGCGGACCTTGGAGCCTGATCGCGATCCATCCAAGAAAACGGCAAAGTACCTCAATTCGCCCGAAACACCGGTTTATGTGAAGGGACATCATCTTTACGGTTTTCACTTAGCCAAACAAGCGATCGGCCAGGAAGATTTTGTTGTTATCGTCGAAGGGTACATGGATTGCATTATGCCCCATCAGGATGGAGTGACGAATATTGTCGCTTCATGCGGGACAGCGCTGACCGTTGAGCAGATCCGTCTGTTGCATCGTTACACGAAGAATGTGGTGATGCTCTTTGATATGGACTTGGCCGGCGAAATGGCCATGCTGCGCAGCCTTGATATTTTGATCGAGGAAGGCATGAACGTCAAGGTGGCAACGTTGGAACAAGGGCATGATCCGGACTCATTTATCCGTCAATATGGGGTTGACAGCTTTCGCCAAAAAATCCATGAGGCTCAAGGCCTCTTTGATTATAAACTGAATATCTTGACGAAACGTTATGATGTCCAGGCGATTGAAAGTAAGGCAAGGATTTCTGGAGAAATGCTCCAGACCATCGACAAATTCGGCAACGCCGTCCTGCAATCGGAGTATCTCAAACGTTTGGCCCAGGCGTTGACGGTCCCCGAATCGGCGCTGTTGACCGAACTGAAAAAAGTCCGACAAATGACGGGGGAGAAAAAGAATTTCGGAAGGGTCCTTGCCCCGATGACGGCCATTGTCGAACAGATCCGTGTTGTCGAGACGGACATTCTAAAATTGCTCTTGGAGGAAGAAAGCTTAATTGCGGCAACCATGAGGGAGATCGCCCCTTCGGATTTCCAGGACAAGCGGATCCGCGAAGTCATCTCCAAGATCTTTGACCTGTTTGACCAGGGAAAGGAAATCAGCGGGGCGAATTTGATCAACAGTTTTGAAGATCAGGAAATGCAGCATTTGATCGCGCAAGTCATGGCGAAAGAAAGCATTTTTTCCGGCGACATCAAAAAGATCCACAGCGATTATATCAATCGGATGAAGAAGGACCGGGTCAAGATGCAGATGAAAGAATTGCAGTCGCAGATCAGCGAGGCAGAGCAGCAAGGCCGGCAGTCTGAAGTTGACGCCTTGCTTAAGAAATATAATCAACTCACAAAAGAAGCTGTTCTTTAGGTCGTCCTGTTATACATCGTGTCCTGTTGTGTAAAAAAGGGTCGACCTTATTCCGCCATGAATCATGGCGGAAGGAAAAATGACGGGAGCATAAATGAAACAATCCGTGAAGACAGATGATCTGAAACAAGATATTGAAAAACTTATCCTGCTGGGCAAGAAGAAAGGTTTTTTGACCTATGACGAAGTAAATGAAGCCCTCTCGGAAAACGTCGAATCATCTGAAGAGATCGACAAAGTGTTTGATATTTTAGATGGGAAAGACATCAAAATTATTGAGTCTGAGGATGAGGGCGAGATTTCTTCCGGCGACTTGGACAAAGAATCCCGGGAGCAGGAGGTGCGCCGTGTTCGTGAGGAAAGCAAAGAGGACGAAGTTTATTCGGATAAATTTATCCCCTTGGATGACCCCGTCAAAATGTATTTGAAGCAAATGGGGTCGATCCCTTTGCTGTCGCGGGAGAACGAGATCAATCTTGCCAAACGTATCGAGGAGGCAGAGCACAAATTTGCCGAGGCGCTTTATGTTTCGGCCTATGCCCGTAAAGAGGCCTTGAAAAGCATCAACCGCGTGCTGAACGAGGAAATTAATGTCGAGGATGTCGTTAAAGATGAATTGGAACGCCGTCCGAAATTGATGAAGGAGCTGACGGGCATTAAACAGAAAGTGAGCCGTACGCGCGTGGGGTCCCAAAAGTCGGCGGAAATCCTTGCCCAATTTAAGCTGACGGCAGCTGTTAATGAAGGGATCGTCGTCCGGATCAGGGCCATGGTCAATCAGATTGAGAAAATCGATCGGATCGTCAAGAATAGGAATGGCAAGAAGAAAGCGGATCTGGAGAAGCTCAAAAAAGAAAAAAGGAAATTATTGCGGGAATTAGGGCAGCCGATCGATGAGATTAAAGAGCAGTTGCGTGTTATCAAGATCCGGCAGGCCAAATTCAATAAGGCCAAAAAACTTCTTGTGGAAGCGAACTTGCGTTTGGTGGTCAGTATCGCAAAGAAATATATTAACCGCGGGCTCTCTTTTCTGGATTTGATCCAAGAAGGCAACATGGGATTGATCCGTGCGGTCGAGAAGTTCGAGTATAAACGCGGATACAAGTTCTCAACGTATGCCACCTGGTGGATCCGCCAGGCGATCACGCGTTCCATCGCGGACCAGGCCAGAACCATACGCATTCCCGTTCACATGACCGAGACGATCAACAAGATCATCCGGGTTTCCCGTTTGTTCGTCCAGGAATTTGGCCGTGAACCGACGGCCCAGGAGATCGCCAAACAGATGCGCATTCCTATAGGAAAGGTCAAAGAGATCTTAAAGATCTCGCAGGTGCCGATTTCTTTGCAGACGCCCATTGGGGATGAAGGGGATACGCATTTCGGTGATTTTATCGAAGATAAAAAAGCCGTGTCGCCGGCCAACGCGACCCTGCAGTCTATGCTCAAGGATGAGATCACGCATGTCTTAAATACGCTTGATGATCGCGAACGGAAGATCCTGGAACTTCGTTTCGGCATTCATGACGGGACCACACGGACCCTCGAAGAGGTGGGAAGCGAATTCAACGTGACCCGCGAGCGTGTCCGTCAGATCGAATCCAAGGCTTTACGCAAATTGCGCCATCCGACACGGTCCAGGCGCATCAAGCAGTTTTTGGATATGGCGGCTAAAGAAGATCAAATAATCTGACCTTCATGGACACTTTTGTTTTGATTGACAGATGCATAGTTAAGATAAAAAAAGCCTGCTGGTTGATTTAGCAGGCTTTTTTTGGTTAAATAAGCGTATGAGAAACAAAACGGCCATTGTGATTCTAATTGGGGTAATGTTCTCTGTCTTGCCTTGCGGGAATGGGCATGCCGTTGAGGATATTTTTTCTACTGTCCCCAAAGGGCAAGTTTCTGATTCCTTGAAAGATGTATGCAACCGTGTGATGATGACGATTTATGATCATATTTATTCCGTGAAGAAGGATTTTGACAATCTGGTTGATTTCGGGCCGCAGGCCCTTTCGACAAATCAGTACGGGATCTATGCCATTGAATATGAACATGAGATTTCTGAAGGGATGCGCAAGGGCGAATTCCTTAAGTTTGGGGTGACGATGGTCCGTCCGAAAGATGTTATTTTTAATGAATATGGTCGAAGGGCGTTCAATTTCACTTTCCCGCTATTGAATGTTAAATTTGCCGGTTATCAGCAATCGAACCGCAAATGGTTAAGGTTCAATATCCAAGAGATTGTCCAGGCAAACGGCGATCCTTTATTGGGGGAGCAACAAAAATATCTTCCTTTGAAATTGTCTTTAGGAACGGATAAGGAAATTTATAAAGTTGGCGAGAATATTGAAGTCATGGTCGCTCTGGAAAATATTTCCCTGAAGAATCTTTGGGTCAGGAACCTTGATGAACAAAACTTATACTTTCTCTATGGGGACGCGCAATGGGGCGCGGTTGCCGCTTTAGATAAAAAAGAAAGAAAAAGAGAAAGGCTTATGTTAGAACCCGGTAAAAAGGTTTCCAGAAGATTTGTTGGCAGCAGTTCGACCATTCCGCGTGAATTTGAAATTTATTGTTCTTATGCCGTTACTTTTCAAGGTGTGAAACCATACGGCGTTATAAAAGTCAAGGTTATCGAGTAATTGGAAGTTGTGTTAAATAAGTTGACAAATCAAAGGCTCCCTCATGGGAGCTTTTTTTGTGGTTCGATGCGCCCTGCTTAATCATCACTGAGTCGGCGCGGCGAAACACCCTAATGAGTGGGTGAAGGTTTGCCATGGAACAACAATGGGCACAAAATGGGTATTACTGAAGAGGATTCAGTTTTAAAGCATTGAAACAGAAGCATTTTTGAATCTTACCCAAAGGAAGGCTCGCCAGGAAAATCAGTTGAAAATGATGGGTCATTATGTTATGCTGTAGTGCAAATTTGTACTATTAATAGTAATATTTATGGGCCCATAGCTCAGTCGGTTAGAGCAGTTGACTCATAATCAATTGGTCCGGGGTTCGAGTCCCTGTGGGCCCAGATCTGAGTATCCCAGGGCACATAGCTCAGCTGGTTAGAGTGCTGCCCTCACATGGCAGAGGTCAGAGGTTCGACTCCTCTTGTGCCCATTTGAACTTTATGGTTGAGAGACCAGCACGAAGGTTCGCACTCATTTTTCTATATAAATGTTTAGAATGAAATGAGTACGTCCTCGCTTTTTTCTGCAAATTTGGATTTTTGTTTAATGGAAAAGCGAGGACGAGCCCTTCTGTGTCCACCAGTTTTTGTTCCTTAAGTTTTTATTCAGAGAACAAAAACTGTTGTCCCGAGGTGCGGTTGGAAAAAGCTGAGGCGCCGAGGGGCCAATGTAAAATATGTGGTATATGTATATCCTAGAATGCAATGACCGGTCGTATTATGTTGGAAGCAGTGAAAATGTTGAGGATAGGGTAAAACGACATAATAATGGACGCGGTTCACGATACACAAAGGCAAGGAAACCTGTTAAATTAGTTTATACGGAAGAGTTTGACAGTTCAGTTAAAGCAAAACGGCGAGAAGTTGAAGAGAAGTTGAAGTTAAGGATTATAGCATCGAGAACAAAAGGAAACTTATTAAATATGGGCCAAGCAGAAGGTTTCCCTCGCCACAGGAGTATTAAGAAAAGTGGCTCGGGACTTCGCTCCTTCGGAGCTCGCGAGCCCTTCTGTGCCCACCAGTTTTTGTTCCTTAAGTTTTTATTCAGAGAACAAAAACTGTTGTCCCGAGGTGCGGTTGGAAAAAGCTGAGACGCC
>JAFGFL010000031.1 GCA_016931055.1 Candidatus Omnitrophota bacterium | reverse complement strand
TCTCATGGAATCCCCTCCTTACGGAGGGTATTCTATTAGGACATTCCTATTTTGGCCAATTAGGACATTATCATTTTGGTGTCACACACACATCTAAGAGGATAAAAAGGGGGTTATTGAGGGATACTTTGATAATTTATGATAGTCCGTACCCGCGCATGATCCAGGCAAGGATGGCGTCGCCCCAAAACAAACATATGATTGCGCCTAAGACCAAAAATGGTCCATAGGCAATAGCGGTGTCTTTAGTACGGATCTTTTCAATGATACCATAAACAGCACCGAAGAAAGGGGCGATGAAGAAAGCCAGTATGGCCATCTTCCAGCCCATGAAGGCCCCGACCATGGCCATCAACTTAACGTCACCGCCGCCCATGGATTCCTTTTTGAAAAGAAAGTCCCCAAGCACGCCCATCACATAAATGGATCCGCCGCCTGCCAAGACGCCTAAAACCGACAGTCCGAAAGAATTCAGATGGACCATGACAAACGACCGCCCGTTTGGAACAACATCATGCATCTGGGGAATGAATAAACTGAAAACAAGCCCCGCGATCATTCCGCCGATGCTGACTTCATCAGGAATAATGCGGTGCTCAAAATCAACGAACGTTGCCACGATAAAACCGGACATCATGACCAGATAAGGCCATAAAAGAACGGTAAGCCCGAAATGCCGGTAAAAAACCAAAAAAACAAGCGCCGTGATCAGTTCAACAATAAAATACCGGGCAGATATTTTTCCGCCGCAGAAACGGCACTTTCCTCGCAAAGCCAGATAACTGACAAAAGGGATATTGTCGTACCAGGGGATCATTTTCTGACAATGCACGCAATGCGAGCGGGGTGCGACAACAGATCTTTCATGCGGCATTCGGACAATACACACATTGAGAAAACTTCCGACAATCGAACCGAAAATAAACATGAAAATCCCTATGACAGTCGCTTCCATTATTTCCGGACTCCTTTCTCAAGGCTCTTTCGCATTTTCTGTTTTATTTGATCATTAAGGGCAATGTTCGCCCAATGCTGAAAAGATAGCACCCCTTGATAATAAAGCATCCCAAGGCCGTTAGAAACCCGAGCCCCCCGCTTTTTTGCCTCTCTTAAAAGCGCCGTTTCTTCAGGATTATAAACGACGTCATAGACAAACATGTTGGAATGGAGCATCTGCGGCTCCACAAGGCAGGGGTCTCCTTCCTGCATACCGATGGGTGTCGCATTGATCAAAAAATCCGAAATCTCAATATTCAGGTCATCGATGCTCCGCACGCCTTCCACATTGCTTAAATCAATCCTTTCACTCAGGTCATCCACCAGCGCATCGGCTTTCTTTTTGACCATATCATAAATCCGTATGGATTGCGGTCTCTCCGCAATCAGGCATAAAGCGGCGATCATGGCCCTGGATACGCCACCGGCGCCCAGGATCGCAATGCGTTTATTCTTGGTTTGGAATCCCAATTCCGTTAAATGCGATAAAAATCCCGGGGCGTCGGTGTTATAACCCATCAGTTTCCGTTCTTTGTTAATGACGACTGTATTGACCGCCCCGACTTTTTCCGCAAACGGCGTTAATATATCCAAATATTTTAGTACCGTTTCTTTATACGGCACCGTGATATTGAACCCATAGATCAAGCTCTCTTCGCTTCGCAGCCCAATAAAGAATTCATCAAGCTCATCTTCCTTTAAAGGAAAAAGCTTATAAAGCGCATTCACTCCCAGCTCAGCAAAAGCTGTATTATGCATCAGGGGCGAAAGACTATGTTCGACGGGATAACCGACAATTCCATATATTAATTTGTTTTCTGGCATCATTCCCTTATCCACAGATGTTTAAAACCTTTGCGGGAAGGATCGGATTCCAACCTTTTCAAGAAAATTTAATATTTCGGGCCGGTTTGTTGCGAAAGCACTTTATTGATGGCATTAATGTAAGCCTTTGCCGAAGCTTCCAGGATATCCGTGCTGGCCCCATGGGCAATGACGCTTTTGTCCTTCATTTTCACCTTGACCGTCACTTCCCCTAAAGCGTCTTTTCCGTGGGTAACCGAATGGATGGTATAATCCAACAATTCGCCTTTTATTTTCGCAATGCCCTCAATGGCTTTATAACACGCATCAACGATCCCGTCGCCGGTAGAAGCCTTCCTGTATTCCTTGCCTTTGGATTTCAAAACCACTTCAACATGAGGGGCAACATTGGTCCTGCTTTGCGCAGACATGCTCACCAGATGCCATGTCTTCTGAAAAACCTTAACCTCATCCTCGACAAGAGCGATCAAGTCTTCATCAAATACATGTTTCTTTTTATCCGCGACATTCTTGAAGCGGTCAAAAGCCCTGTCAACCTCATCTTCTTTTAATTCAATCCCCAGGCTTTTTAACCGGTCCTTAAACGCGTGCCGTCCGGAATGTTTTCCCAGCACCAGCCCTGTCCCGACAAAGCCCACATCTTCGGGACGCATGATCTCATAGGTCGAGCGTTCCTTTAAAATACCGTCCTGATGAATGCCGGCTTCATGTCGAAACGCGTTGCCGCCAACGATCGCCTTGTTCGGAGAGACAACAAATCCCGTGTATTTGCTCACCAGCCGGGAAACACGGCAGATTTCCTGCGTCTTAATTCCCGTTGTGCATCCGTAAATGTCCGAACGCGTCTTAATGGCCATGACAATTTCTTCCATCGATGCGTTTCCGGCCCGTTCGCCGATACCGTTTACGGTGCATTCCACCTGCCTCGCCCCCTGACGCACAGCCTCAAGAGAGTTCGCCACCCCAACGCCCAAATCGTCGTGACAATGCACGGAAATAATGGCCCGGTTAATATTCGGCACATTGTTCTTTATATCCGCAATAAGCTTTCCAAATTCTGCCGGAATGCTATAGCCTACGGTGTCTGGGATATTAACGGTCCCTGCTCCTGCCTTGATCACTTCCTCCAAGATCTTGAACAAAAAACCCCGTTCGCTGCGCGACGCGTCTTCTGGCGAGAATTCAATATCCGAGACTTTCGTCTTGGCATATTTGACCGAATCGACCGCCATCCTTAAGATCTCCTCCGGTGGTTTTTTCAATTTATACTGCATGTGGATCTTGGATGTTGCCAAAAAGACATGGATACGTTTTTTCTTTGCCCCTTTTAAAGCCTCGTTGGCCGCGTCAATATCCTTCTTGATGCAACGCGCCAGGCCGCAAACCGTCGATTCCTTGATATGTTTCGCCACCGCGCGGACGGCGTCAAAGTCCCCCTTGGAGATGACCGGGAACCCCGCCTCAATGATATCGACGCCCAGTCGTTCCAAGGCAAACGCGATCTCCAGCTTTTCCTGCTTGTTCATGCTCGCGCCAGGCGCCTGTTCGCCGTCCCTCAACGTTGTATCGAATATCAAAACCCTGTCTTTTTCCATAGTCATGATTTCAAGCTCATTGCACTATTCTGAAATTCCTCAATTTTATGACGCGCAAATCCGACGGAGACATGATCCGATTTTGCCCCAAACCTGTTGGCATGGGAATAAATCTGCGCCTGATCGAGTTCTTCCCTCGGCACATGCCTTTTTTTCACTCCCACAAACCGCAGATTGAGCCCTTTCGTTTCCATACTGACCGGCTCGATGCCAAACTGTTTGACAAACGCCATTAATGTTTCTTTGGAATACCCCCATTTGTGATTTCCAAAATGCCCGATATAGGTTTCGGACTCCCACATATTCTCGCCGAAAATAAAATCGACAAAATTATCATACCCGAATTTGAAATACTTAAAAAGGGTCTTTTTAAAATTCGGGACTTGAAGAACCATCTTGCCGCCTATTTTTAAAACCCGTGTCCACTCGTAGAAAACAACAAAGCGCATATATTTATCAAAATGTTCCAGCAAATCTTCCGCCAAAATCTCATCGACCGTCACATCGCCATAGGGGAGAGGCCGGCTGATGTCAAAAAGAAGGTCCGGTTGGCACGCCTCAATCGAATCAATGTTGATCCATCCTTCAAGCTTTTTTGTGCCGCAGCCCAAATGTAATTTCATATGGTTTATTTTTTCATCCAAGGCATCATGGCGCGAAGCTGGGCGCCGACTTTCTCAACAGGATGATTTTCGGAATCCTTGCGGTACTTATTGAAATGAGGCCGCCCTCTCCTGTTTTCCCGCATCCATTCGCGCGCGAACTTTCCGGATTGGACTTCAGCAAGGATTTTTTTCATCTCTTTTCGCGTGCGATCGTTGATAATCCTCAGCCCCCGCGTATAGTCGCCATATTCCGCGGTATCCGAGACCCGGCTTCTCATGCCCTTGAATCCATGCTCGTAGATAAGATCCACGATCAGTTTCATCTCATGCACGCATTCGAAATACGCCATTTCAGGGGCATATCCGGCTTCCACCAATGTTTCATAACCCGCTTTCATCAATTCGCTGGCGCCCCCGCAAAGAACGGCCTGCTCGCCAAAAAGGTCGGTCTCAGTTTCTTCCCTAAAAGTGGTTTCAAAGATCCCGGCGCGGCCGCCGCCGATCCCTTTCGCGTAGGCCAAAGCGTCTTTAAGCGCGTTTCCGGAAGCATTTTGATGGATCGCGACAAGACACGGTACGCCCTTGCCTTCTTCAAATTGACGCCGGACCAAGGCCCCTGGGCCTTTAGGCGCAATCATCCATACATCCGCATCCTCCGGCGGTTTGATCTGGCCGAAATGAATATTAAATCCATGGGCAAACGCGATGGATTTCCCCTTTTTCAAATTGCGTTTTATGGATTTGCGGTACAATAATGCCTGAACATGGTCTTGAGTCAAGATCATGATGACATCAGCCTTTTTAGCCGCAATTTTGGCCTCGACTGGATCAAATCCATCCGCCTTTGCTATATCATAGTTCGGTGTGCCGGAAAGCTCAGCGACAATCACATTAAGGCCGCTGTCGCGTAAGCTTAACGCTTGGCCGCGCCCCTGGATCCCATAACCGATGATCGCGATGGTCCTGTTTTTATACACATTCAAATCGGCATCTTTGTCGTAATAAATTTTGGGCATCTCTTTTCCTTTCTTTTCTATGAATAACCGACTCTCGAATAAGCTTTTTACCGCAATAACTTGATCAGCTCCAGATATTCATCGACGTTCTTATTTTCCCGTTTACAGGCTTTCGGCAAGTCTATGACATTGATCTCATCTTCCCAAATCCCGACAGCTTTCCCAAAATCGCCCTGCTTAATCAACTTTACCGCCCGCGCACCTAAGCGGGTCGCCAAAATCCGGTCATCCCCGACAGGTGTCCCCCCGCGCTGGACATGCCCTAGAACTACGAACCGTGTTTCAAGCCCGGTCATCTTACTAATCGTGCTGGCAACATCGGGTGCCTTAGCAGCCCCCTCTGCCGTAACGATCATCCAGCTGATTTTCCCCATTTTATTGCCCTGAACAATATTTTGGCAAAGCTGATCATAATTAAATTTACGTTCGGGGATAATAACATCTTCGGCGCCGGCGCCAAGGGCAACCTCAAGCGCAATATAGCCGGAATTTCGACCCATCACTTCAATCACAAAGATCCTCTCCATGCTGTGCGCCGTATCGCGAATCTTGTCGATTGACTCCAAAGCCGTATTGACCGCCGTATGACAGCCGATGGTTTGGTCGGTCCCGAACAAGTCATTGTCAATAGTCCCTGGCATGCCGATGACCGGAACATGATATTTCTCAAAAAGGACCTGGGCCCCGCGGTAAGAACCGTCGCCTCCGACCACAACCAGCGCGTCGATCGCATGTTTTTTTAACGTTGCCACCGCTCTTTTCTGCCCTTCTTCAGTCATGAATTCTTTCGACCTAGCCGTCTTCAGGATCGTCCCCCCGCGGTTAATAATGTTTGACACAGAACGATGGTTTAAAGGGACGACTTCATCATCGATCAGGCCCTGATAACCACGGATAATTCCGTCCACTTCCAGGCCGTTAGACAGAGAACAACGCACCACACTGCGGATGGCCGCGTTCATCCCCGGCCCGTCGCCCCCGGAAGTCAAAATGCCAATTTTTTTTATAGCCATGATTATATCCCTGGAATATTCATCTCGCGCGGATGATCAACGCTAAATGAATAGAATATTTCCCTTTTTTCCTCAGGTTTCAACGTGAATTCCCAGCGGTAGATCCCTGCCCGGTCTTTCCAGTCCTTATCATTGGGCTTGAGGCTGACATCGCTCACCTTGACTTTAATGCGTTCATTCTCAGATACCGGCATGGCCTCGAAAAGATGGACATTGATGTTTTTATTTTTGTAATTTTCAACCGTTAGTTTGTATTCAAACGTGGTTGTGCGGTTCGGGGATTTGATCCCACCGATCAAGACATCGTCAACCTTGCGCGATATTTGCTCCCGCTTGACCTTAACATTTTCATCAATCCCCAAATAAAGACTGAATTCTTCTCCGGGCCCAATGTTATCAACGTTGGATTTGCCAATATAATCCCCTTCCAGGAATAGGTTGACTTCTCCGGCAAGCAATTGTAAATCTTTTGAATTGACAACACGGCTGCCTAAATAGGCAAATGGTACCATACGCGGGTAACTTGAATATTCAAAATTTGCCTTAAGAACCTGGGCTGAAATCGGATATCTGTTATCAGACCCATCAGATTTTATTGTGACCGGCCGCACGATCTTAAAGACAACCGAAACTCCTTTTTGTTCCGTTTGCGAATAAGCCAAATCGGCTTCTTGTTCAAGCGGAACGCTCGCCGATTCTCCGACAGACATGTAATACGGCTCATATTGCCCGCCGATTTCATCCTTCATCATCGCCATACCTTTCATCGGCATCATGGCGGGAGCCATTGCTTCCCTAGCTCTCGGCTGTATCGGATTTAGGATCCACGGTTCCACGTAAGGCATACGGCCGCTGACCGTCGGCTGCGCCGTTGAAAGGGTCAGCTGAACATTTTCCCAATCTTCACCGGTCGTCTGCTTGATCATGCCAAAAGAGGTTAACTCAACCTCCGCTTTATTGAGATCGGCCCTCGCATCATACACGGATCGCCAATTCGCCCCACGGACCAAATAGGAAACGTCCAGGGCAAACTTGCCTGCCTTCGCGCATTCCAAATCAACAACCAGCAAGCGCTGTTGTTGGCTCCCGAAACTGCGCAATTCATTGAGCTTGCGTCGCGCGACTTCCTTTTCCTTATTAAGTTCCCGTATTTTAACCGCGATCGCCTCTTTTCGTTTGTTGACATCCCCATAACGTTCCATCAAAAAGCCCCTGACGCCCTCAAGATTCTCAACCGAAGGCATGCTCGTGACCAAATCTTTGGGTATCTGTTGCCCGGAAAATAACTTGATCGAATCAAGATATTCAAGCTCTTTGCTCAAAATTTCATTGTTATTACCTTCCATTTGGATCTGGTCCGACAGGCTTTCGATTAGCGCTTCCAACTCTTTGACCCGCTCATCAGCAGTTTCTTTGGAATATTCGCTTTTAATATACGCGCCGAATATTTTGACCTGCGCGGTGCCTTTGCCCGTCACCGTTAACGAATTTTCATCCAGTTGCGGTTTGATATTCTCAAAAACAATGCTGTGCTCGCCAACAGAAAGATCAATGTTTGCTTGCCGTGTCACACGCGCCGAACCAGGATAGACCGTCACTTCGCTAATTTTGGATTCCGCCGGCAGATTCGCGGCAGAACTGAACGAAACAGCATTTAGAAAGAACGCTCCCAAGACAACACTGATCCCAACTAACTTGCTGGTTGATTTTGATTGCATTGTCCTTCTCCTTGCCTAAGGATTATCCCAAAAAATCCGTTAAAACCAGAAGGCACGGAAGATCCTGGCCCCATTCGGGTTCAGATGAACTGCCGTGCCATACGCTAATTTTATCAGTATCGATAATGATCGGATTTATACGGGCCTTCCACCGGAACGCCGATATAATCTGCCTGTTTTTTGGTCAGTTTTGTCAATTTTACGCCGACATTGTCCAGATGAAAACGGGCGACTTCTTCATCAAGATGTTTTGGCAGCCGATAAACATCCTTTTTGTGTTCATTGTTCCACAGTTCGATTTGAGCCAATGTCTGATTCGTAAACGAATTGCTCATGACAAAAGACGGATGGCCGGTCGCGCAACCCAAATTGACAAGCCGTCCTTCGGCCAAAAGGATAATGGAATGGCCGTCAGGGAAATGGTATTCATCCACCTGCGGCTTAATATTGACCTTCTTTATCCCAGGCCATTTTTCAAGTTGGGCAACCTGGATCTCATTATCAAAATGCCCGATATTGCATATGATGGCCTTATCCTTCATTTTCGACATATGGTCAGCCGTGATCACTTCGCAGTTGCCAGTAGCAGTGACGTAAATATTCCCTTCCTCAAGCGTGTCATGGACCGTTTTGACTTCATAGCCCTCCATGGCGGCTTGAAGCGCACAAATCGGATCGATCTCGGTGATAATCACACGCGCCCCGTAGGATTTCATGGAATGCGCACACCCCTTGCCGACATCGCCGTAACCGCAGACGACAACGACTTTCCCGGCGACCATAATGTCGGTGGCCCGTTTTATGCCGTCGGCCAGAGATTCACGGCAACCGTAAAGATTGTCGAACTTCGATTTCGTGACCGAATCATTGACATTAAAGGCCGGGAACAACAACTTGCCCTGCTCCATCATCTGGTAAAGGCGGTGGACCCCCGTGGTCGTCTCTTCGGACACGCCTTTGATCTCTTGTACGATCCTATGCCATTTCTTGGGATTTTCCTTGAGCGTTTCCTTCAAACTTGCGAATAATTGTTTTTCGTCCTCTGCGTCCGTTTTCTTGTCCAAAACAGAAGGGTTCTCTTCGGCCTCATAACCCAGATGTACCATCAAGGTCGCATCTCCGCCGTCATCAACAAGCAATGCCGGGCCTTTCCCTCCGGGAAACGATAAGGCTTGTTTCGTGCACCACCAATAATCCTTGAGGGTCTCCCCCTTCCAGGCAAACACAGAAACGCCTAAATCAGCGACCGCCGCCGCCGCATGGTCCTGTGTCGAGAAAATATTGCAGCTCGCCCAACGGACTTCGGCCCCTAAGCCTTTCAGCGTCTTGATCAGGACAGCCGTCTGGATCGTCATATGCAGAGAGCCCATAATACGGGCGCCATCCAAAGGTTTTTTTCCTTTGTATTTCCTCTGAATCGCCATTAGTCCCGGCATTTCTGCTTCGGCTAAGGCGATTTCTTTATGCCCCCATGCGGCCAAAGAAATATCTTTTATCTTATAGTCTCGTTTCGCCGTCATCTTAGTCATAACTCCTCTTTTTCCTCAAGGGTGTTCCTTGGTTCAAACAATCTTAAGCGATGCTGGCCGTAGCCATACCCTCTTTTGCCAAAATACCGGCCTTCGATGTTTTTTCCCAAGAAAACTCGTCACGGCCGAAATGGCCATAGACAGCTGTCTTCTGATAAATCGGCTTTAGAAGGTCTAATTCCTTTATAATGGCTCTAGGCGTCAGATCAAAATGCTTCCGAATAAGGTCAACCAGCTTTTGCTCAGATATTTTCCCCGTTCCGAAAGTATCAACCATCACGCTGACCGGTTCAGCCCTTCCAATAGCATAGCCGAACTGTATCCAGCATTTTTCAGCCAACTTAGCTGCGACAATATTTTTTGCGACATATCGCGCCATATACGTGGCTGAACGGTCCACTTTACTCGGATCTTTCCCCGAGAAAGCCCCTCCGCCATGGGACACCACGCCGCCATAGGTATCAACGATGATCTTGCGCCCGGTCACGCCCGTATCTGATTGAGGCCCGCCGACCACGAACTTGCCGGTTTCATTCACATAATACTTCGTGTTCTTGTCAACCATATCGCCGACCACCGGCTTGGCAATCGTTTCAATGATCTCTTTCTTGGATTTTGCCGTTATGCGCTTGCCTGTTTCATCTAAAATATCCTCCGTGTGCTGGCAAGCCAAAACAACCGTATCCACCCTTCTAGGGGTTCCATCTGCGTATTCAACGGTCACCTGGCTTTTGCAATCCGGGCCCAGATAGTCCAGTTCGCCTGATCTCCGGACATCCTCGATCCTTTTCACAAGTTTATGCGCCAGCATGATCGGAAGCGGCATGAGTTCCGGCGTCTCATCACACGCATAGCCGATCATGATCCCCTGATCACCGGCACCCCCGGCATCAACACCCTGCGAAATATCGGGAGATTGACCGGCAATAGCACTGAGGACTGAACACGTTGCCGCATTGAAACCATATTTCGGGTCCGTATACCCGATTCCAACCAGCACATTACGGACGAGTTTCTGCACATCCACAAATGTTGTTGTTGTGATCTCACCGCCGACGATCACAAGTCCTGTTGTGATAAACGTTTCACAGGCGACGCGACCTTTCGGGTCGTCCCTGAGGACCTGATCCAATACGGCGTCTGAAATCTGGTCACATACCTTGTCCGGATGTCCGATCCCAACTGATTCTGATGTGATAAAATACTGTCCTTTCACTTGATCCCTTCCCTTTCTTTTTTGAGATTTGCCTATTGTCTTTTTAATAAACGTGCTTTATTTGAACTTCCTTTGCGCTTCCTGGTAGGCCTCGACACTCCCAATATCATACCATTTCCCTGTAAATTGAAACCCGTAAACACTGTGTTTCTGATAGAGCCAGCGGATATAATCGCCGGATGTGTCAGATTTCTCTGATTCGATCAAATACTCATTGAGCAGGCCAAGGGAATTTCTGGGAAGAAAATAAAAACACATGGCAACGAGTGTTGACGGCGGCTTTTCCGGTTTTTCTTCAAATGACACGACCTTGGCTTCCTTATCCAAAGCGGCTATGCCAAACTTTGTCGCTTCCTTCAGATCCCCAATATCATAAAGCCCAATACTCACCGAAGGAGATTTTGTTCTTGCGAATTTAATGAATTCCGAAATATTGTAATCAAACAGATTATCTCCCCCCACAACCAGCACATCATCATTGACCTGTGCGTCCTTCAGGGCAAATTCTATATCTCCAATGGAACCCAAACGCTCTTCAGGTGTTTTTGTCCCGTCATTGATAATCCGTATCGCATGGGGGAACGCCCGCTGATCATCCGCCCACTTTTGGAAAACAGAATAGAATTTTTCATTCGTCACAAGGATCAATTCATCAAGGCCGCTTATATCCTTTACCCGATCGAGGATATAATCAACAAGAGGCCGATCATTGATTCTCAATAATGCTTTGGGCGTGTCCTTCCCCAAAGCATAAAGCCTCGTTCCATAACCGGCAGCTAAAATCAATACCTTCATTTATTTTGGCCGCTCCCTTCATCGCTAATAATATCCGGTGCCAATTCCCTCAGACGGTTCTTGCTCAATTCCCCGACCTCCTCACCGGTAGACAGCTTCAAAACCGCTTCTGCCAGATCTTGCGCATCCTTTAAACTAACGCTTCGAATCATTTTTTTAATTTGCGGAATAGAAACGGGAGACATGCTGAATTCGTCAAGACCAAGACCTAACAAAATAAAAGCTAGAGCCGGGTCACTGGACATCTCTCCGCACAAGCCTACGGAGATGTTTTCTTTATGCGCGGCGTCAATGGTCTGTTTGACCAAACGTAAAATCGCCGGGTGGCCAGGATCATAGAGGTCATCCGTCTGTTGATTGACACGATCCACCGCCAAAGTGTACTGAATCAGGTCATTTGTCCCAATGCTGAAAAAATCCGCTTCCTTAGCCAGCATATCAGCTGTCACCGCCGCCGATGGGACCTCAATCATAACGCCCACAGGAATATCCTTATCAAACGGGATCTTTTCGTCCTCAAGGTTCCTCATGACTTCCTTTAAAACAGCGTTGGCCTGACGCAGCTCTCCCGGTCCGGAAATCATGGGATACATGAGGCGAAGTTTACCAAAGGCTGATGCCCTTAGAATGGCTCTCAACTGTGTTTTAAAAATATCTGGCCGCTCCAAACAAAAACGGATAGCCCGCAATCCCAAAAAGGGATACATTTCGCGCGGGATCTCCAGGCTGGAAATAAATTTATCGCCGCCAAGGTCAAGGGTCCGGATCGTCACCGTTTCAGGAGATAACGCATCAACGACCTTTTTATAAACCTCAAATTGCTCTTCCTCGCTCGGCAGGTCGATTCTGTTCATATAAAAATATTCCGTCCGGAACAAGCCGATCCCTTCGGCCCCTTGATCCAACACAATCGGAATTTCTTCGGGAAGTTCCAGATTGGCAGCAATGACCACTTTTCTGCCATCCGGCGTTTCCGCAGGAAGGTCTTTGATATCTTCAAATTGACCCCGGAATTTCAGCATCCGGCTGCGCATGTTTCGGTAAGAAGCCTTCGTTTCCTCCGTCGGATGAATGATCACCAAACCCTTGCGTCCATCGACAATGATGTAATCCTGGTTCTGAATGCGCAAGGTCGCGTCTTTCAAGCCCACCACAGCCGGAATCCCCAAGGTCTTGGCCATGATGGCTGAATGCGACGTCCGCCCCCCCACATCCGTAACAAACGCTTTAATGTTTGTATTATACATGCTCGCTGTATCTGAAGGTGAGAGGTCATGACTGACGATCACCAGGTCTTCCGTTAAGTTCTCGAGTTCATGAAGCTTGTTTTCGTCCATCAGATTCTTCAAAATGCGCCGGCCCACATCATTCACATCGCCGACACGTTCGCGCAAATATTCATCTTCAATCGATGAAAAGATCTTGATGTATTTCTTTAAGACTTCCGAGAAGACATATTCTGCGGATAATTTATCGGATCTGACACGCTTAATAACGTCTTCAATCAGGGTCCGGTCCTCTAAAACCAGCAGGTGGGCATCGAAAATCTGCGCATGCTGACTAAGAGGGTCCGAGCCGATTTTTTTCTGAATCGCAAGGATTTCCTCACGCGTCTTGATCAGGGCCTCCTCAAACCGCGCGATCTCAATCGGGACTTCTTTTTCCATAATCGCCCTTGGCGGAATAATGAAATCCTGTTTATCGAGTATAAAACCAGGGCCTTCGGCAATGCCCGAGGCCGCTGGAATCCCTTTTAAAATGAATTCTTTCATTCAAGTATTCCCTTTGTTAAGAGCTCTTCTAATTCCGGCAAAACTTTATCCGCATCCTCTCCCTCAACGTCAAGAATCACCTTAACCCCCGGCTGGACCCCCAGCATCAATAGCCCCATGATCGATTTCCCATTGACGCGTTCATCGTCTTTTTGGATCGTCACTTCCGAATTATAGCGTGAAGCGATTTGAACGAATAAGGCCGCGGGGCGCGCGTGTAATCCTTGCGCATTCTTCACAACTATTTCTTTGACAATCCGGGCCATTATTGATTAGCGCTTGATCACGCGATGGGTTTCAATCAGCTGAATAATCGCTCTATTCAATTTTAACGAATCATGACGGACATAATCCGTCACTCCAAGCAGGTCGGTCGCCTCGACCTTATATCCCATTTTCCGAATATTATCCACATCCGCTTCTACGGGAAAGGAAGCTTCTTCCTTATATCGATCCAAAGCCTCTCCAGGCGCTTGCGCGTTATTCACCAGACAGGCATCCATAATATCTTTATTGGAATGATCAACAATGGCTTTTACATGATCGCTTGCCGAATAACCATCGGTTTCCCCATGCTGGGTCATCACATTGCATACATAAATCCGAAAGGCCCGTGATTTCGCGATCGCTTCGCTAACACCTTTAATGATCAGATTGGGAATAACGCTTGTATATAAACTTCCGGGCCCTAAGATAATGACATCGGCTTCTTCGATCTCCTCTAAAGCCTCCCTGGTCGGGTGCGCATCTTCATCCGTCAATAAAAGACGCTTGATCCTGGAATTTGGGTTCGGGATCTTGGCCTCACCCTTTGTCATGGTGCCGTCTTCATATTCAGCAATCAAATGGACATTGCTGACCGTTGACGGAACAACTTTCCCTCGGATCGCAAGAACACGGCTGGTTTCCTTAACGGCCCGTTCAAAATCCCCACCCGTCAATTGGACCATGGCCGTCAAAAAAAGGTTCCCGAAATTATGGCCCTTCAATTGGGAATCCTCAGAAAATCGGAATTGAAAAAGTTCTCCCATGAGCGCCGGCGCATCAGCCAATGCGACAAGACAATTTCGAACATCCCCGGGAGCAACGATATTAAATTCTTCCCGCAACCGTCCCGAAGAGCCGCCGCTATCGGCTACGGTAACAATAGCCGTAATATTCGATGAATATTCTTTGAGGCCAAAAATCAGATGCGACAGGCCGTGCCCGCCGCCGATCGTGACAATTTTCGGGCCGCGCTCCAAATACCTGCGTTGATACAAAATATTAACAAGGTCCTTCTCGCCTTTGGGAAGAAACAGCGTGAGCAGTGAGACAATCATCTTCCCCATGCCGAGCACAATGAGGATCATCCCGCACAAAATCCAAACAATCCCCAAGGTGCTGATAAACACATACGGTTCAGCCGTAAGAACTGCGCCAAAACTGACAACAATGACCCCCAACAAAGCGGTAAACAGCCACCGTTTGACCTTCATCCCGGGGTACAGCCATTTAAAAGGATTTTTCGGCATACTTATAGTTTAGACAATCG
>JAFGFL010000030.1 GCA_016931055.1 Candidatus Omnitrophota bacterium | reverse complement strand
TGGCTTTAAATTGGCCGGAAGTTTAAGATAAAAACCGGACATTTCTAATTTGGTTAAACTAGGACATTTCTATTTTGGCTTGACACCTCTTAGATGTGTGATTGACAGTTTATAGACGTATGTGTTAAAATCCCCCCGTCTAATATTATTATAAATATTTCTAATATGAATCGAAACATTATTTTAATCGGTTTTATGGGAAGCGGTAAAACTCTGACTTCCAATAAGTTAGCAAAGACCTTAAAACGGAAGGTTTTTTCGACGGATAAACTTATTGAACAGAAGGAAGGCCGCGCGATCACGGAAATATTTCATGTTTCCGGCGAAGCCTATTTCCGGAAAGTTGAGAAAGAAGTGGTTAAAGAGGTTTCCGACAAAACAGGGATCATCCTTGATTGCGGAGGCGGAGTTGTCTTGGATCCTGAAAATATGGCTAACCTGAAAAAAAACGGCCTTGTTTTTTATTTATCCGCGCCGCCAAAACGAATTTTTGACAATATTAAAGGCCAGAGACACAGGCCTCTCTTAAACGTGGAAAATCCCCAGGCAAAAATCGCCGAACTTTTGGAAGCACGCAAACCTTATTATGAAAAGGCCGATATCATCATTGATGCGGATAAGCCGATCGATCAGATTGCAAAAGACATTCTCAAGGTGGTCAGTCATGAATGAAAGGGATGCTCTATTAATATTGAATGCAGTTTCTGGGATTGGCAACTCAAGCATACAAAAGCTGCTTAAATATTACGGTTCCGCAGATAAGGTTTTATCGATGAATGAACCGGACCTGCTGGCGGCCAACATTTTTCCCGCAGAAACCATTAAGAATTTTCTTCATTTTCCTAAAGATAAATTCCTTAAATCCGAATATAATCAAATGGAAAAGAAACAGGTTAGAGTCGTTACTTTATTCGATAATGATTATCCGGAATTGTTGCGCCAGATAGCGGATGCGCCGGTTGTTCTTTATGTAAAAGGTAATCTTTCTTGCGCGAAGACCCTTACGATGGCCGTTGTCGGTTCACGCAGGGCTTCTTTTTATGGGGAAACTATCTCAGAGAAGTTTGCCGTCAGGCTTTCCGAACTCGGTTTTACGATTGTTTCGGGAATGGCCCGCGGGATAGACACGTCAGCCCATAAAGGGGCCATCAAAGCAGGCGGGGCAACGATCGCGGTCTTAGGATGCGGTTTGTCATATATCTATCCTCCGGAAAACGGGAAATTGATGGAAGAGATTTCCGGGAATGGTGCTGTGATATCGGAATTCCCGATGGAAAAAGCGCCTTTAGCCCACAATTTCCCCCGAAGGAACCGGATTATTAGCGGATTGTCATTAGGAGTCGTCGTTGTCGAGGCGGCGCACCGCAGCGGGGCCTTGATCACGGCTCATTCGGCTCTCGAACAAGGGCGTGAAGTTTTCGCAGTTCCGGGAAAGATCGATCATCCGGCTTCCGAAGGTGTTCACGGCTTGATCAAACAAGGGGCCAAACTGGTGACTTGTGTTGAGGATATCCTTGAGGAAATTCAACCGAGGCTTTCGGCGTATTTGAATCTTGATAAGAACAAGTCCCCGGAGATCCAGAGTCCTGGGGTCCCTGAGAATAAATCTGGGTTGACGGGGGACTGGTGCGCCGGGGGCCGGGTAAAAGAATTATCACCGGAGGAGAAAATTATTTACGAGCATATCACGGACAGACCGGTCCACATCGATGAATTGACCGAAGCATGCGGCTCAAGGGTGCCAGTCATGTCCGTTTTACTGCGGTTGGAATTGAAAAGACTAGTTAAACAATTGCCGGGAAAGTTATTTGTATGTAGATAGTAGGGGGCGCATATATGCGCCCCGTACAGGATGAATTTTATATTTTCGGAGATTATAATTTTATGGCTAAATCGATAGTTATCGTTGAATCCCCAGCGAAGGTCAAGACAATCAATAAATTCCTGGGAGACAAATTCAAGGTACTTTCGTCCATGGGTCATTTGATTGACCTGCCCAAATCCACACTGGGCGTCGATATCAAACATGGGTTCATACCAAAGTGGATTGTGGTGCGTGATAAATCCAAACTTTTAACGAAATTAAAAAAGGACACCGAGCACGCCAAGAATATCTATTTTGCGACCGATCCTGACCGCGAAGGAGAGGCGATTGGATGGAATTTGGTCGAACATATCGGTGACGGCAAGAAAGTCTACCGTGTCACGTTTCAGGAAATCACGAAAGAAGCGGTCTTAAAGGCCTTTGAGCATCCCCGGGATTTTGACAAGAAAAGGATCGACGCGCAGGTTGCCCGCAGGATCCTGGACCGGATTGTGGGATATAAGATCAGCCCGTTGTTATGGAAAAAGGTGGGGTCCCGTTTAAGCGCCGGGCGGGTCCAATCCGTCGCTTTGCGCATCATTGTCGAGCGCGAACGGGAAATTGAACAATTTGTGCCGAAAGAATATTGGCAGATCACCGTTGATCTAAAGAAAGCGGAATACGATGACCTTCTGACTGCCGCATTAGAAAAAATTAATAATGAAAAATTTGAGCTTCCATCTCAGGAAGAAGCCCAAAACATTGTCGATGACATTAAACGCCAGGAATTCACAGTTTCTGATGTTTCCCAACGTGAGGTAAAACGCAAGGCAAGCCCTCCGTTGATTACGAGCACGTTGCAGCAGGAGGCGTTCAATAAGTTGAGATTTAATGCCAGCCGCACCATGATGATTGCCCAACAACTTTATGAAGGGATCGACCTCGGAGACGGAGAGACCGTCGGTTTGATTACCTACATGCGGACGGATTCGGTCAATATCTCCCAAGAGGCGCTGGACCGTGTCAGGCAATATATCAGCGCGAATTACGGCAAAAAGTATCTGCCGAAAGTGCCGAATAAATACAAATCAAAAAAGTCCGCGCAAGAGGCGCATGAAGCCATACGGCCTTCCAATGTTTCGCGCAAACCGGCGGATATGCGCAAATACCTGGCTGATGACCAATATCAACTTTATGAACTTATTTGGAACCGGTTTGTCAGTTCGCAGATTGTTCCCGCTGTGTACGAATATAAAAAGGTCGAGATTACCGCCGGCAGGTATCAATTCGGCGCTTCGGGGTCAACGCTGCTCTTTGACGGTTTCTTAACGGTTGACAAAGGATTGCGTGAGGAAGAGTCCAAGATCGATTTTTCTCATTTCGCGAAAGGGGACCATTTAACCCTTAGGGAAGTTCGGCCGACCCAGCACTTCACGAAACCGCCGCCCAGATATTCCGACGCGAGCCTGGTTAAGGCATTGGAGGAAGACGGCATCGGGCGTCCGAGCACCTATGCTTCGATCATCCAAACGGTGGTTATGCGCAATTATGTCCTCCGGGACCGGGGTTATTTGCAGCCGACAGAACTCGGAACGCAGATTTGCGACTTGTTGGTCGAATATTTCTCGAAGATCATGGATCTTGGATTCACGGCTAAAATGGAAGACAGCCTAGACTTGATCGAGGAGGGGAAGATGGACTCCTCGGACCTATTGAATGAATTCTATAAGCCGTTTAAGGAAGAGCTTGATTATGCCGAGGCCAATATCGTTAAGACAGAAAATTTTGTGGATAAACATTGTCCGGAGTGTAACCGCCAAATGGTGGTCAAGTGGGGGCGCAGAGGGAAGTTCTTAAGCTGTTCGGGTTTCCCGGCATGCAAGTTCGCGCAGCCTTTTACCGTTGGGATCAAATGCCCAGAGAAAAATTGTGATGGTGAATTGGTCAAGCGCAAATCGAGCCGCGGTGTGTTCTATGGGTGCAGCAGGTATCCTGAATGCACATATGTCACCCAGGAACTGCCGGCAGAAACTGGTTAATAGTGAATGGTTAATGGTAAATGCTGAACAGTTTATCATAAGTCTTATACATTGAATTGCCGCTTATTGATGAAACAATTGTGATAGATCTTACACGTTCGTTTTTGCCGTAAAACCCTCAATCGGCTGTTACCATTAACCATGAACCATTAACCATTTACAAAAAAATGAACCGCTATCTTGAGAAGTTCATTTCTTACTTGGAGATCGAGAAAAATTACTCGCCGCATACGATCCTCAACTACCGGATCGATTTAGAAGGCTTCTGTAACTTCATTGGTCAAACTTCTGTTGAAAAGGTCGATTATCTTTTTTTGCGCAGATTTCTGGCGCAGTTGCGCACCAAGAACTACCGCCCGCGCACGCTTGCCAGGAAGCTGTCGGCATTAAGGAGCTTTTATAAGTTCCTGCAACGCGAAGGATTTGCCCATGAAAATCCCGCGGTCCTTATAATGTCGCCGAAATTGGACAAAATGCTCCCTAAGTTCTTAAGCGAGGATGAAATGGCTCAATTGATCGAAGCCCCATCGCTCAAAGACACTGCAGGCAAAAGGGACAGGGCGATTTTGGAAACTTTGTACAGCACGGGGATGCGGGTCAGTGAGCTTGTTGGTTTAAATATCCCAGATGTCGATTTGATCAGCAATATCGTGAAAGTTCGCGGAAAAGGGAAGAAGGAACGGTTAATTCCTATTGGGGATAAGGCCCTGGAGGCCATCCGTGATTACCTGCAAGAGCGGAAACACAAATTGAACGCATTGTTTTTGAATAAAAGCGGGACGCGTTTGTCTGACCGGAGCGTGCGCAATATTACCAACAAATATATAACGGCTGTCAGCATGACACGGCATGTTTCACCGCATGTCGTGCGGCACTCGTTTGCGACCCATTTGTTAAACCGCGGGGCTGATTTGCGGTCGGTACAGGAATTATTAGGCCATGTCAATCTCTCAACCACCCAAATATACACGCACGTGACAACCGATCATTTGAAAGAGGTCTACAACAAAGCACATCCGAGGGCGTAATCAAAAACGCCTCGTCTCCAGAAAACCAGTGTCCCAGGGCGTTATTTTTGGGTCTGGGGACATGGGGCTCTGGTGACCCGATACCTTGTTTATTTTATGTTTATCATTTACGACTTTATATTTCTAACTTTTGCCATCATTTACTTTCCTTATTTGATCATTCGCGGGAAATGGCATCCTGGATTTAAAATGCGGTTCGGAAATTTAGGAGTTGCGCTTGATGGCGAATGGAAGGTCGGGGGCCGCATCTGGATCCACGCGGTCAGTGTGGGTGAGGTGATGGCGATTACCGGGCTTGTCAAGAAGCTGAAAGAGAAATTCCCGTCATATGCGATTGTCTGTTCAACGGTTACAAAAACCGGCAGCCAGCTGGCAAAAGAGCAGCTCGAGAAAGATTGCCTTGTTATTTATGCGCCTTTTGATTTTAGTTGGATAGTCCGGAAATTTATCAGAACGATTAAACCCAAGATTTATATTTCAACGGAAACAGAAATATGGCCCAACCTTTATTCGGCCCTGCATAAAAACGGCATTCCGATTATCCAAATCAATGGGCGTATTTCAGACAGGGCATTTCGGGGATACAGCCGTGTTCGTTTTTTGACAAAACGGATTTTGGCCTGTGTTAATATATTCTGCATGCAAAGCAGGTTGGACGCGGACCGCATTCAACGTTTGGGAGCGGCTCTGGAAAAAGTACGTGTGGTTGGAAATCTAAAGTTTGATATTCTTCCGGAAACGACCGAAATAAAAAAGACGGATTTAGGTTTTAGGGAGGACCAAACTCTTCTTATTGCCGGAAGCACGCATGCCGGAGAAGAGGACATCATCCTTTGGGCTTATCAGACGCTGGTTAAGGAATTTCCACGTTTGCGTTTGGCGATCGCGCCAAGGCATGTCGAACGGACGGAATCGGTCATCAAGATCATCGAGGGATTCGGATATCGCGCGGTCAAGTTTTCTGAGGCTCAAAAAGGTATCGGAGATTCGAGATCGGTCATGGTTGTTGATACGATCGGTCATCTGCGCAGCCTTTACAGTCTGGCGGCAATCGTTTTTATCGGAAAATCATTTGCGGTCGGCGGCGGGCAAAATATGATCGAATCGGCATGGGCGGGTAAACCGACGATTGTCGGCCCGCTGACGCAAAATTTTAAAGACGCGGTAGATATCTTTGTAAGATCGGATGCCCTTATTCAAGTTGCGGATGCGGAAGAATTGTTAACCGAAATGCGAAATCTTCTTAAGGACAGCAATAGGGCTAGAGAGATCGGGAAAGTGGCCAAACAGACCGTCTCACAATACCAAGGGGCAACAATTAAGACAGTTCATGCGATTGAAGAGATATTAAATCGACACAAAAGTTAAAATATGAGGAAAACCCTGTTTCTAGTTATGACGGACCAAATTGAAGGGGTATTTATACCTTTTGTCAAGGCGGCGCTCTGGATCCTGTCACAAATTTACTGGTTCCTTTTGGCCTTGAGAAGGCTTTTTTACCGTATCGGAATCTTGAAACGGCATGGGCTTTCCCTTCCCGTTATTAGTGTTGGAAATCTTACTTTGGGCGGCGTTGGGAAAACGCCGCTCATTGAATATTTAGTGCGGATTTTGAAAGAAAACGGCTTCCGGCCGGTTGTCCTGACACGCGGATACATGGCAAAGAAAGCGGGGCATCAAGCTCAAGGCAGTGATGAAGCGGCCATGGTCGAAGCGAAATGGCATGTTCCGGTCCTTGCAGGGGCCGATAGGTTTAAAAATGCCAAGAAGTTCATGGAAAAAATTCCCGTTGATGTTTTCCTTCTTGACGATGGATTTCAGCATTGGCGTTTAGGGCGCGATCTGGACATTGTCGCTATTGATGCGACGAATCCGTGGGGGAACGGGCATTTATTACCGAGAGGGATTTTAAGAGAGCCCAAAAAAGCTTTATCGCGGGCGGACATATTTGTGTTGACAAAAATCGACCTTGGAAATGAACGGCTGGAGGACATAAGAAAGGACCTTGCCGCGATCAATCCAAAGGCCCCAATCGTTGAGGCCATCCATAAACCGGTTTTGTTTTCGGACTTGCGGTCGAACGATGAGCTTGATTTGGCATCGATCCAGGGAGAGCGGATCTGCACGGTTTGCGGCGTAGGGTCGCCGAATTCGTTTATTAAAACTTTAGTTGAGCTGGAGGCTGATATCGATGAGCATTTTGCCTTTTTGGATCATCACGTTTATTCTGCGGCCGATATTCAGACAATGATTCACCAATGCCAAAAAAAGGGAATTGCGGTTTTGGTCACAACAGAAAAAGACGCGGTCAAATTAGGGGCATTTTTGAATTTGTTTCCGGATTCTATCCGGGTTCTATCTTTAAAGATTGAGATTGTGATTGTAAGCGGAGAGGGAGAGTTTCTTGAAAGAATCAATCATCTATTATAGCGTTCGCGCTTTTGGATTTTTTATCCGGAGCCTTCCCATTGGTATGGCCTTGGGTGTGGGTAAAGGCATAGGCATGCTCGCTTATTATTTTGATATTAAGCACAAGTCAAGGGCTTATTCGAACTTGAAAATGGCTTTTGCGCATTGCAAGACCCCGAATGAGATCAAGCTCATTACCAAGCAATTATTTAAGAACTACGGGCAGAACTTGGTCGAATTGTTCCGTATGCCGCTGATGACGAAGGATAAATTCGACCGGATCGTCAAGGTAGAAGGCAAAGAGCATGTTACGGAGTCTTTAAAACTAGGCAAAGGAGTGATCATCTTAGCGATGCATTTTGGAAGCTGGGAATTGGCGAGCTTGTCATGCGCCATGCTGGGGTATCCGTACAACATTTTTGTGAAACCCCAGCCGAAACATAATAAGCTGGATGACCTGTTGAATTCTTATCGGGCCTGCAGTGGATCGGTCGTTTTATCGAGAGGAAGCGGGACCCGGGATTTTGTCCGGAGCTTGAAAAATAACGAAGTAATCGGGATGGTTGTGGATCAGGGCGGCCGTGACGGTGTTTTGGTGCCGTTTCTCGGGCGCCAAGCGACGATGTCCGTTGGGGCCATTCGGATGGGGCTGAAACTAGGCGTTCCGGTATGCTTTTCGGCAATCATTCGAGAGCGCGGATTCCGGCACAAGATGATCATCCATGAACCTTTTCGGCTTGAAAATACCGGCGATATAGAGGCAGATGTCATTTTCAACTTGAAAAAGGTCACGAAAATCATGGAGGATTATATTCATAAGTACCCTTCGGAGTACATGTGGTTCTATAAGATTTGGAAGTATTCCAATGAAGCGAGAATCGCAATTTTAAGTGATCAGAAAACCGGGCATCTGCGCCAGTCTCAATGCGTCGCTCAAATGACCGAAAAAGCGCTGGCCGAACGCGGCATTAAAGCGACAACGCAGGTCATTCAGGTCGTTTTTAAGGATTCATTGAAAGCACGGCTCTTTTCTGTATTAAGCGTACTTTTCCATCCCTATGTTTATCAGGGAAGGTTGCAATGTTTGAAATGGTTTTTGACGCCGGAATCTTTCCAAAGCATAGCGGTGATGAAGGCCGATTTTATCATCTCCTGCGGATCATCGGTGGCTGGGGTTAATAATGTGTTGTCGCGTGATAGTAGTGCCAAAAGCATCGTTGTTCTTAAGCCGGGCCTGTTAAATTATGGGCGGTTTGATTTAGTTGTTTTGCCTCAACATGACGAACCGAAAAGGAAGAGAGGCAAGAACCAGTTTGCGATTACGTATGCGGCGCCGAACTTGGTTATGTCTGACTATCTTAAAGAGCAGTCGCAGTCATTACTTTTGAGATTTTCTCATTTGAAAGACAATCTGAAACCGAAGATCGGGCTTTTTATCGGCGGAGAGGCGAAGTCGGTCTATTTGAGCGACCGTCAGATCAAAATCGTGATCCGCCAGATCAAGGAAGTTTTGAAGGAAATAAACACGGATATTCTTATAACGACGTCACGCAGGACGCCGGAATCTATAGAACAAATGTTCTTCAAGGAGTTCAAAAATGATCCCAATTGCCCGCTATTAATATTGGCAAATCGTGAAAATGTCCCGGAAGCCGTTGGAGGAATCCTCGGGGTATGTGACATCGCCATAGTTTCAGGGGACAGCCTTTCCATGGTTTCTGAAGCGGCGAGCTCCGGAAAACGGACAATCGTGTTCTCCCCGCAGATGAAGGCGATCGTTTTGAAAGGCGAAAATAAACATCAGGCGTTTGCCGAGCGGCTTAACGCGCAAGGGTTTGTCCTTTCTACGGATGTCACTCATCTCGGCCAATCCATTTATGACGTCGCTAAAGGAAAAATTCAAACAAAGCAAATCGATGATCGCGGGATTATTTTGGAGGCTATGAGGAAGGTCATTTAGACGGGTCATCTATGGGGGAATGTAGGGGCAGGTCTAGACCTGTACCTACAGGTTTAACATGAATATACTGCAGATACTTCCAGAACTAAATGTGGGTGGCGTTGAGACCGGGACGGTTGATTTTGCCAGCTATTTGGTGCAACATGGCCACAAGGCGGTTGTTGTCTCAAATGGGGGGCAACTTGTTCCCGGGTTGGAGGCTTCGGGGGCGCGCCATTATTGTTTGCCGGTGCATAAGAAGCAGCTATGGACGATGATCCGGTCAGTTAAAGCCTTGCGCGATATTATTTGCCGGGAGCAAATTGACATTGTCCATGCCCGGTCCCGCGTTCCGGCATGGATTGCCTATTTTGCCTGCCGCCGAACGAGCGCTGTTTTCGTCACAACATGCCACGGCCATTATCGGAACCGATGGTTCAGTCAGGTCATGAGTTGGTCAAAACTGGTGATCGTCCCCAGTAGAGTCATCGGCCGTCACATGATCGAACAATTTAAGGTTTTGCCGCGCAGTATTCGCAGTATCCCTCGAAGCGTCGATTTAGAGAAGTATCAAATACAGAGGGAACCTTCTGAGGGCATATCGCGGTGCAACATCGCGATCATTGGAAGGATCACGCCGCTCAAGGGGCACACATTCTTTCTTATGGCGATGGCAAAGGTGGTACGGACGGTCCCATACGCGAAGATCTGGATTGTTGGCGATGCGCCGGCCAAAAAGGCTTCGCGTAAGCAGGAACTGCAATTGCTGGCGCGCCGCCTTGGGATTGAAAACTATGTTGAATTTCTCGGGAACCGGCAGGATATTCCTCAAATTCTGGCAAAGACAGACATCCTCGTCTTATCAACCGTTACGCAGGAAGCTTTTGGGCGGGTTATTCTGGAAGCGCAGGCCTCAGGGGTGCCGGTCGTCGCGACCAAAGTGGGCGGCGTTGTTGATATCATTGATGACGGGCAAACCGGATTGCTTGTTTTGCCAAAAGATACGGATGCCATGGCCGATGCGGTGATCCGCGTGGCTAAGGACCGCAACCTGGCACGCCAGTTGGTTGCCAGGGCAAAGGAAAAACTTAAGAACAATTTTACGCTTGAGCACATGGCTTCGGCGACCATCAGCGTCTATCAGGAACTCTTGAATTCATTAAACGTCCTCATCATAAAAATCGGGTCTCTGGGTGACGTGATTTTAATCACGCCATCTTTAAAGGCTATTCGGAAAAGGTTTCCGGATGCGAAGATCCATTGTTTGGTCGGGAAAGAGTCAAGGAAGATCCTTCACAATTGCCCGTATTTGGATGGTGTCATTGTCTATGATGTTAAAGATAAAGACCGCGGATGGTTAGGGATGTTAAAGATTTCACGGAAACTCAGGAAATACCGTTTTGATATCGTTATTGATTTCCAGAATAACCGGAAGAGCCATTTGCTCTCGTTTTTGAGTTTTGCCAGGGAAAGTTATGGCTATAATAATGGGAAATGGGGTTGGCTTTTGGCCCATCCTCTGAGAGATACGCACAGAGATCTGGCCCCTGTTGCCCATCAGTTTAAGATTCTAAAGCAATTGGGGATTCAATATAAGGACAGCGCTTCTATTGAAATGTGGCCGACAGCGGACGATAAGCATTATGCTCAAATGCTGTTGGACTCGGAATGGTTGGGGAATGCTCCGAAAATCGTTGGGATCAATATCGCGGCTTCAGCAAAATGGCAGACAAAGAATTGGCCTATCGAATATATCGCCCGTCTTTGCGACATGCTTTCAACTAGAAACATCCGGGTGATGATTACCGGGATGGAAAAAGACAAAATATTGGCCCAGTATCTGCTGTCGATAACAAAATCAAAACCGGCAAACTTGGTCGGAAAAACCAATATCCTTCAATTGGCGGAACTGATCAAAAGATGCGATGTTTTCGTGACCCCGGATTCGGCTCCGATGCATATTGCTGCGGCCATGGAGACGCCGGTGGTGGCTTTATTTGGCCCGACCCATTCCCAACGGCATTTGCCGCCGGCGAAAAGGATGGTTGTCCTTGAAAAAAAAATGGCATGCGCGCCGTGTTATAGCTCGCGATGCAGGATTATAACGCATGCGTGCATGAGAGACATTCAGCCGGATGACGTGATGCGCGAGATCGAATCTTTGATGAAGGAGCCATCGTGAACATTCTTTTTCTGTCAACTCATCTGAATGCCGGTGGCATAACCAGTTATCTGTTAACGATGGCCAAGGGGCTGATCCGGCGCGGGCATCGCGTTTATGTTGCGACCAGCGGAGGCAATCGGGAAGGAGATTTCGCGTCCCTCGGCGTTCATCTTTTGACTTTGAATATCCGCACGAAATCAGAAATGGATCCCAGGATTTATCTTGCCCTGATTCCGCTCTCGCGTTATGTTCAGAAAAATAACATTGATCTTATCCACGCCCAAACCAGAATTACCCAGGTCATGGGGGCCTTGCTTGCGAAAATAACCGGAAAACCTTATGTTTCGACTTGCCACGGATATTTTAAAACACGTTTGTCCCGGAGAATAATTCCGTGCTGGGGGGATGCCGTAATAGCGATCAGTGAGGCGGTGGAAAAACATCTTCGTGATGATTTCAAAGTTGCCGAAAAGAAGATTTGTTTGATCGAAAGCGGGGTTGATATTGAAGCCTTTGTCCCGGCTGAGGAAGGGAGAAAGAAAGAGTGCCGTGAGCGGTTCCATTTAGGCGATGGGCTTGTGGTCGGCATGTTGGCAAGGCTGTCCGACGTCAAAGGGCAGGACATCCTTATTGAGGCCATGAGCAAAGTCACTGCTCAGTTAAGGAATGTGAAATTGGTCCTTGTTGGAGAAGGCAAAACCGAAGATGCCTTAAAAAGCAAAGCCCGTGATTTAAACTTGAACGGGCACGTCCAATTCTTTTCTGTCGAGGTCGATAGATACGAGGCCTTATCCCTGTTTGATCTTTTTGTCATGCCGTCACGTCAGGAAGGTTTGGGCCTTTCGATCATGGAGGCGCAATCGGCAGGGCTGCCTGTTATTGCCTCCCGTGTTGGGGGTATCCCTAGCCTTATAGAGGACGGAAAGACCGGCGTTTTAGTCGCGCCGGAGGATCCCGATGAACTGGCAGAAGCGATGGTTAAACTCCTTCGGGATAAAGCGCTCATGAACAGAATCGGAATGGCGGCCAGGGAATTTATCAAGGCAAAATATTCATCGGAAGTCATGATCGAGAAGGTTGTCACACTATATCAAAAGATTATTACCAGTCCATCATGAAACGTATTCTTGTCGTGAATGTCAATTGGCTCGGGGATGTTATTTTTTCTTCCCCTGTTTTTAAGGCGATTAAAGAGGCTTATCCTCAAGCGCACGTCAGTTGTTTGGCTGTGCCGAGGGTCAAAGAACTGTTGGAAAGCATGCCGTATATCGATGAGATTCTGGTCTATGATGAAAAAGGGAAACATCGGAGTCCTCTTGCGAAGATTGGTTTGATTTGGGCATTGCGCCTCCGGCGTTTTGATGCCGCGTTCTTATTGCATCGGTCCATGACCAGGGCGCTTCTGACGTTTCTTGCCGGGATACCCCAAAGGGTCGGGTATGATGCCAAAGGACGCAGACGGTTGTTGACGCATATTGTTGAGCCGCTGGACGGCCAGGTACACCGGTGTGATTATTATCTGAATATTGTTGAGTCCTATGGTTTGAAGGCTAATGACCGGAAATGTGAATTAAAAACAAAGCCGGAAGTTGAAGGCGAGGTGAAAAGCCTTTTGCGGTCAAAGGGCATCCGGGATGATGATTATGTCATTATTGTTAATCCCGGCGGCAATTGGGATTTAAAACGCTGGCCATATGAGAGTTTTTCACGCTTGGTTTCGGGGCTAATAAAGGATCTTAATGCAAGGGTCATCATTTCGGGGGCCGAAAAAGATATTCCTTTGGTAAGAAAAATAAATCAATTCGCATCTAACAAGGCCGTCGACCTGACCGGAAAGACGGATTTAAAACAACTGATGGCGTTAATGAAGAATGCGGATTTGGTCATTTCCGGCGATTCAGGGCCGCTTCATATTGCCAACAGTTTGGGCACGAGGGTCCTGGGGCTTTTTGGGCCGACGCGGCCGGAAATTACGGGGCCCAGAGGCCATGGGCCGGCGCATATTCTTCAGCAGGATGTGGGATGCAATCGGGAGCCGTGTTATCACTTGATGTGCCCTGACAACACCTGTATGCAATCCATTACCGTGAGAGAAGTCCTTGAAACCGTTAGACAGATCAAAAATCCATAAAATTCTTGTCATATCGCTGACGAATATCGGAGACGTGATCCTGACATTGCCTGTCATTGATATTCTCAAGCGCGATTTCCCTTCCGCCAAGCTCTCCGTCGTGATCAGCCCCAAAGCCAGATCGCTTTTTTACGAAAATCCCAACTATGAAAAAATTTATGTCTTTGATAAACATCAGTCGCCCTTTAAGACTGTGCCGTGGATTTTTCATCTGCGGCGGCAGCACTTTGATCTTGTTGTCGATTTGCGCAATACTGCCATTCCGTTTATGATTTCAGCTCGATACCGGAGCTCTTGCCGCGTTGATAAGACTTCAAACCGGCATATGCGCGAGAAACATCTGAATCAGTTGCGTTCTGTTTATAATTTTCAAACGGAAGCGAGTGACCCAAAGGCATTGTTCATCACAAAGAAGGACAAAAAATATGTCGGCGAATTGATGGGCGCGGCGATCAAAGCGGGACAAAAATATGTCGTTATTGCTCCCGGGGCGGCTGATTCTTCTAAAAGGTGGAACGAAGAGAGTTTTGCCTTTGTCTGTGACCGGCTGGCCAAAGGCCATAACCTTAAAATTGTTTTTGTGGGAGATGAGGAAGACCGGAAGGTTGCCCAGAGAATAGGTCAACTGATGGGAACGGATGCATTAGACGTGTGTGGCCGTACCAGCCTTATTCAACTTGCTGAGTTATTTAAATATTGTTTTTTTACCATTGTGAATGACAGTGCGCCGATGCATTTGGCCAGTTATTTGAATGTTCCGGTTTTAGCCCTGTTTGGGCCATCAGACCCGCAGAAATACGGGCCATGGGGAAGCCGCAGCCATGTGATCAAAAAGGAATTTGACTGCCCCGTCTGCCGGGACCCGAAGAGCCCAATGAAACATACATGTATCAATACCATATCCAAAGATACTGTCCTTGAGGCAGCTGAGCAGTTTATTCGACAAAAAGAGAACGTGCCTTTAGAGTAATGTTCGATTATAAAAATATCCTGATCGTGCGAACCGACCGCATCGGCGATGTTGTCCTGACAACGCCCGTCATAAAGGCCCTTCGGGAAAATTATCCGGAATCCAAGATCTCCATTCTTGTGGCTCCCAACACGCGCGAGCTTGTCAATGGGAATCTGTGCCTTGATGAAGTTCTTCTTGATGACCGCAAGGGTGAACACAAGGGCCTGCGCGGTTTTTTGAAATTGATCAAAACCCTTCGCCAAAGGGATTTTGACTGCGCCCTTGTGCTGCATACGAAGAAAAGGACAAATCTGCTCTGTTTCTTATCGAATATCCCGGTGCGGATCGGCTATAAGGACAATAAATTCGGGTTTCTGCTGAACCGGCCGATCCCGGATTCACGGCATAAAGGGGAAAAACATGAAGCGCAATACTGCCTCGATGTCTTAAAGAGCATTGGGATTCAGTATGATAATCTTGACATTGACATTCCCGTGAAAGAAGAGGCGCTCCGTTGGGTTGATCAATTCCGCCGCGGCCATGACATTTTAGAAAAGGATTTGCTTATTGCCATACATGCCGGGGCCAGTGACCCGGCAAAGCAGTGGCCGGAAAATCGGTTTGCGGAATTGATTGATGCGCTCATTGAGCGTTATCACGCAAAAATTATTATGATCGGGGCTCAAGACACATGCCTGATCACAAAAAAAATTATTACTTTATTGAATAACGAGGCGATCGATCTTTCGGGTAAAACGACCGTTGGCCAATTAGCTGCCCTTCTTATGGGTTGCGGGCTTCTGGTATCGAATGATTCCGGCCCTGTTCATGTGGCGGCGGGAGTGGGGACACCTGTTGTTTCGATTTTTACGCGGAATCAACCTGGCATTAATCCGGAACGCTGGAAACCCCTTGGGGAGAAATCACGGGTTGTTAGTGTTTCACCTTTCCAAAGCCAAGACATTTCTTTTAAAAAGGCCCAGCCGATGGGTATTGAATATTTGGAACTTATTCCGACAAAAGCGGTTTTGGAAGCTGTTGACGCCATATTTAAACTGTGTTAGAATCAGCTTTCGTTTAAGCGATAAATAATAATATTCACGTTAGTATTTCTACTACAAGTAGTTATATGCAAAGTCAAATCGGACAATATAATCGAATTTGCTCAAAATTTTACAAAAAGAATATTCTTGTAATTGGGGACATTATTTTGGACCGGTATATCCAAGGCAGTGTTTCGCGAATTTCCCCTGAAGCTCCGGTACCGATCGTTGTGGAAGAAAGTTCATTTTATACTCCCGGAGGCGCCGCAAATGTGGCCAAAAATTTAAGGGGATTGGGAGCTAAGGTTACCCTCATCGGAAGAATTGGTAAAGATTCACAGGGGCAAATCTTGAGGCGTCTGCTTAGGAAAGGCCGGATCGATATACGAGGGATATTTACGGATAAAGGCGTGCCGACCATTTGCAAGACACGGGTTGTTGTGCAAAGGCAACAAGTTGTCCGGATTGACAGGGAAAAGATAAAGATATCAGTCAATAAAGAATTTAACCACAAGATCCATCATTTCATCGAAAACAACATCAAATCGTTCGATGCCCTCATTATATCGGATTATGGGAAAGGGTTAATCACCCCCGAACTTGTGAGTTTCTTGCGACAGCAGGCCTTGGCGCATAAGAAGATCATTACGGTTGACCCGAAAGTCGAACATTTCAGTTATTACCGCAATGTCACGGCCATAACCCCGAATCTCAAAGAAGCGGAAAACGCGATCCGTGATATTAAGGTCACATCCAAAACGCCCGGGCAACTCGGCATTCACAGCGATAGGTTGAAGGGAAGCAAAGAAATCAATTTGGCAGGGAAAGAGTTGTTGCGTTATCTGGAATTGGATGCCTTACTGATCACTCTTGGTGAACAAGGGATACGGCTGTTTGAGAAATGGAAAAAACCGGTCTTGATCAAAACCAAAGCGCGGGAAGTCTATGACGTCACGGGTGCCGGTGATGCGGTTATTTCGACATTCACGTTAAGCCTTACTGCCGGCGCGACGAAGAGCCAGGCGGCTGAAATCGCCAATTATGCTGCCGGAATCGTGGTGGGGAAAATGGGCGCGGTCGCTGTGAGCAGGGAAGAACTCCTGAAGGCAATAGAGGATCATTAAAATGAAGGTCATCGGGATTATCCCCGCCCGCTGGGCATCAACGAGGTTTGAAGGAAAAGTACTGGCGCTAATCGGCGGCAAACCGATGATCCAGCATGTCTTCGAACGTTCGCGGAAAAGTGAATTATTGAATGATTTGATTATTGCCACGGATGACGAGCGCGTGGTTGTGGCAGCCGAACAATTCGGGGCCAAAACGGTCTTGACATCCAAAGACCACGCGTCCGGCACGGACCGTATTGCTGAAGTTGTCAAATCAACCGAAGGGGATATTATCGTTAATATTCAGGGAGATGAACCTTTAATCAGTCATACGGTTATTGATGCGCTTGTGGCGGCTCTCGTAAAGGATCCTTCCTGCTCAATGGGAACGGTCATCAAGGTGGTGACAGCCAAGAAAGAATTAAAAGACCCTAATGTGGTAAAGGTAGTTGTTGACGGCGCGATGAACGCGCTTTATTTCTCACGGTCGATCATTCCGTACAACCGGGATGGTCATGAAGATGCTGTGTATTATAAACATTTAGGGATCTATGCGTATCGAAGGGATTTTCTTCTGGCCTATAAGGATTTGCCGAAATCGAATCTTGAACAAACAGAACAATTGGAGCAATTAAGGGCGCTGGAATTCGGTTACAAGATCAAGACAGTTGTGACGGATATTGAAACAATCGGGGTCGATACACCGGAAGATCTGGCCAGGATCGAGAAGCAATTATCAAAAAGACGAGGATAAGCCGCAATGGGAAAAATCGTTAACGTGGGAAAGATCAAGATTGGAGGTAAGCTGCCGTTTGTGCTGATTGCCGGGCCGTGTGTGATCGAAAGCAGGGGATTGGCGTTGGAAACAGCCATGGCCATTAAGAAGATCGCATCAAGATTAAAGATCCCATTTATCTTCAAGTCAAGTTACGATAAGGCGAATCGCACGTCTATCAATTCATTCCGCGGGCCGGGGATCCGGCGCGGTTTAGAGATTTTAAAGGAAATTAAAACCGTCGTTCAAGTCCCTGTCTTAAGTGATGTCCACTCTGTTCTTGAAGCGGAAGAAGCGGCTGAGGTCTTGGACATCCTTCAAATTCCGGCTTTCCTTTGCCGCCAGACAGATCTTTTGGTTGCGGCAGGAAGGACAGGAAAAGTTGTCAATATCAAAAAGGGGCAATTCCTTGCGCCGGAGGATATCAAACAAGCGATAAAAAAGGTCGAGTATACAGGCAATAAGCAAATTCTTCTTACTGAGCGCGGGACGAGTTTCGGCTACAATAATTTGATAACGGATTTCCGTTCGCTAGCGATTATGGGAAAAACGGGATATCCCGTAGTTTTTGATGCCACCCATAGCGTTCAACAACCGGGAGGATTGGGAACTGCTTCTGGCGGGAATAGTGAGTTCATTCCGTTGTTGTCGCGATGCGGCGTTGCCGCCGGATGCGATGCGGTGTTCATGGAGGTCCATCCCAATCCCAAGAAGGCCTTGTCTGACGGGCCGAATATGCTGGCGCTTGGCAAGTTGGAGAATTTGCTGGTTGATTTGAAGGCCATTGATAAGATCGTTAAGGAAAACAAATAAATCGGGGCATGTGATGACACTTAAAAAAGCCGTTGAAGTCATTCGTGTTGAAGCAAAGGCCATCAGGGATTTGGAGAAAAGGATAGATGCGAGTTTTACTAAAGCGATTGACATTATCGTGAAATGCAAGGGGCGTGTGATTGTCACCGGAATGGGAAAGACGGGGATCATCGGGCGGAAGATAGCGGCAACGTTATCTTCAACGGGAACGCCAAGCTTATGGATGCATAGCGCCGAGGCCGTTCACGGCGATTTGGGGCAAGTCACGAGAAATGATGTTGTTATTGTTATTTCCACTAGCGGGGAGTCGGACGAGATTAAAAGACTGTTGCCCCTGCTTAAGAAAATCAAATCAAAAATCATTGCCTTGACCGGCAATAAAAAATCTACGCTTGCGAAGTACAGCGATGTTGTCCTGGACGTTTCAGTGACAAAAGAGGGCTGCCCGTTAGGGTTAGCCCCGATGGCATCAACAACCGCCACCCTTGTCATGGGAGACGCTCTAGCCGCTTGCCTTATTATCCGCCGAAATTTTAAAAAGGAGAATTTCGCCTTTTACCATCCCGGCGGCTCGTTAGGACGGCGGCTCTTGTTAAAAGTCGAAGATATCATGCGGCGGGGAGCGCATTACCCAAAAGTTAATGAACAGATGGCTGTCAAAGATGTCTTATTGGCCATCACACAAGCGCGATGCGGCTCAGCGTGTGTTTTAAACAAGCGCGGGAAATTCGTCGGCATTTTCACGGATGGTGACTTGAGGCGGCATCTTGAGACGGACAGGGATCTTTTAAAGCGGAAAGTCGCTGAGGTCATGACCAAGGGGCCCATAACCATATCGAAAGATAAATTGGCCGTTGAGGCCCTTCAAATCCTGCAAGACAGAAAGATCGATGAGCTGCCCGTTGTGGATAAGAGAGGTGGACTTGTTGGATTGCTGGATGTCCAGGACCTTTTAAAAGCGGGATTAGTATGAACGCCCGAATCAGAGAAAAGATCAAGAACATAAAACTGCTCATCATGGATGTCGATGGCGTCTTGACAAACGGCGATATCGTGCTTGATGAGAACGGCAAAGAAACAAAAGTATTTAATGTCCAGGACGGTTTTGGGATCGTCCTGCTTCAACGGGCCGGACTGAAAACCGCCATTCTGTCCGCAAGGTCTGCCGGCGCTGTTACCGCAAGGGCCAAAGACCTGAAAATCGACGTCATATATCAAGATGCGTATCCAAAGTCGGCCGCCTATCAAAGCCTGCTTTCGGATTTCAATCTTAAAGACGATCAAGTGTGTTTTATCGGCGACGATCTTCCCGATATTGAAATTTTAAAGAAAGCGGGTTTTTCTGTTGCGGTTGAAAACGCGGCAGAGGAAGTGAAGGAAAAAGCGGATTACATAACAAAGTGTAAAGGCGGATGCGGGGCTGTCCGAGAAGTCATAGAGTTGATTTTAAAGACACAAAAGAAATGGGCTGCGCTCTTAAAAAAATATGATGTCTAAATTGAACATACTTGTTTCCTTAGGACTACTGCTGGTGTTGCAGACGGGGATTCTTTCTGCCGATGAACCGGAACAGAAATTCCAGGGGTTCAATCTGCAGGGATATAATGATAGCGGCGAAAAGGCGTGGAACGTTAACGGGGATACGGCGGATATCAATGGCAATAAGATCATCCTTTCGAACGTTGACGCCAACACGTTCGGTGAACAGAAGATGAATGTGACGGCGAAAAAGGGCACCGTTGATCAAGCCAGCGGAAAAATGCGCTTGGAAGACGATGTTGTGATTACAAGCGAAGACGGCAAGCAGCTGATGACGGATTCGTTGGATTGGGACCGCAACCGGGATTTGGTGTCAACGGAGGACGATGTCACGATCACCGATGAGCGCATGATGGCGACGGGAAAAGGCATGAAAGCGAGTCCGGGCCTTAAAAACGCGGAGATCAAGAAAAACGTGACCGTTATGATCGAGACGGAGCCTGAAGAAAAACAAGAGAGCAAAACCGTTACGATTACCTGCGACGGCCCGATGATCGTTGACCAGACCGAATCCATGGCTTCTTTTGAAGATAATGTCCTGGCCGTTCAAGAGGGCCGGACGTTAAAAGCCGATCGCATGGAAGTGTATTTTGAAGGGCAGATGAGTGGCATCACAAAAATGATCTGTCTGGGAAATGTCGAAATTGAACAGGGAGAAAATAAGACCTTTGCGGAGAAGGCGGTTTATGATGCGGCCCAACAAAAACTGACCTTATCCGGAAGGCCGAAGTTAATTCTTTTGACCGAAGGGGAGAGCCTTTTTGCAACTTCTGGAGACTAAAAACCTGGTGAAGACCTATGGGCATCGGCGTGTCGTCGATGGGCTGAGCATCAGCGTGGGGCGCTCGGAAATCGTCGGGTTGCTGGGGCCCAACGGCGCAGGAAAGACGACAACCTTCTACATGACGGTCGGCATCATCAAGGCAAATGCCGGACAAATCATGTTCGATCAGGAAGACATAACAAAGAAATCCATTCATGACCGATGCCGGTTAGGGATGGGATACCTGGCGCAGGAACCGTCGATCTTCCGGACATTGACGGTTGAAGAGAATATCATGGCGATCTTAGAGACGCTTGATATCGGCCCCCGCGAGCGTAAACGGCGTTTGGAATCCTTGTTAGAAGAACTGAACATCGCGCACTTGGCAAAGAGCAAGGCCTACACCTTATCCGGGGGGGAACGGCGCAGGCTTGAGATCACGCGGGCCTTGGTCACAAATCCTTCCTTCCTTCTTCTGGATGAGCCGTTTTCGGGAATTGACCCCATTGTTGTTGCGGAAGCGCAGGAAATCATCAAGGATCTAAAAGCCAGAGGATTAGGAATCCTTTTGACCGATCATAATGTCCGTGAAACATTAGCCATTACCGATAGGGCTTATTTGATCGCTGACGGCAGGATCTTGATTTCAGGTTCGGCGGAGGACCTGATCAATGACCCGGAGGCAAAAAAGATTTATTTGGGCGAGAGGTTTAGGATGTAAAATGTAAGGAAGTTTTATGTCAACTCTTGAAGGGAGAAAGAGAGAGAATGAAAGTCGAAGTTAAAAAAGTGGACGCGGTGAAACGCGAGTTGAAGTTTGAAATCCCGAAAGAACGGGTTTCTGCGAAACTTAATGAAGTTTATGAAGAGTTAGGCAAGGTCGTTAAGGTCAAAGGGTTCCGTCCCGGAAAAGTGCCCCGGCATATCCTGGAAGCTCAACATAGCAAGATAGCCAAGGATGAGGTTATCCAAAAGCTTATTCCGGAAGTCTATCACGAGGGCATAACTAAGGAGCAGCTAGCGCCCATCGATCTGCCGGAGATCGATGATGTTCATTATAAAGACGGGATCATCACGTTTACTGCGAAACTGGATATTAAGCCCGATGTGAAGATTGAAAATTACAAAGGCATCGTAGTCAGTCGGAAAACTTCGGAAGTGACGGAAGAGGAAATCAGTAAGACTTTGGAATATTTTAAGAAAGGGCAGGGGCAAGATAAAGACATTGAAATGGACGACGCCTTTGCGCGCGGCCTCGGATACCCGAATTTGGCGGAATTCAAAAAATCCCTTTCGAGGCAGCTTGAAATTGATAAGGACCGGCAAAACCGTTATGATATTGAAAACCAGATTGTCGAAAGCCTTTTAAAAAAGGCGAGGTTAGCTGTTCCGCAAACGTTAGTGCGAAGGCAGATTGAGCATCGGGTTGAAGAAGGAAAGAAGAGGCTCAAGGCCCAAGGGCTTTCGTCGGAGGCGATCAAGAAAAAAGAAGAGGACATGCGCAAGGAATTGCATGACCCCGTTGAGCGGGATGTTAAGGTGTATTTGGTCCTTGATAAGATCGCCCAGACCGAACATCTTGAAGTGAAAGAAGGGGAGAACCTTCCGGCAAAAGTCATGGAATTTTTATTAAAAGAGGCAAAGTGGGAGGAGGCTAAATAAAATGAATTTGAGATCTCAAGTATTGGTACCGATGGTTGTGGAAAAAAGCAGTCAAGGGGAACGGGCCTATGATATTTATTCACGGCTGTTAAAAGACAGGATCATCTTTATCGGCACGGCAATCGATGATACCGTCGCCAATCTTATTATTGCCCAATTGCTGTTTTTGCAAAGCGAGGATGCGACAAAGGATATCAATGTCTATATCAATTCTCCGGGCGGAACGGTCACGGCGGGATTGGCCATCTATGACACGATCCAGTTTGTCAAACCGGATGTGTGCACCTATTGCATCGGCCAAGCGGCGAGTATGGGATCACTTTTGTTGGCGGCCGGGACCAAGGGAAAGCGTTTCGCATTGCCGTATTCGCGCATTATGATCCA
Source organism: Candidatus Omnitrophota bacterium (assembly GCA_016931055.1). GTDB lineage: Bacteria > Omnitrophota > Gorgyraeia > Zapsychrales > Zapsychraceae > 2-02-FULL-52-10. Next base: position 1,083 of record JAFGFL010000030.1, on the reverse strand, counting down.
CCAGCCATGGGGAGGCGTCCAAGGGAGCGCGAGCGACATCTCTATTCAGGCTAAGGAAATCCTGAGGATGAAGGAGGAGTTGACGAAAATATTGGCCGTCCATAGCGGGCAGACTTTCGAAAAAGTGCAGGCGGATTGTGACCGAGACTTTTTTATGTCTGCAGAGGAAGCGAAAGACTACGGTCTTGTTGATGAAGTCATTATCCATGGCGGCAAAAGGAAAAAGTAAAAGGCTTTATTTTATGGGGCATGGCCATTTAAAAAACAATTATGCGTTTGTCCTGCTGCCGGCTTTTACGGTTGGTATTAAAGATGGAATCAATCCTTGCGGTCTTGCTTCAGCCTTGATTCTTATCCTGTATCTGTCATGGATCGGTTATACGCAAAAACGCGTTTTCACATTCGGCCTGCTGTTTATCATGGCCTCCATCGTAACACAATTTGGATTGGTGCAGGGTGTATTTGATGTTTTTTTGACAGCGCCGACTTCCATTTCTTTGTTCCGTATTCTTTATTTTCTGATGGCATTGGGTTTTATTCTTCTCGGCGCGATAAACATCTTCGACAGATTGCAATATGGAAAGTTCTTTAATACAAAGCTTTTTAAATGCAAAGTGCCGGCGTTTTTGAGGATTCATGAAGCGGAAAGAACGGCTCATAAAAGGGGTAATGTTTTTAGAGTGATCGGGGTTATGCTGTTGGCCGTTGTAATCGGCGCAATCGTTACTTTGTTCGCTTCACTTTATCCGCAGCTTGAGTACATATTTATCATTCATTCTTATTATATGGCCGGCGGCGACATGAATTTCGCATTGTCGTCTTTTGCGCAATATTGCGTTGCAACAGTTTTGCCGCAGATTTTCGCCTTGATTGTTGTGCTTATTGTTGGTTTGATGCGGGAAAAAAGAAAAGCGATTTTATACTACAAAAGCATATCTGCCGCCTTGTTTTTGTCTGTCGGTATCGGGTTGCTGTTTTTTCTTCTTAGATAATTATTTGATAATGACACGGAAATTTGGTTGATAAAAATTCTGTTCTTTAGCAATAATACGACGACAAGCAATATGCTCCTATGTCATAATT
>JAFGFL010000029.1 GCA_016931055.1 Candidatus Omnitrophota bacterium | reverse complement strand
TGATGATCCATATCATCAAAACTCAAAGAACGGGCCTCCAGGTCAATCACAACTAAATTTCAACTTCGTCTAATTTAGACGGCAATGTTACTGACCAGTTTCAAATAGAGGAGAAAAATCATGCAAAACAAGACTGTTTTAAAGAAAAATTCGGACATGGTGACCAGGGTCATCGACGATGAAACGATCCTTCTTCCGATCTACAAGAGCTCGGATGACATCAGCTGTATTTTCAGCCTGAACAAGGTAGCCTCCAGGGTCTGGGAGGTCATCGACGGCAAGAGGACCGTGGCCCAAATAAAGACCAAACTTCTGAAGGAATTCGATGCCACCCCGGAAGAAATGAATAAGGAATTACAGACATTCGTTAAGGAATTAAAAGAGATAAAAGCGGTCAAATAAAGAAGGTGATCCCAGATAAAGGCATGAAGACATTAAAAAAATTAAAAATCGCGGATGTTGTTATTGACTTAAAAAGCCGGTTTCCTCTTCAGGAACCGTCCAAGAAAAAAGAGAAAGGGGAGCTTTTGTTCTTGCGGCAGGATAATGTTCCTGAACGGTTCCGTAATTTCTTCTACCGCGGCGGCGAAAAGGCGGAGATTACCATAACGGTCAACGTTGTGGACAAACTGCCCCACATTGCCGGGGCGCAAGTTGTTTTTATTACAAACCATTTTCAGGACGGCAAAGAGAATTGGCGTCTTCTGAAAAAAGGCAATGAATACATTTATAAGAGCCCGCTGGAGAGTAAGCAACAGGTCATGATCGTTAATAGCGCCTTTAACAGGGTTAAGGCATATCTTTTGCCAAAAGATGGGAAAAGATACGTTTGGAGCGTTGAGGATATTATTTACGATTTTCTGCAGGTCCTGTTGATCCATTATTTTGCGCTGAATAAAACAGGGCTTTTTGTGCACAGTATCGGTGTTAAAGATGTTGACGGCCGGGGGCTGCTCTTCGCGGGAAAATCCGGCGCCGGGAAAAGCACCACAGCGCGGCTTTGGCATAAGCACACCAAAGCGATGGTCTTAAATGATGACCGTGTCATTGTCCGGAAAAAGAGGGGTAAATTCTTTATCCACGGGTCTCCCTGGCACGGTGATTTTAATGATTATCTGGAAACACGGATAGAGTCCGCCCCGCTTCGCAGGTTGTTCTTTATTTATCACGCCCCCGGGAATAGCGTCCGGAAGATCGGGCGGAGGGAGGCCTTTCAGCATCTCTATCCGGCGCTTTTCCCGGCGTTCTGGGACAAAACGTGCCTTGAGAATATTGCGTCGATGAGCGAAGAGCTGGTTAAAGAGGCCCCTTGTTCCCGGCTGGGATTTGTGAATGATAAAAAGGTTATCGGCTTTGTGAGGAAGATATGAAGAAATGCCAACCCGGGTTATTTTTCAGCCGCCTTTACAGGAAAATAGATCATTCCCCCATTAGCGGACAGATCGAGCTGACCTACCGGTGCGGGTACGATTGCGTCCATTGCTATTGCAAGGGGTCAGAAGATAAGGCGCGGGAATTGACCGCACAGGAATGGAAAAAAATTCTCGATACGATCAAGGAGGAAGGCTGCCTCTTTCTTACGCTGACGGGCGGCGACCCTATGGTCAGGGAAGATTTTCTCGAGATTTACTCTTATGCCAGGTCCCAGGGCTTTCTGGTCACGGTCTTTACAAACGGATATAATTTCACGGATGAGATCTTCGGCCATTTTGTGAAATCCCCCCCCCATTCGATAGAGATCACTTTTAACGGGATCACCCCGGAGACCTATGAGTCTATTACCCAGGTGCCCGGGTCTTTTAAAAAGGTCATGAGGACTATCGAGAAATTGCGGGAACTCAAGATGCCTCTGGTCTTGAAATCCAATTGCCTGAGACAGAACAAACACGAGATTGCTCACGTCAAGGCATTTGTCGCGAGGCTGTTTGAAAATGTTCCTCGCGGCAAATACCGGTTCAGGTATGACCCCATGATCTATCCGAGGCTCAACGGAGATAAGACCCCTCTTGAATATCGTCTGAGCTTTGAAGAGCTTGAAGAGGTGAGAAAACAGGACCCAGATATTTGGGATGAATATCTGCGGGGTATCCGTCACGGGATGCCGGGCTTGCGGCGGGGAAAAGAATTTCTTTATTTCTGTAATTCGTGGATGGAAGGTTTTTTTGTCAATCCCTACGGGAAACTCAAGTTTTGCAACTATTCAAATAAATTCAGCACCGATTTAAGGACAGGGTCTTTCAAAGAAGGGTTTTACAAGACAATCGTTCAGGCCTTGGACGAGAAATTCAAGACGGATTCCCAGTGCAAGGATTGTCCTTTAAGGATGATTTGCTACTATTGCCCGGCAAGGGCCTATATGGAGACCGGCAATGAAGAAGGGCCGGTCCCCTATTATTGTGAACTGGCGAAAATGACTTATGAACGAATGAGACCTTGTGAGGATGGGGTCGTATAATATTAAAAGGAGGTTCAACATGCCGAAAAAAATCAAATTTAAACCCACGATTACACGCATTAAGCTCAATCCTGAGCAGGCGGTGCTGTCTTGTAATTGCCATACCACGGCAGTGACTTTAACGAATCCAGCGGACAGGTCAGAAACTCTTGGCCCCTGGTCAAATGTTTGCGTGGGGAAGAGCACTGGCGCCATAGTCGCATGTATGAGCCCGCATTTATCAATGCCTTCATATGCTGTAACAGGGAATACGGTCTCTTCCTAATTATTTGGTTTATATGAAATGAAAAGAATTCGAACTCGCATCATTTTTTAAATGTTTTATAACAAGAATTGTAATGCGTCTTTAATCGAATGCATTGCTATTGTAAGCTGGCAGAAATGGTCCAGAACAAATAAATCCTCATGAAAACGCAGCCGTATAATGTGTTTTGGCAGCGCATCCATCAAGCGGCGAGGAAGAAGGCCTTCCCCTTGCGCGTGATGTTTGAACTGACGTATCAGTGCAATTTCCGGTGCGCGCATTGTTATGTCCCCCAGGATTATAAAAAAAGGCCAGAACTCAAAACAAAAGAGATTTTTACGGTCTTGGACGAGCTCAAAGATATCGGTTGCTTCTATTTGGGCTTTACCGGAGGGGAACCGTTTGTCAGAAAAGACATCCTGGATATCTTATGGCACGCCAAAAAAAAGGGGTTTGAGATCATTATTTATACGAACGGTTCGTTGATTAATAAAAACCTTGCGGATGAGCTAAAACGATTGAATCCAAATAAAGTGGATATTACTATTTCGGGAATGAGTCCGGGAGTTTTTGATCATATCGTCCGGACAGCCGGGGCGCGTGATAAGGTCTTTAAGGCGATCGACCTTCTTTATAAAAACAGGGTCGCTTTAGGGTTCAAAACCTGTGTGCTTAAAGGCAATGAGGGGGAGATCGAGGACATCCAAAAGTTTGCCCATTCGTTGGGCGGTTTGCACCGGTTGGATGATACGCTTTCTGCGCGGCTGGATGGCTCTCAGGATCCGTTCCAATATCGGGGAAGGACTGACCAAGGGAACCCTGAACCGGATAAGAGTGAACTTGAATGCGTGCGAGATAAACAAGATAGGGCTTCAAACAAAAACAGTTCCAAAACCAGGAATTTATTTCCATGCGGGGTGGGTGTCAGTCAGGCGGCAATCACCCCGGCCGGGGAATTGAAAATGTGCGTGATGATCGATCATCCGAGATATAAAATTTTGACACATCCCCAAACTGGATTAAAGAGCGCGTGGATCAAATTAAAAAGTCTTGTTGCTTCTATTCAGCCGGACGAACAGTACAGGTGCGGCTCATGCGAATTAAAGCCGTATTGCTTATGGTGTCCGGCTAAGGCATGGCTTTATAAAAAGGATTTTACCAGTTGTGTCCCGGAAAATTTCACAAGCGCCTATAGGAGGAAAAATCATGCCGAGAAAGAGAAAATTCCGACCAATAATCACTAAGATAAGACTCAATCCTGAACAGGCCGTATTAACGTGTGATTGTTATGATTCAGGCGAAAGCTTCAGAGCGCAAACTGCGATGTCAAATATCAAAGATAGTTATCCGGGTTGTTCTGGGAAAAGTCTTGAGGATAGGCGGGTTTGCCTCGTTCCGGTGGATAATCATTGGGGCTACGAATGGGAACCTCATTCGGCCAGTTCATGATTTGAGGAAAATATGAAGATCAAGGCGCCTTTAACACATCAAAATGAAGTCCAATTCTTGTGTGACGCCGGGGCCGATGAATTCTTTTGCGGCATCGAGCCCGGGGCGTGGAGAACGCAGTACGAGAATTTCTGTATTAACCAGCGCGTGGGAAGCGCCAATTTTTCGAAACTCGGGGATCTAGAGAAGGCGATCCGCATCGCGCATCAAAATAAAGCGAAAGTCCATGTGACCGTCAATGCCTTTTTTTATTTGGAAAAGCAATATAGCGCCGCGAAGAACATTATTAGGGACGCGCTTGGGGCCGGGGCCGACGGCATCATTATCGCTGATTTCGGGTTGTTGTCGCTGATGGACAAAAATTTGTTGAAAGGAAAAGATGTGGTTGCCGGCTGTGATACAGCTGTCTTTAACCACCAAAGCACGGCCTTTTACAAGAAATTTGATGTCACAAGGATCGTGTTCCCGCGCGCTATGACCATCGGAGAAATGGAAGACGTTATTAAGCAGGACGGATCCCTGGAATATGAAGCTTTTATTTTGCATGACCTTTGTTTTTTTGTGGACGCCTTCTGCGCTTATTGCAAGGAGTCCAGCGCGGGCATTAAGCAAGAAGGGAAAGAAAAGAAAGGAGTGAGTTTTTTTGCGGCGGCCCGCGTCCCTGCGCGCGGCTTTGGAGGGGGATGCCGCAGCCGGTTCAGCCGACAAAGGGTTTATTTGAGAGGCAAAAAGAAATCAACACCCGGCAAAGCATTTACTTTTTGGGGGAGCAAGGCCGCTCTAGGATGCGGGGCTTGCGCTATTTATGACCTTAACAGGATTGGTGTCACATGCCTTAAAGTTTTAGACAGAAATCTGCCTACTGAGGAAAAGGTCAAGGCGACGGCGTTTATCAAAAAATGTTTGGATTTTCTAAATGGTCACACTTCTAAACAGCATTTTATCAGTCGATGCCAAGCTTTGTTTAAAAAGACATTTAAGGTCCGATGTGACCGGTATGGCTGTTATTATCCTTCGGTATTTAGAAGCGGAGAACGGTAAAGTGGAAAAAGCTATTCACATAACTAACATTGCGAACTTAAGATACTTGCAAACAAAGAAATATCAAAGGGTCTATTGGGGCGTTGAGTTCTGCCAGAATCTGATCCCGAGCCTTGAGGACACTCAAAAAGCACTGGAGTTGACCCGCCGTGCGGGTATGGGATTTACCCTGGTCTGCCCGTTTGTGACGGAATCGGGCATCAAGCGGTTAGACAGGATTCTGGCATGGCTTAAGAGAGAACGCGTTTGTTGTGAGGTGGTGGTCAATGACTGGGGCGTCTTAGAGTTGTTAAATACGGATTATAAAAAGCGTTTTGAGATTGCCTTAGGGAGGCTTTTGGTCAGGCAGCAGCGGGATCCGGCGATGAAGAGGGTCTTAGAAAAGCAGCCGCCGATCGGCGTGAAAGGAAAAGACGGAAAGATTCATATTGTTGTTCACCGGGTTCCAGCGGAAAAATACCAAATCGGAGTCAAGTCGTCCTATATCAATTCGCGGGCAAACCAAAGAATTCTTTCCGAATTCGGCATTGAAAGGGTGGAATTAAATAATCTTGTCCAGGGTGTTGACCTCAATGGTCTAAAATGGAAAAAGTCCCTTTATACCCCTTATGTCCATATCTCCACGACGCGCTTCTGCCCCATGGACTCAAAGGAACAAAGGACATACAGGATCAATGTTTGTAAAAAAGAATGCCAGAAGTATTATGATATATTGCGCAACCGCGCTTTGCCCAAAATTATTTATAAAAGAGGGAATACAACTTTTTATAAAAACAGTGTAAATAACCGTATGGCTTTAAAGGCAGGAATTGACCGAATCGTTTTTCAACCGGAAATCCCTTTTTAAATAAGAATGAATTAAAAATGCTGAAAATTACAGCGCCATTTAAATCAAAAGAAGACGTTATCCCTTTAATCGAAGCCGGGGCGGATGAACTGTATTGCGGGTATATTCTTTCCGAGATTTCAAAGGAATACGCCCATCTTCCTGTGTTCGAACGCAAAGGAGGGAGTACCTGCAATTTCACGGATATCAAAGAGTTAAAAAATGCTGTTACCTTGGCCCATAGCCGGAACACGCCGGTCTTTTGCGCCTTTAATGGAATGTATGTCAAGGCGCAGTACACTCTTTTGCGCAAGATGATCCGCCATTTGGAACAAACGGACTTGGATGCTTACATTGTTGCCGATATGGGATTATTGCTGACGTTAAAGGGAATGAAGACCAAAAAAGAGATCTTTGTTTCCAGCTTTGTGCCGTTATTTAATTTCGAGGCAGTGGCCTTTTACAGGAATTTCGGCGTTTCGCGCGTTATTTTAGACCGTCAAGTTAGTTTTGAAACCATGCAAGTGCTTTGCGCTGATTTTCCGGACCTTGATTTCGAGGCCTTTGTTCTTCATCTTCTTTGCGTGAATATCGACGGGTTCTGCACTTTTGCGCATATCGGTGCGACCGCAAGAACCCCTTTTTCCGCTGCTCAAGGGAATCGTTCGCAGGCGGACCAATGCCAGCTGTTCACGACATTTGATTACAGGTCCCCGGGAGATGCCTGTTGCCTCAGATATTCTGTAGAAGCGATAGGAGCTTCATCGGGGGAGCCCGTCCATAACGGAGAAGTTTCACCGACGTTTTTCAAGCATTTGGTCGACGGGGTTGAATGCGGGGCGTGCGCGATGTATGATTTTATGAAGACGGGGATCAAGTCTGTCAAGATCGTCGGCAGGCAGATGGTTGTTGAGGAAAACATAAAAAGCACAAAGTTTATCAAAGCAGCTGCCGACATTCTGGAGAAAAATAAACAGATCAATAGACAGGATTATATCGAGCAGGTTCAGACGCTGTACCGGGAGACGTACGGATACAAGAAGCCGTGCCGCGGGAACAATTGTTATCATCCGGAAGTTTTAATAAAATAGGTTTTTAGCATAATCCCAATCACGTCATCCTGAGGCGCGATAGCGCCGAAGGATCTCAATATTTAAGATCCTTCGCTTCGCTCAGGATGACGGTTGGTTTGTCTTATGGAACAAGCGGTCTACATAACAAAAACGAGTCAGCTTCACTATGCGAACGGACAATATTCACGCGTTTATTTCGGCTGTGAGTTTTGCGAACGGTTGATTCCTTCCCTGAACCAACTTAAACGGGTGACGGCTTTTGTCAGGAAACGGAAGCTGGCATTTTCTTTGGTGACGCCTTATGTGACGCGGGAAGGCCTTACGAAACTAAAAGGCCTGTTTGATCTTCTTAAAGAGGAAGGTGTGGTTTGTGAAATCATTGTCAATGATTGGGGCGTCCTGAATCTGATCAATCGCGAATATCCCTTCTTCACACCGGTCTTAGGGCGGCTTATGACCCGGCAGGAAAAAGGCCCGAGATTGGCCCGGGCGCTTAAACGAAAAGGAGAAGCCTGGGCATTCAGTGACCCGAAAGATCCGAAAATAAAAAGGTTTATCGTTGAGAAAGAAATCCCTTTGGATCTGGACCCGTATTATAAAGGAGCCAATACATTAAGCGTGCCTATCCTGCAGGATTTCTTGATCAAACAGAGAGTTAAACGGATCGAATTTGATAATGCTTTGCAGGGCGTGATCATGGATGTTCCTAAGGATAAAATGAAGCTTTCGGTCTATTATCCATACGGCTATATAACGACGACTTTTTTCTGTCCGACGGCCGGATGCGATGATAGCCCAAAATCTGTCCAGAAAATCAAGCCATGCAGGAAACAATGCCAGAAATACATCTTTAAATTGCGCCATAAGACGATGCCAAAAATCCTTTATTTGAAGGGAAATACGCATTTTTTTAAGAATTCCAGATTGCCGGTCAAGAAACTGCAGGACCTCGGTGTGGACAGGATCGTTTACCAGCCGGACATTGCGGTTTAAGCATAAGAAACGGAATTGCCCTATGAGGAATTTTAACAAAATAGCAAGACGGTTTTCCGATGATATGGTCAGGCCGGAATATAAACAGTGTTATAAAGAATTGATGAAAAGCGCGGAGCATTTATATAAAAAGGGAATTGAATTCCGGATGGATAAATGGGCCTGGCGCAGCTGGGAATATTGCCACTTGATGCAAAAAATAAAAAGGCGCGACAAAATAGTCATGGATTTTGGCGGGGGCAATTCGCTGTTTTCGTACCACTTGGCGTTTCTGGGACATACGGTCTTTATGGTTGACGTCGACGCATCATCGGTGGATATGTTTAATAAGAATATCCAGAAGATAAAGTTGTCAAAAAAGGCAAGGGGTATCAGGTTCAACGGCATTATTCTCCCCTTTCATGATGGTCATTTTGATTTGATCACGTTTGTGTCTGTCATAGAACATATCCCGTATCATCAGAGGAAAGGGGTCTTTGGCGAATTAAAAAGGGTCTTAAAGCCGGGGAAGAATCTGTTGATGACTTTTGATTATGGCAAAGGAGGAAGGCCCTTTGGGGATTCTGTCACCACGCTCGGGGGAATTAACCGAGAAATCGTAAAATTATCCGGCCTCAAGCTAAAGGGGAACCCTTTTGATCGCGTAAAATTTGATAAAAAGTTCGGTCCGCCGGTCAAGTTTGTCATCCCCGATGAAAGCGGCATGGATGAGAAAGTCGTGCAATTGTCTTCCGGCGCCTGTTGTTTGTTAAAAGAAATTTGATTTTCAGGTTTTAAAAGAGTAATAAAATGTGAATCAGGAACAACCTCATGTGTATTTCAGTAAAGGAGGTGAAAGATGCCTAAGAGACTCAAATTTAAACCGGTTATTACGAAGGTAAAGCTCAGTCCCGAACAGGCGGTCTTAGCCTGTAATTGTTACGATGTGGCACGAGATTTTCTGGCTCGTCAAATCAATATCCACCGATAGGTTCTTCAATGGGAACCGCCTGTATCGCCAAGTTATTTTCAGGGGATCATGCTTTATGTACAGGAACAGGGAGGGGGGTTCCTGTATCGAACTATGACAGAACTAATGCCAATGCAGCTTCTTCTTAATATTAATCGCGTTTTCTGTTTTGATAAAGCGGATTAAGACTTGGAGATATAAAGTTAAATAATAGCGATGAAGAATATTTCCTACAAAACATTCAGTTGGCGCACACATCAGAAGAACTGGCGGATGCAGCACATCAATGTCTGCCAGTTTGAGATGACCTTTGGCTGCGGCCTGCACTGCCGGCATTGTTACACGGACTGTTACAACATACCCGGATTTCTTACGAAAGAACTGAATACGCGGGAAGTAAAATTCGTCTTGGATAAAGCGTATCGCGCTGGAGCGATTTGGCTTTGTTTGACCGGCGGCGATCCTTTAACGAGAAAAGATTTTCTCGACATTTATGCGTATGCCAAGGACAAGGGCTTTATCGTGACCATATTCACTAACGCGTATTCCATGACCGCTGAGATAGCCGCGTATTTTCAGAAAAAGCCGCCGTTTGTCATTGAGATGACCCTAAATGCGGTTAACCAAGCGACCTATGAGAAAATATCCCGCACCAAAGGCTCGTTTGAAAAGGTGATGAACGGGATAGAGCTTATCCAGTCCAAGAACCTGCCGCTAAAAATAAAAACCCAAGTGACGAAAGACAACTGGGAAGAAGTCCCGGACATCATCGGATTCCTAAAGAAGAACAATATGCCGTTTCGTCCGTCCTATGATCTCTTCGCGAGGCTGAACGGGGATACGGCGCCTTGCGATTTAAGAGTGCCTCCCGACAAGCTTTTTAAGGGTGATTCCACGGAACATTTATGCGATGATTGCCAATCGGAAGCGCTGGAAACGAATTCGACAAGGAATGATTATTTGTTCCGTTGTGCGGCGGGCGGCGGAGACGGTATCAACATCGACCCCTACGGGAATGCTTTTCTGTGCAACCTGATAAGGAAACCGGCGGTCAATTTGCTTGAGTCCGATATTGCAGAGGCGTTTAATAAGTTGCTTCCTTTGGCCAGAGGCAGGGTGTTCACGACTGATTCCAAGTGCCGCAGCTGCGATGTGCGTGATTATTGCCGCTTGTGTCCGGGAAGAGCGTTTGTCGAAACCGGCGACATGGAAGCTCCTGTTGAGTATTATTGCCAATTGGCGGATTTGGCCGCTTGCCGGGAACCCGCCGCTAACCGAAATTCCTGAGCGATGAATACAAAAACAACAGATTGGGTGCGGTTTAAAAGATATCTTGTTGGGTATTGGAAACTGCAGGCAGCTGTCCTTATTCTTGGCGCCATGAGCGTGCCGCTGGGGCTCATCAATCCCTATCTCACCAAACTCATTATTGATAAAGCCTATGCGAATAGGGATCTGCGGCTATTTATTATTCTGGCGCTTATCGGCGGGGGTGTTTTTCTTCTTAACGGGGTCTTGAATGCCTTAAAGGGATATCTTTCCCAGCACATCAATAAAAAGGTCCATTTTGATATGACCCGGGACCTCTTCCGGCGTCTTCAGAACCTGCCGCTTAAGTTCTTTAATGATCAGTCGACGGGCGAGCATATGTTCAGATTAAGTTCCGACGTTGGTTCCGTGAGCGGCTTTATTTGCAACACGGTTCCCGAGGCCATACGGTTGTATCCGCGGACGTTGTTCACGTTCGGGCTGGTTTTCTATCTTAACTGGAAGATGGCGCTTTTTGCCCTGGCGCTGGTGCCCTTAAGCCTCCTGCCGCCGTATTTCTTCGGGAAGTGGCTCAAAGAGATAACGCGGGAAATGATCGCGAAATCCGAAGGGATCTTTAGAGGCCTTGGGGAGGTCTTTATGCATATTCCCCTTGTTAAAGCGCTGGGCAAAGAAGAGTATGAGACCAGGCGTTTTGAAAAGGCCCTTTCCCAAAGGCTCACCCTTGAGCTGCAAACGGCTAAGGTATCAAACATCAGCGGGTTCACGGGGTCTATCATCAATAAGATTATCACCGGCGCCATTGCGTTCTACGGCGGGTATCAGGTCATTCAGGGGGCGATGTCCTTAGGGAGCCTGACCGCGATCATGATCTATTTAAGTCAGTTCGTCGGGTTAATTGCTTCCATCGCCAGGCTGAATGAAAGCATTATTACAAATTCTGTTTCCCGTGACCGCTTGACCGCACTCCTGGATGTTAAGCCGCAAACGCAAGACAAAACTAACGCGATCGATTTTTCTATTCAACGGGGAACAATAGAATTTAAAGAGATCACTTTCGGTTATAAAGAAGATAATCCTGTCTTAAAAAACATCAATCTTTCGATAGGAACGGGCACAAAAGCGGCCTTGGTCGGTCCTTCGGGCTGCGGAAAGACGACGCTGTTGTCTTTGCTTTTAAGGCTTTATGAGCTTCAAAACGGATCGATCTATATTGACGGGTGCGATCTTGCGGATATCAAAGGGGAGTCTTTTCGGAAACAGATCGGAGTGGCCTTGCAGGAACCGTTTCTTTGGAATGACAGCGTCAGGAATAATATCCTTTATGCGGCGGGCAAGGCCTCTGAAGAGGAAATTCTCAAAGCGGCCCGCATAGCCGAAGCAGATGATTTTATCCGGCGGCTTCCGAACGGATACGATACGCTATTAGGGGAATATGCCTGCAAAATATCCGACGGCCAGAAACAACGCGTTGCCATTGCCCGCGCCGTTCTCCCTAAGGCAAAAATATTCATTTTTGACGAGGCCATGTCATCCGTCGATTCACAACTGGAAGATAAGATTATTAACAATATCAAATGCGAGTTTAAAGATTCAACCATCCTGATGGTTTCCCACAGGCTCTCGGCCATTCAAGCGATGGATTTGGTCTATTTTATGGATCCTTCAGGCAAGATCGAAGTTGGAACACATGAGGCTTTATTAAACAGCAGCGCAAGGTATGTTGATTTTCTTAGCCATCAGCTGGAATCTGCCGCGAGGATTCCATTAGTCCCCAGATAACCCACCAGAACATCCCCACCTGGGAAATGAAAAAGGTATAATCGATGAGATTGTGAAACAAGAAACTTGCTCCCGCCAGGAAGAGGAATTTGGTTTCCAGGGAAAAACTCCTTATAAAGGCGATGAAGAGAAGAAGGACGCCGGAAAATCCTAGAAGTCCAGTCTCAGCGAAATAGTGCAGAAAGATATTGTGCGCGAATTTGGCGTCCGCCATCGCGGGATGCGCCTTGTAAGTCAGGGCCGCCGTCTGGAAGTTCCCCGGGCCGACACCTAGTAGCGGATGATCCTTAATCATCTTGGCCGATGTGATCCAATAGCCAATACGTTGGGTGACCGGGTTCTGGTGGTCTTTAAAGTTCGTCATGCGTTCGCCCCGGCTGATGATCATGAAGGTCAGGACGAGGCCGATGAAGAAGATAGTTATTATAAGAAAGAATTTTGATCGGGTAAAAAATCCTGCTATTCCTCCCCCTTTATGGGGGAGGTTAGGTGGGGGTGTCGTTGTTGTCGACTCCCCCCTCCCTATCCCTACCCACAAGGGGGAGGGAATATTGCTTATAGCTTTAAAGGGATGAGACGAAATGAAAAGAAGAATAAGCAGGCATGCCGTTAAGCTCAGCCACGCTCCAATGGATTTTGTCAGAGTCAGCGCAACGGCAATTAATGCAGGCACGACAGACCATTTTTTGCTTACCCTTTCGTTTTTGATGAGGTGCAGGGACAGGAAAAAGAACATGAGGAGGTATCCGCCCAGCATATTCGGAGAAGGGAAGGTCCCCACGGCCCGCTTGGATATCAAGATATCCCTGACGTAAGAGGAATTTGCCAGGACCGCGCTGTTTGTTCTTTTGAGGTTGTCCAGGACCCATGGGTAGGCTACGAAGTACTGATAAAACGTATAGATACTAATAGCGGCGGAAATAACGACCGCTGTTTTTATCAACAAGAGTTGTTGTTTGCTGTCCAACCGGGAAACGAGAAAAAACATGGAGGAGTAGCTTATAAATCGTAAGATTTCACTTGATGAATTTTGCGGGTTACGAGCGATCGCGGTAGAAGCAAGGTAGGCCGCTAAAATCAAGAGAAGCGCTACATCATTGGCGTTTTTAAAAGATCCTTTTCTTTTTATAATGAAAAGGCTTATAAGGGTAAAAAAGATGACCGCCATTTGATAATAAAGCTCTGCCGCCGGATAGACAAAATCGGCGGCAAACGGACGGATGAGGATTAACAGAAGTACCGGGATAAAAATGAAAAGGGGCAAAATTTTCGGTTTGGTATTATCCATGTTATAATCAGATATGAAATGGAATATAGTGTTGACAAATTGTACAGGTTAGAGATGTTGGATGATGTTATAAAGGTTGGAAAGGTTGCGGGAAAAAACGGTTTTAGGTTACCTGAAGTTGCTTAAAGGTTTAACCTTAAGTAACATGAAATGATCTAATGGCGGTAACCTTTATAACCTTCATAACATTATAAACCTCAATAACATGAAACTATCTCTTAACACATTCTCCGAATTGTACAAATCAAACTCATGATATCAGTAGTCATCGTAAACTTCAACAGGAAAGAGCTGCTTTGTGAATGCTTGGATTCCGTCAAACGGCAGGATGTCCGGGATTTAGAGGTGATTGTCATCGACAACGGCTCCTCAGATGGCAGCGCGGAACTGGTTGCCGCATACCCGGAGGTAAGATTAATACAGAATCCGGAGAACGTCCTGTTCTGCAAGGCCTATAACCAGGGCATCGATGCCTCGAGAGGAGATTTTATCCTTTGCCTGAATAATGACGTCTGTCTTGAAAAAAATTATCTGAGCGAGGCCTTGTTTGCTATCGGATTGGATGAACGGATTGGCATGGTCAGCGGCAAGATATTGAGGCCGGATAAAAAGACCATAGACTCAACAGGACTTTTTCTTGGCAGGAACAGAAAAGCGGTTGAGAGAGGGTACAATAAGAAGGATCGGGGGCAGTATGATGATCCGGGATATGTTTTCGGCGTTAGCGGCGCGTGTGTGTTCTTCCGGCGGGCATTTCTAGCGGACGTCAAGGACCAATATGGCTATTTTGACGAGCGGTTCGGCGCGTATTACGAGGACCTGGATATCTGCTGGCGCGGGCAGAGGCAAGGGTGGAAGGCCTATTATGAACCGAAGGCGGTCGCTTGTCATACGAGGGCGGCAACAGCGATCGGCGATAAAAAAGGACGAAGGGGCCCGAACATTTTTTATTTGTCCGATGGTTTAAGAAAGAGATATGTCCGCAACCGCTATTTGTGCATGAAAAAAAATGATTCTCTCCAAGGAATTTTAGTCAACCTGCCTTTTGTTCTCTTCTATGAAATCCAGCAGTGGTGTTATGTGTTTTTCGTAAAATATTTATGTAGGGGCAGGCTTTACGCCTGCCCAAAGATGTAGGGCATTGCGTTGCCCAATGAAAGATATGGGCGCCCGCAAGGGGCGCCCCTACGTCCTTAGAAATTGTTTATCCAGAAAATCTTGGGTTAATTCGATAACCGTTGGACGTCCATGCGGACATGTAAACGGGTCCAGGCATTTGATCAACTGGTCGCGCACGTGTTTGGCCTGTTCGGGGGACAATTTGTCGCCGGCCATGACCGAAGACCGGCAGGCCCGGCGGGCCATGGTCTCATGGTCGCATTTGGCGATATTGTCCCCGGCGAGCAAGTTCTGCATGGTTTTTTCAAGGTCCTTCAGAAACAGCGGATGCGTGTGGACGGCGATGGTTTCCTCGTCCCATTGGGTGACCGAAAGGCCCAGCGTCTCCAGCTTGTCTTTGGCTTCTTCCCAAACCAAAATTTCCTGCGGAGTGAGTTTGATCAAAACGGGGCTTAAGAGGTGCTGGACCTCGATGGTCCCTTTTTCCATCTGCCGGATCAGCTGTTCATAGGTGATGCGTTCGGCGGCGGCATGCTGGTCGATGACAAGAATCGAACGCTCGATCTCAAAGAAAAGATATTTGTTCGAGAAGTTCCCGATGTAGCGGGATTGTTCAAGCCGGCTTTGGAGGTTGTCTTTTTTAGCGGCAAAGAGATCGTTCTTGGGGATAAAAAATCCCTGTTTTCCGCCGGGCAGCGATTGCCCTCTCGGATAGGCGTAATCGCCCGCCTCGGCCGTTGGCCTCAGCGAGGCCGGGCCGGCGTCAGTCGTTATCTCATGCGCTTCCGGCGGGACATCGGAATCGAACGTAATGTCTGAAGCGTGCGTTCTCAATAACGCCTGTTCTACGTCTTCTCTTGTGCCCTGTGTCATGTGTCTTGTGACTTGTTTCGCATGCCCTGAAGTCATCAATGCCTGCTCACACAAGGAACGCAAAATCGCGCAGATATCCTGTTCATTCTTGATCTTGACCTCGCGTTTGGTCGGATGGATATTAACGTCGACATTTTCCGGCGGCACATTGATGGCCACTGCGAAACATGGATAGGTTTCGGGGGGCATGATCAGCCGGTAGACCTGGTTCATGTGAAACCCGATCGCCTTATTTTGGACGGGCCGGCCGTTGACGAAAATAAACTGCATGTCCCGCCGGGTCCGCTTGATGTTCATATCCCCCAAGACCAAATTAACGGAAATATCGCGCTCAGGAAAGTCCCGCTTCACTTCCATGAGCTGCTGTTTGTTGAGGTTCAAGACATCGGCCATGCGGTTGACGCGCCCCGGCACAGGCCCGACGTTCAAGACCTGTTTATGCCCATGCGTCAGGGAAAACCGTATGTGATTGTGCAAAAGAGTATAGGGAATGAAAATATTCAGGATCTGATGGATTTCGGCGGTATTTGATTTAAGGAATTTTTTGCGGGCCGGCGTGTTGAAAAAAAGCTCTTTGACCGTGACTTCGGTGCCGTGGCCGTTAAAGCTGCAAGGCCGGTTGTGAAAATCCTCGCCGCCGCGAAGATGGATCCCCCAGCCGGTTTCCTGTTCTTCGGGCTTGCTGTGGACCGTAACGTGCGCGATTGCGGCGATGCTGTAGAGGGCCTCGCCCCGGAATCCCAAGGAACGGATGGAATAAAGGTCGCCGATATCCTTGATTTTGCTGGTCGCGTGGCGCGTAAAGATGGTTTTCAAGTCGTCCTGCTCGATTCCGTGGCCGTTATCCTTGACCATGATCAGCGTTTTTCCGGATTCTTTCAGTTCCACGCTGATCGTGTCGGCGCCCGCGTCCAGCGCGTTTTCGACCAGCTCTTTAACGACGGACGCCGGCCGCTCGATTACTTCGCCGGCGGCGATTTTGCTGACGATTTCGGGTTTGAGGATGTGGACACGCGGCATAATGAAATTTAACGTTGTAGGGGCAGGCTTCGATGAGATGTCGATGAGCTTGAGGCGAATCGCACCCGGAGGGTGTACGCCTGCCCAAATGATGAAACGGGCGCCCGCAAGGGGCGCCCCTACCTAATGTTTTCGATCTTTATTTTTATATTTTGCAGCTCATTCAACGCTTCCAACGGCGTCAGGCGGTTAATATCCATCGCTTCAATCACGGATTTGATTTGTTCCAATACAGGATCCGCCTTGGCGGCAAACAGGGACAATTGTTCTTCTGCGCCGGACTCCCCTTTTAGCTTTTCTTTGAGATTTGCCTGCAATTCGAGTTGCGTTAAAATCTGTTTCGAGCGATGGATGATCTCCTTCGGGATGCCGGCCAGTTTCGCGACGTAAATGCCGTAACTGTCGTCACTGCTGCCCGGCAAGATTTTGTGCATGAAGATAATCTCCTCTTTCCATTCCTTGACCGCGACATTGTAATTTTTAACGCCCGCGTGTCCATCCGCCAGCGCGGTCAGCTCGTGAAAATGCGTCGCGAAAAGGGTGCGCGCCTTTGTCTTGCCAAAATGCTCGGCAAGCGCCCAGGCAAGGCTTAACCCGTCGCAGGTGCTTGTCCCGCGGCCGATCTCATCGAGGATGACCAGGCTCCGCCCGGTCAGGTTGTTCAAGATGTCCGCCGTTTCCGTCATCTCGACCATGAACGTGCTTTGCCCCTTGCTGATATCATCGTGCGCCCCGATCCGTGTGAATATCTTATCGACGATCCCGATCTGCGCTGAGGAGGCGGGGATAAAACTTCCGGCTTGGGCCATGATGGTCAGGATGGCCGTCTGGCGGATGTAGGTGGATTTCCCCGACATGTTCGGGCCGGTCAAAATGATGAGATGGTTTTCATCACAATCCAGGGATGTGTCATTAGCGACAAAAGTCTCAACGGAGGTTTTCTCCACAATCGGATGGCGGCCGTCTTTGATCTGAAGATGGGTGTCTGCGCTTACACTCGGGCAGACATAGCCGGGCCATTCAGTCAGCTTCGCCAGGGAATAAATAGCGTCGAGCGCGGCTATGCGCGCGCAAAACTGATGGAGGGCCTGCGGTTCGTTGAGGATCTCGTCTTTAAGCTTCTGGACAAGGCCCTGCTCGATCTTCAAGATCTTGTCCTGGGCGGTCAGGATCTTTTCCTCATATTCTTTCAGCTCAGGCGTGATAAACCGCTCGGCATTGACGAGCGTTTGCTTGCGGATATATTCCTTGGGGACAAGATCGAGGTTTGTTTTGGTCACTTCGATGTAATAGCCGAAGACCTTGTTGAATCCGATCTTTAAGGAATGGATGCCGGTATGCCTGATCTCTTCTTCCTGCAATTTTTTAAGCCACTGGCGCCCGTTTTCCTGAAGGCCCCGCAATTCGTCCAGCTCGCTATGATACCCTTTTGAGATGATTTTTCCTTCAGGGTTCGAGAGGGGGATATCCTCGTTGACGGCAAGTTCAAGGTGCTCGCGCAGCGCCGCGATATCATCCAGCATAAACAGGGGGTTTTGTTTTCCAAACGGATCGATGATTTTCTTGATCTCTGGTATCAGGGCCAGCGTGTTACGAACGGCCAGCAGGTCTTTCGCGTGCGTGTAACCGCAGCTCAATCTTGAGACCGTTTTTTCAATATCGGGGATCAGGCTCAAATATTTTTTCAGGTGCTCAGCGGCATCCGGATTGCTTTTAAGGATTTTGACCGCCTCTTGGCGCTGGATGATGTCTTGCGGCCGCAGCAGCGGATGCGTCATCCAGAAAGCGAATTGCCGTCTGCCCAATGGGGAGCGGGTCAGATCCAGGGTCTTAATGAGCAAGTCTAATTCGAGTCCCCGATGCGCCGCCGGCGAAATGAAACAATAATTGTCATCAGTGTAAAGCGCGATTTTATCGATGTGCTTGAGCGGCTGCTTGTTCATCTGTTTGAGGTATTCCAGAAGCGCGCCGGCGCTGGCGGTGGCCGCGGGAAGTCCTTCAATGCCAAAGCCGCGGAGGTTGCGGACGCTGAAATGCTCGCAAAGGGATTTATGGACGATATCGGGATTGAAGCACCAGTCCTCAAAACGGCTTAGGGAAATATTCTTTGAGCTTAAAAAAGGATGTTTGAATAAGTCCTTGATTTTGTCATGGGCGCTTTCCGGAAAAATGCATTCATAGACGGGAAGCCTCGCGATGATCTGGATCAGGCGGCCCGCATCGAGCGGATATTCGTTGGTCTGGATGGTGCCGCTTGAGGGATCGGTAAAGGCAACGCCCATCCATTTGCCGTTAATGTTCACGGAAAGAAGATAACGGGCGCTTGAATTGCTTTCATCCAAATAAGTGCCCGAAGTGATGACGCGGGTGACATCACGCTGGACAAGGCCTTTAGCCAGCGCGGGGTCTTCAAGCTGTTCGCAGATAGCGACTTTGTGGCCCGCTTTAATAAGCCGGGCAATATAGTTATCGCTGGCGTGATGGGGGAATCCGCACATAGGGACCGTATGGGGCGTCCCTTTGCCCCGCGCGGTTAAAACGAGATCAAGGACGCGGGCGGCCGTCCTGGCATCGTCATAAAACATTTCGTAAAAGTCGCCCAAGTGGAATAAGAGAATGCAGTCTTGATGTTTTCCTTTGATGGCGTGGTACTGCTTGAGCATCGGTGTGGCTGTTTCCATGGTGTTAGCAGGTAAGTTAGAAACGTTTAAATCCCAAATTCAAATAATACCAATACTACCAAATAAATCCCAATCTCAAAATCCAAAACGATATAAATGCTGTTTGAATTTGGGTTTTTGGATTTATTTTGGATTTTGTAGTATTTAGATTTTGGATTTTTTGGACAGGTATTTATACCACAAATCACAAGGGAAGGAAATAAATTATTGGGGACAGGCTTTAATAGCGGGAAGGGACATGGTTAATGGATTATGGCATGCAACAGAAAACAGCTTGGCCGGGCGGGCAAGCGCCTTGGTTGACAAATCCAACTGGGCAGCCAGTAGCATCTACACCTTGTTTCTCAGGGGGGCATGTGCAGGATGTGCCTGGTATACCTACAACAACAGCTCCGGGCGCGCATTGGATTTCACATTTGGCAGCAGTACATCCTCCATCAGGCACATAGACATAAGGAGTATCAAAAAATAATCCTGTTTCGTCATCCGTACAAACATCTCCGTAATAAGGCGTAGGAGCAGTTATTTTTGATGGAGGAATTTGACATTGAAAGACGCAAAGAGGGTCTGACGCTCCCGCCGTAAAGTTGTTGGAGCCGGGAGGGTCAACATACCCGCAAACGTCGGTAGGAGGATTCCCGCCGCATGTTTCGATATAATGCCTTTGTCCATTGGGACATCCCCCAGCGACTCCGCATAATCCTTCTATATATTCGCAACAGCTGGGATCAAGCTGGCATCTTATACTTGGGGGAGGGGAAGGGACTATGGCGCATTGACAACCGCCGGGACTATATGATTGTATTTGAAGCATTTCCTGCGCGCTGCATGAAATAGTGTTTCCGGTACAAGGGTCAACGGACCCTGCTCCACAGAACTGGTCGACCCAATTTCCGGCTTCGCACCCTTCAAGCGGAGCAGATGAAGGAGGAGCCCCTAATAACGGATCCTGCAGAGAATCTTGGATTGAATCATCCCATCCTTTAAGATTGGCATTCCAGGAACGGATAACATAAGGGCCCGCGATAATGATCCCGGCCATGACCAGCGCCAGAATAATAGAGTACTCGATGGCGTGCAATGCTTTTGTTTGCTTAATTTTTCGGAAAATGCCCATAAAATATATGTTTCTCTATTCGTATTAAAAGTATACCGTATTTAAAGGGGATGTTCAACTCGGAAATAGCCAATTGTGTTTATTGAGTTTGTGAGCGTATTAAGGTAGAATAGAACCCAAACCAACCCCGGGGATGGGGTTGGATCAGGGATATATTATTATGGAACCGGCACTTCTTTTATTACTAACGGCAGTATATTTTGACATTGCGCTTTTCAAGCAGCGCGACCCGGGATTATTTGAAAAAGTCTTCAGGTTTTCTGTTTGGAGAACCGTTTTTATGCTGTTGTTAATTGTAACGGTTTTGTTGTTTTCAAAAGATATCCAGGAAGATTTGCCATTGCTGGTCCTGCTTTTGGTCCTGCCGGTGTATCTGTTGAGGCGCAGCCGTTTTGTGAAATCGGTTGAGTGGGGCGATGGCCGCGAAGTCAAGACGCTGCTTTCCAGCGCCTTGGGGGTGGCCATTGTTTGGGGTTACGGCGTTATGGCCTTTGACCTTTTCACGTCGGGGATTGCGGGGCTTGCGCAAGGCGCTATTTCGGAGATGGGGGACCTCATCCTTTCAGCGTTATTTTCCTCGTTTCTGATCATATGCCTCGTGTACCAGTCGTCGCGGCGCTTTTCGGACCGGGGATTTTTGACGAATGTCGGATTGCGCAAGGGGCATTGTTCCTGGATAAGGGCGTTCTGGGCCCCAGCAGCTCTGGGATTGTCCTTTGCTTTATTGTCGTCTTATATCGGGTTGTCCAGGCCCGTCCAGCCCGAGACGCCTTTAAACGAGGTCCTGGGGACGACACAATCATTCAGCCTGATCCTTGGTTTTCTTTTTTTGGCTGTTTGCATCGCCCCTCTTGTTGAGGAGATTGTTTTCCGTGGTTATTTTTTTCATGTCATCAAAGAATGGCTCGGAGGCAGAAAAGCGCTTTACATTATCGCGATGACGTTTGCCTTTTTGCACGTCGGGCAATATTGGGGCGATTGGCCGGCCATCGCCATAGTCCTGGGGTTAGGCTTTACGTTGACGATCCTGCGCGCAACAACCGGGACGACCCTCGCCAGCGTCGTGACCCATTATGTTTACAACGGCAGCGTCACGGTTCTTCCGATCATCATTATGGCCATCACGAATCCAGCCTACTTCGAATACAGCGCCTATTATTCCTATCATGATGCTCAGACCAAGGAAGCTTTGTTAAAAAAGAGCATTGCCGCGCAGCCGGATTTGGCAGACGCCTACAATGACCTTGCCTGGCTGTATGCGCAGGAAGGGAAGAATCTTGATGATGCCGTGGTATTGATTGAGAAGGCCCTCAGTTATGCCCCGCAATATTCTCCTTATCTCGATACAAAGGCGGAAGTGTTAGAAAAGCTTGGCCGCTATAGATAGGGGACAGGTGCTTTAGGGACAGGTGCTAAAGCACCTGTCCCTAAAGCACCTGTCCCCAATAATCCTTGACAGCCTATAGGAAATATACGAGAATAGGGCCTCGCTATCTACTTGGATAGTACAAAGTAGGGGCGGCCGGCCGGTCGCCCCTACGAATATGTTCATAAATTGTTTTTACTATGCGCTCCATCTACCTCATCAAAGACCTGGCCAAAGTCAGCGGCTGTTCAACCCACACACTTAAATTCTATCTGCGTTTGGGAATATTAAAGGAAATCGGGCGCAGCCCGGCGACCAATTTCCGTTATTTTGACGACAGTTCTTATGAGCGGCTAAAAAGAATACACGAGCTGCAGAAAAAGAAATTATCATTGAAAGAGATCTATGAGAAATTGGAAAGAAAAAATCCGTAAAGTGGCAGCATGCCATTCGATCGCCTTTGTTTTCTTGGCGATGGTCTTTGTAACGGCACTTTTTGCCCAGGAAATGAATGAGACAAGAGAGGATGAGAGGCCTGACCTCGTTATCGAGGAGGCGCTGGATCAGGCGGAGAAAACCCTTAATCCGGAGGCTGTCGGCAAAGAGATCTCCGTGGAGCCGTCAATATACCAAACTCCGGAGGTACAGATCATAACGGATATCCCGTCAGAGACGGGATCTTTTGAGGATATAGGC
The DNA here is from genome assembly GCA_016931055.1 of Candidatus Omnitrophota bacterium. Taxonomy (GTDB): domain Bacteria; phylum Omnitrophota; class Gorgyraeia; order Zapsychrales; family Zapsychraceae; genus 2-02-FULL-52-10. The sequence continues at coordinate 6,366 of JAFGFL010000029.1, read as the reverse complement.
GAAATCGAGAGCGAAGATCTCATCTTGCAAGAACCGCAGGAATCTGCCGAGTCCGGAAAAGACCTTCAAGCCGATGAAGGGCAGCTTAACGCGGTCATTTCCGTTGATGAAGAGGATGCTTATGATGTTATGGGATCGGGGGAAACAGAATCTCAGGTTATTGAGCAAGACAGCGAGGCCGATTCCGATGAGCTTAAAAAGGCTTTTGAGGTCAAGGTTATTCCTTTGTTGCACGCGGAGGCGTCAAGCATGATGGACATGCTGCAGAATATGAAAAGCCCTGAAGGGAAAGTGAATTACAACGAAAAAGATAAGACCCTCATTTTAGTGGATGACCCCGAGCGGATTAGGGAGATGAGCGATTTTATTTTTAAGACGGATGTGTTATTGGAGACCAAGACCTTCGTGCTGGAAAATATTCAGGCGCAGGATATCATTGCTGGCATCGAGCAACGCCTGACGGAAAATATCGGGCAGGCTCAGATAGATGCAAAGGCCAACAGCATTACGGTGACGGATACCCCTGCCGGTGTTGGTACGATCAATGAGTTTATCCGCAAATCGGACCGTTTCAATGTCAAGATTTCCGTTAGAATCAGGACCCTTGAGATTGTCCTTAACGAGGAACATCCGGAGGGGGTTGATTGGGAGGCCATTGTTTCTCAGTATCAAAAAGTATCGCTCTCTGATAACAAGGGCGGCGAGAGAGATTCCTTGAGCGTGGGGACGGTCTCCCAGGAAGATTACGACATCTTGTTAGAAGCGCTCGATACGGTGGGAACCGTCCGGACGTTACTCGAGGAAGGCAAGGTTATAGAGAATAATGCGACAGGCATCATCGATAGTCCGGTATCTGATCGGATAAAAGAGGGTATGAGGTTGTCCCTGACACCGACGGCCAATAAAGATGCTTCTTTGGAAATTGAAATGAAAATAGGGGAGACCGGCCGGGCAGAGAAGAATGTTCAAATGAAAAAAGGGGAAACGATCGTGGTCGGAGGAATCTTTAAAGAGGTTACGGCGGTATTGCCTTGGAAGATCCCTCTGCTGGGAGATATTCCCTTTTTGGGTTTTGTTTTTTATGGGGAAGGGGAAGTAATCAGGAAAGCGGAAATCATCACGTTCCTGACGGTGGACACGAAAGAAATTGGTCAATAGGGGCGAAAGGCATTATGCCTCTATCAAGGAATCTGGTGATCTGGTTTAAATATTATGTCCGATAAAAAACGCTTTAACGGTTTATTCATTCTATTTTTAATCACGGTGATGTGCGGTTGCGCGACCGTGTCGAGGCGCCCGAGGATCTCGGCCGATAAGGAGGCTTATTTAAAGGACATCTGCGAACAGAATAATATCGATTGGCAATGGGACCAAGTCTCGCAGGTGGCGACACTGCAATACCGGGGAGCCAATGCCAAGGTGCTCAGCGGCAGCGATATTGTCATGATCGGAGATGACCGCGTGACCTTGAGCGCGCCGGCGCGCACGGTCAGGAGCTCTGTCATTGTCCCGATCGATTTCCAGTCGAAAGTGGTCAGCCGCTTATACCAGGAAGCCGGAGGAGCGCGGCAATATGTGCTTGCCAAAATCAGGAGCATTGCCATTGACGCCGGCCATGGGGGCAAGGACCCCGGGGCGATTGGGCGCTCGGGCTTGCAGGAAAAAGGCGTCGTGCTGGACATCTGCCAAAGGCTGAAGAAGCTGCTTCAACAGCGCGGATTTGAGGTTAAACTGACAAGAGAGGATGACACGTTCATTTCTCTGGCAGAGCGCACGGAAATGGCCAGCCGCAGCAATGTTGACCTGTTTATTAGCGTCCACGCCAACGCGTCACCCGCCAGGAGCCTTTATGGTGTTGAGGTTTATTCTGCCGAAGAGTTAGGGTTTGTTGACAGGATCGAAACGCAGCGGAAGATGAATGAAGACTTGATGTTCGGGAACCTTTCGATCGACAGAAACGCATCAGATGTCAAAAGGATCGTTTCGGACATGCTTTATGAACATAAGCAGGCGGAGTCCGGCGCGCTGGCCGGCCGGATTTCGCAGACGGCCTCGAAACTCATTAAAACAAAAAACCTCGGGGCGAAAACGGAACGGTTTTATGTCCTTCGCAATACGTTGGTGCCGGCGATCCTCGTGGAGATCGGGTTCTTGAGCAATCCGAAGGAAGAAAAATTGATGGAAACAAGTTCTTACCGCCAGGAGATCGCGCAGAGCCTGGCGGAAGGCATCTCTGATTACGCCAATGGGAAATAAAAGGAAGTAATAAATCTTTGAACGCGAATGATCGCAAATCAAACACGAATGGTCGCAAATATTCCGTGAATGATATTTGCGTAAATTCGCGTGCAATTCGCGATGATTCGCGTTGGAACAATATTTCCATCAGTTTCACTATTATTTAAATGTCATCTCATACGGATAACAGACCTATAGGCGTTTTTGACTCGGGGTTGGGAGGATTGACGGTCGTCCGCGAATTGATGCGCCAGCTGCCTTTGGAGGATATCGTCTACTACGGCGATACGGCACGGGTGCCCTACGGGACGAAATCGAAAGAGGCCATTGTCCGCTTTTCCATCGAAAATACCGGGATCCTCTTAAAGCACAAGGTTAAGATGGTCGTGGTGGCATGCAACACGTCCTCGAGTTACGCGCTGAACGCCTTGAGAAAGAAGTTCCGCGTTCCCGTTGTCGGCGTGATCGATCCCGGCGCGAAAAGAGCCATATCCCTGACGAAGAATAAAAAAGTGGGCGTGATCGCGACCTCGGCAACGATTGCCAGCGGCAAGTACGTTCAGGCGATCAAAACCTTTGACAAGAGTGTCGAGGTGTTTGCCAAGGCCTGTCCGTTGTTCGTGCCTTTGGCGGAAGAAGGGTGGTTCCATAAACCGGTCACGGTCGATATCGCGAAGGAATATTTGTTGCCGCTTAAGAAAAGCGGCATTGACGCGTTGATCCTCGGATGCACGCATTACCCGCTTTTGAAGAAGGCCCTTCGGGCGGCTGTCGGAAAAGAGGTGGCGCTCGTTGATTCGGCAAGAGAAGTGGCCAGCGATGTCAAGGCGCTTTTAACAATGTTAAAAAACAGGAAGACGACTTTGGGGATCCCAAGGTACACGTTTTTGATCAGCGACCGGCCCCAGGAATTCAAAAGAATTGCCAGGAATTTTCTCGGGCGCGAGATAAAACATATTACAAAGGTGTAGGGATGTTTGAATTGTCCATAAGGGAAGATATCGCCGCGGCGCATTTTATCAAGGGCCATGAGGGCAAGTGCAAAAACCTTCACGGGCATACGTGGAAGGTTGAAGTGACCGTCAGGCATGACCGGCTTGACGGCCTTGGCATGGTCGCGGATTTCACGGTTCTTAAAAAGAAACTCCAGGAAGTTTTGGGCCCTATAGACCATGCTTGCCTCAATGAGCTTCCTTTTTTCAAGGAAAATAACCCGACCACGGAGAATATCGCGAAATATGTTTATGGGCAATATAAGGATAAAGTCAAGCCGCTTGGTTTAAAGGAGGTCCGTGTCTGGGAGTCGGAGACCTCGAGCGTGACGTATTATAAGGAGTAAAAGGAAAAGGCACAAGAACACAAGTGCACAAGAGCACAAGACAGAAACGGTGCAAAGATTTTTAAATTACTGTTCAAGACTTGTGCTCTTGTGACATGTGCTCCTGTGCTCTAAAACGTGTTTTGGCATCTTTAGGAATATGAAGAAAGCGATTGTGCTGTTATCCGGCGGGCTTGATTCGGCGACAACCCTTTTTTACGCTAAAAAAAAAGGATTCACGCCGTATTGCCTGATCTTTGATTATGGTCAGCGGCACCGCAAGGAGGTCCAGAGGGCCCAAAGGATCGCGCGCCGCGCGCGATGCCGATTCCGGCTTATAAAGATTTCCTTGCCATGGCAGGGATCTTCTTTATTGGACAGAAAGACGCGTTTGCCGCAACACAAAAGGGTTGACCCAAATGAGATCCCTTCGACTTATGTCCCGGCGAGAAACATTATTTTCTTGAGTTTCGCGGTTTCTTTCGCCGAGGCTGTCGGCGCCAGGGCGGTCTTTATCGGCGCCAATGCCGTTGATTATTCCGGGTACCCGGATTGCCGTCCGGAATTTTTTGAAGCTTATCGGAAAATGCTGGCCAAGGGTTCCAAAACGGGAGTCGAAGGCAAGGCGGTCCAAATCCACGCGCCTTTAGTCCATAAAACCAAAGCGCAGATTATCAAATTGGGATTGAAACTCAAAGTGCCTTATCATTTAACCTGGTCGTGTTATCAGGGGGGAAGGCGGCCTTGCGGCAGATGCGACAGTTGTTTGTTACGGAAGAAAGGGTTTGAAACAGTTAACGTTGAGGATCCGTCATGGACAAAGCGAAGATAACGGAGGTTTTCCAGTCCATCCAGGGCGAGGGCCTGTATGTGGGCGTCAAACAGGTGTTCATCAGGTTCTTTGACTGCGGCATGCGTTGCGCGTACTGCGATACGCCCCAATCCATGGACGGGGAGGAAGGGCATTTCGAAGAATACACGTCCGATGAATTGTGGAGGAAGATTGCCGGGCTCTGGAGCAACTGCCATTCGGTCAGTTTTACCGGCGGAGAGCCATTGATCCAAAAAGAGTTCATTAAGGCGTTCTTGCCGAGACTAAAAGCGGCCTGGATCACGTCCTATCTTGAAACCAACGGGACGATGTACCGGGAACTGGCTGAACTGATTGAACACGTTGATATTATTGCCATGGACCTGAAATTGCCCAGCTCGACCAAATGCCGGCCGTGCTGGGAAGAACACGAGCGGTTTTTGATTGTCGCCCGTCAAAAAGAGGTATTCACGAAAACGGTCATCACGAATGGTACCACGCGGGAGGATGTCCTGCGCGCGGTCGAATTGGTCGCCGGGATCGACCCCGAGATCCCGTGCGTCCTGCAGCCGAATTATTATGAGCATGATGAGGGCGTTATGAGAAAATGCCTGGAATACCAGATCGATTATTCGAACCGCCTGAAAAATGTCAGGATTATTCCGCAAATGCATAAATATTTAAAATTACAATGATCCCCGTAGGTAAAGGGGACAGCGCCCTTTAAAGGGAGTGACCATGAACAAAAAAAGCAGCTATGAAGGTTTGCAAGGCCATATTCGGACGTTAAAAACCCCGATGATAGAAGTTTTTAGAAACGAATATCCCGACAGGGATTATACGATCGAGCTGGACTGCCCGGAATGCACCTGCATCTGTCCCAAAACAGGGCTGCCTGATTTCGTGACGGTCCGGCTGTCATACGTTCCGGACAAAGTGTGCCTTGAATTAAAGTCGTTTAAGCTGTACCTGGTCTGTTTCAGGGACGTCGGGATATTCCATGAGAATCTCGTCAATAAAATATTGGACGATGTTGTGAAGGCCTGCCGGCCCCGACAGGCCAAAGTGGAGGGGGCCGTAAACCCGCGCGGGGGCATTCAAACGACGGTAACAGCGGAATATAAAAGCGCAAAACGATGATCTGTAGGGGCGTATTGCAATACGCCCCTACTAAATAAGGAGCGTTTTATGAAACGGAACGACGGACGCGCGTTCAATGAACTGCGGAAGATCAGAATAACGAAAAATTACCTGAAAAATGCCGAAGGCTCATGCCTGATTGAATGCGGAGAGACGCGGGTTGTCTGCACGGCGTCCCTGGAGGACAGTGTCCCGCCGTTCTTAAAGAACAAAGGGGCCGGGTGGGTCACGGCGGAGTACGGCATGCTGCCCTGTTCCTGCGAGACGCGAATCCGGAGGGAGAAGGCCGCGGGTTCCGGCCGCACGCTGGAAATCCAGAGGCTGATCGGCCGGTCGCTGCGCGGCGTGATCGATCTGGATAAGCTCGGAGAGCGGACGATCAAGATCGATTGTGATGTCGTTCAGGCCGACGGAGGCACGCGCACTGCCTCCATAACCGGCGGATTTATCGCGCTGGCGCTGGCCCTGATGAAGATCAGGAAAGAGGGCCGTATGGACGCCATGCCGTTGACGGATTATGTGGCGGCGGTGAGCGTCGGCATCTATAAGGGAGAACAGTTGATCGACCTTAATTACGCCGAGGATTCCCAGGCCGATATGGACATGAACGTGGTCATGGTCGGCAAGGGCAAATTTATCGAAGTGCAGGGGACGGCCGAGAAAAACGCGTTTTCCAAGGCCGAGATGGACAAACTGCTCGACCTTGCCAAGAAAGGGATCAAGGAGCTGATTGAGATCCAGGAGAAGAATGTGGAAGGGATTGAAATTGGTTAATGGTTAATTCTCGAATATCAAGACATCGCGAACCGTAAAAACTGAAAATTCAAAATCCAAATAATACCAATACTACCAAATAAAT
>JAFGFL010000028.1 GCA_016931055.1 Candidatus Omnitrophota bacterium | reverse complement strand
GGAAAAGGAATTCCCGCGCATCCGGATAACACCAATACTGCCGTTGAAATTATGATTATTTTCTTCACCGCATCTCACCTCCTTTTCATTTCTTCATCACGCCATATACAACAAGCCCCACAACTAGGGAGCTCAAAAGTGTTATAAATAATGTTGCCCACAAAGGCAACCTGTTGGTCAATTTCTTTTCAAAGCAACTGAACTTCTTCCAAATATCATCGAATTTTGTATAGATAGAATTAAGATGATTATTTTTTATATCATCCAAAGTTTCTTTGATATTTGTAACTTCCGTTTCGATAACTGCCAATCTTTCGGCTATGGTTTTTTCTTTCATAATCTTAATCCACCTTCGGCAACGCCTTTATAGCGCTTCCGTCATAAATCCTTATACCGCTTGTTCCATCATCGCTAAGGCCCAATAAAGGAATCGCATAAGTCACGGCACCTTTTCTTATCCTAAGCCTATGACCCGCTAAATCCGATACAACCCCTATCTTTACTATGCCTGCTCCGGTTTTGATTCTTAATCCTATATCCGAATATGCGACAAACGAAACATTTTGAAGTTGCGTGTCATACGAAGAAGTCCCATGAGCGATCGTTCCGACGGTTACCCATTGAGTATTGGGGGGAGGATGCACCATGTAAGTATTTGCCGCAGTATATCTATGAAAGGTCCATGTTGCCGCATTTAACTTTGTCCACCCAAGTTGTTCGGTAATCCATATTTTCGTCTCCGAAACTCCGCCTACCGTTACTCTTTCAACTATTTTAATAACATCCGTCGAAACAAAAGATGTTTCCGGGCAATCCCATGTGCCATCTTGATATCCCTCGCTATTTGGGTTCCTTGATGTTTGAGCGATGGAACTCCCTAATAAATCCTCGGCCTCATCCAAATGTCTTATATAGACATCCGAATTAAAATAACAAGGGAGAGGACTCAAGTCTCCTTGTGAGGCCTGAACGACGACCTGATTGTCTTCTCCCAATTCCTCAAGAAGTTTATAAGCAGTAAGGCCGTTTACTGTGTGTTGGTCACCTCTAAAATGGAAACTTTTTGTCGGCATTATTTGTCCTTTATACCTTAATCTACCTTCGGCAACGCCTTGATAGCGCTTCCATCGTAAATTCTAATCGGGCTTGCATCGCCATCGCCGGTTGACAATAATGGTATTCCATAAGTCGTGCCGCCTTTTCTTATTCTCAATTTATGCGATGCCTCTAAGTCTTTGACCCCTATTTTTATAGTTTGACTCGATTTTCTTATTCTGATTCCTATATCCATGTAGTTAGCGGGTCCCCAAGCACGCAACTCATAGGTGTAATCGCTAACCACTGAAGGAGCATATGGATTGTAACATCCACCTGTGCACGTAAATTTTATTTTAGTAACATTATTCCAACTGCCTGTCTGAGAAAAAAGCGTTTTGCCCCAAGAACCCGTTCCGAGATCAAGAACCTCGTGGTACCCTCCGGAATAATAAAGATAAACTTTGGCGGACGTAATGCCTCCGCTACTCACTCCTGCTTCATTCAAGATCTCGACTTTATTTATGTTATTAGCCGCTTCGGCAAAATCAACGCCGTGATCGAAATCGATACCACCTCCTGCCCCAGGTGGTACACCTATCCCAACAGCATGGAAAGTACCCTCATCATTATCGTTGATATTAGGGATGCTTCCCTGTTCTCCACCAGAGCGTATTACTTTCCATGCCGTTCCTGCAAGACACCAGTTAAGATCAGCCATTTCAGCTCCACTATACGTCGGTCCTAAACCATATTTGCCCAGTAACCGGAGTGTCTGGATCGAACGTCCTGTTTTCTATAGCCGCCGATACTAATTGTTTCTTATCGCAATCGGCATTGCCACCCAACTTTAAATTATTAAGAGTCTTCTGCCCCGTCAATATCTGATTGGTCGCCAGATCCACTACGTCGAAAAAACCTTTCGTCCCGCCGTTATTCGTCCCATATGCTTTGTTATTGCCCGGCGCGGACACACCGCCTTCCAGTTTCTGAGTTTGCACTCCGCCATCTTTTAGTTGTAATTGATCTCCGGCTGAAACCTGAAACATGTTTGAATCAATTAAACTGTCCAAATATTCAGGCGTCGTATCACTTGCGTCTGCTTTCAACTTGTTGGGTGAATTTACTGCAGGCAAAACACCGGCCCCCGAAGGCACGCTGGCGAGTCCGGTCAACGCAGACCCGTGCACCTTGTTGGGGGTTGTAATCTGTGCCAGTTTCGTATCCACGATACCGGCAGAGGGCGAAACTTTATCGTTGGTAATCAATAAACTTGGGTCCGTACCAAGCTCTATAGCGTCCCAGTTTGCCCGGCAGGCAGGCGGGAAATTAATCAAGAGCATATCATTTTCGGGTTTTGTTTTGTCCCAAGCCATCTTGCGCCTCCTTCTTATATCTCTCGGCTACTTCGTTCATATCGTACAATACGATGCCATGCTCTCTGAGCGTTTCGATCCAGCAGACATCGTGCATAAATAGTCTCTGAGCATAGTTATAGGCCTGCTCGATACAGGTAAAAACCATAGGCCGTTTGTCGGGCTTACGCAAAATGATATCTCCGCGCACGGCTACATAGGCCATATCGTCCGAAATCGGTCGCTTGCATCTATGGCAAATCAATCTGCTCATCGATACCTTCGCTTTTCCCGGCATGGCGTATGAAATTCTGCAGAATTCCGTTCAATGTCGGTTTACTGAAATTTGCGCCTTTTATGCCGATACTCTTGAATCTTCCCACGACGCCATTTTCATTGACCTTGTATATAAGCACGCCGTCGTAAAAATTCCCTTCGATAAATTCGATTACCAGCTTCTTAGGTACCAGTTCTTTCGCCATTTCTCACCTCTTCAGATTCCATGCGCATGCCAATCAAAGTCGCCCGTTTGCTCAACACCCTGGGCGTCGTAAAGTTTGACAGTAAACCCCACTACGCTCTTGTCCGTAAATTTAGCGTATATACCATTACCACTCGTAATTTCGATATGCACGTTTGGCTCTTCATGAAACGTCTTTACGAATACGATCTGTTTGCCTTCGGAAGCGTTCGAAACCATATCGCTTCCATACTCATCGATATCCGGCAAATCCCCATGATATTTAAGCGTGCTGCAGGCAACGAGATCGCCTACGCTTCCCCGGGTCAAGGTCATGCGAATTTGAAAATATCTACACAAATAATCTCCCGACTGATAAAGCCCCCAGTCTGTCCACTGGACATTGTCTTCGGACATCCTTATCTCGAAACTCGCTACTCCAGGACTTTCTTCTCCCGAAAAGCGCAAAGAATCGCTACTGTCGAAACGCGTCACGCTATCGTCGTTGAACTTTCTACCGGTGTATAAAGTACAGATAACATCTATCCCGATGTAAACGGTAGATACATAACCAAGGTTTCTGATAGGTGCCGTATATATTCCCGAAAGCTCGCCTTCGGCGATTACCAGCTTATCGTCCTCTACGACCAAATTCTCTTTGGTGCCCGGCCATGCAGGATGCTCCAGGAACTCGGCAATGATATTGCGAAAAGGGATATCGGCAATTGTAATAACGGCTTCTTTGGCCTTTTCCGAATAGTTGCCGGAAGTATCTATCGCCTTGATCCAATAGCTCTGGCCAATACCTGTCCTAAAATTGGTAGTAAGATAATTGCTGCCCTGCTGAAAGGTAACTATCTGGCCGCTATTCCAGTCGGCGCCCCACCTGATCTCATAACCCCATACATCCACATCCGGTATCTCGGCCCATCCGAAATAAAGCCTGTCCCTGTCCTGATTGACCAAAAACGTCTCCACATCGCTTGGCGGGGCTGACTTACCCACAACACTAATCTCGGACTCCGGAGAAGAAGATAGAGGGCTTTCCTGTCCCATATCACTCACCGATACCACTTTTACTTTATAGGTACGCCCATCAACGATATCTCCCACGATCCTGTAATGAGACCCTGTGGTCTCGCCCCGGGCCCGCCAACTCTGGCCATTGTCATCGCTCAAGAAAATCTTTGCCTTTGCGTATGACTTCACGTAATAATCCATAGCTTCGGGTATGTCGAACCAGACGTCTATGGCATCCTCGATAGTCCCGTCTGTTTTCTTGACCAAGGACTCGGTCAGTTTTAAATTGGTCACCAGAGGAATCTCTCCGGATAGCGAAGAGTAGTTATTCTGCGGCAGAATGATGTCGGAATCGTCGTACACCGCTTCATCGTATTCAAGCGCCGAGATCTGGACTTCGTTCTTTCCCTCGCGCTGAATCGATACTACCCTGAAATCCTTTTTTATCTTGTTCGTCTCGCCGATAGCGTAGATATCGAATGCTTGCGGGGCTTCGTCGAAAGCGACACACTCGACTTCGGTATAAGTGCCTGTCGGAGAAGTGATCGACCGCTCCTCGACGGTATCGTCGGAAAAGCGAACTTGAATCTTGTATGATTTGCCGTCTTCGATAGTCATTGTCCGATCGAGTTTTATCAACGTCGTCGTCGAACCTGCTTGAACTCTCCCGGAAAAGCCCCACTGTGGGACGTCATGCGATATGGAAACGATATCTCCTGCCTGGCAAGCTACGGCATCGATGCCTGCCTTGAAGACGATCGAGCGGTTTATATACTTTGCGACCTTTAATGCATAGCGAGCGGCACGAATGGCATAACTGGTTCGGGTCGTAAAAAGGCGTATCTGACTTTTGCGCATAGGCTCGCCCGAGGAAAGGGCGTCCTCGTCGATATAAGCGACGGTCTCCTGGCTGTAGCCCTTATCCTTATCCATAAACTGAATTTCGATAACGTTCGGTACTTCTTTCAGAGTCTTCCAGCTCTGGGCGAAACTGTCCTTTACGATATTCCCCATTCCGAAAAGTTGCGTCGGGACCGCCTGTCTGTCAATCTTGAACGATACCCCATCTGCACCATAGACCGGCATGGCGTTAAAGGTAGCGCATAACTGGATCAGAACGTCCAGTGCCTTGCTATTACTGTCGATAACGACGTCCAGCCTGAATCGCTTCTCGTAACCGCCCTGGCCATCAGGAACCTTCTCCTCGCAATACTGCGCCATTTCAAGAATCAGAGAGTTGTCTAAATTAGCCGTGGATATGAACTCCCCCAATCCATACCGCTTGCACGTGATAAAATCCCGCAAGCACCACACCGGATTAGCCGAGTATTTTTCGACATAATCCGTCCCATTCCAAGTAAGCAAGGTGTCATCCGATAACAATCTGTAAGTAGTGCCATCCCAATAATAATCTTCCCAGTCGACCGGCGCCTCAGCATTGCGAATATCCGGAATCAGTACCTTCTTGCCTTTGACGATCGCCGTTATATTCGGCATCGAACCTGATAATTGATCTGTGGCCAGAAGCTCCAGACCTAAAAGGGCAGTATTGGGATATCTAAGATCGTCAGTCTTTACCTCATCTAACTGAAACCACATCAAATCACCCTGCTTTAATGGATCCAGGGAACTGTCCTCGCTCATTCTGGTAACGCGGATATCGTATTGCCCGGGCGTAAGTCCTACTTTGCGAAAAACCCGGCGAAGCGCCGTGCGCGATTTGGCCGATACGGTAACTTCGCCTAAATCGATATACTCGCCTTCCGTATGCAATTTATACTCGACCCGGTAAGTAACGCTCCAGCTCTGGATATCCCCCGAATCGGAATTTTGCTGGTATAAACCATTATTGAAACGTAAATGGATCTCGAAGCCCTCTACGTCTGAATCGACCGTAGTATAGACATAGGGGTCGTCTTTCATCAAAGTTACATTGACCGGATAGAGATTATGCAGGTCCTCGAAATTATCGATTAAGTTCTGGTCGTTGGTTCCATAGCGTTTGCTTATCGTGATGCCGTCGAAGTTGACAGAAGGGTTGTTGTTGATTTCGATATCGCCTATTGATTCAATCTCTCCCTCACACAGGGCAAGCAATACATTCAGGTAATGCTTCTCGCCGTCCTCCCACAAAAACTGATTGATGATGTTTCCCCCTATCTTGTGCTCTCCGTAGACGACCGCCACGGGAACCCCGACCTCCTGAATCGTCTGAACCCCATCCCAGCCATAAGTGGGAGAACCTTCGTCGATCCCACCGCTCGCTACGCCCAAATTGAAGTCGGGCATCCTGGGTTGGTTCATATATTGGTATATCGAATAACCTATGGACAAAACGAAGAAAGTAAAAAGGAAAGGATGTGCAACGGCAACCGCCCATATAGCCGAGACGATCGCCGAGATGACCGCTACGACCGGGGCCTTGACCTCAGGAATAATGGTAACCTCATCGCCCCGCTCGAGCCTTAGGTTTAGATCTTTGACCCTTTTGCCGGTAACGATGACTCGCTTATCTTTATAGTCGAAGCCCGAAGCCTCAAGATATCCGGCAAGGCTCTTGTTCCTTGAATAAGCGAGTTCTACGGTCTTGGCCTCATTCACCTTGAAAGGGTTCTTTATGTTGCGTATTACTACCATGTCCTGTTCCTCAGTCTGTAAAAACCTTCTATCCTTTCCCGCCATGCGCTTTCGTTTAGCCTCGAAATGATAACACCTTGGCGAGGGCAATGAATGAACCTTCTGTCCTTAAAAACGATTCCCGCATGATTAGCAACTCCCCTTGAATTCAAAAATAAGATGCCGTCCAGGACATAGGGATTCTTGACTTTCTCCCAGTCGTTGATATAGTTTTCCTTGAAATAATCCCTGCCGCGAAGGCCCCAGACCCGCTCATACTCCAAATCTTCTATATCGAACAACTGGAACCCCAGATCGGAATACGCCAGTTTCAAAAATCCCCAGCAATCCAATCCCTTCAGGGTCCGACCCCGATGCAAATAAGGGATGCCTAAATACTTATCCGCAATCAGCCTTTCTACATGATGTATATCCGTCGTGTCGGCACCGAAGGGAAAGCTCCGAACCTCTGGTAATTGTTCAATTGCTTGCATCTCTGCTGAGTCTTGTTGCATGTCGTTTCTTCTCCCGAATATCCGCATTCGGCGGACTTGAATTTCCAGGCGCAGTAGTTCCTGGTATACCTGCGCGCTGGTGTATCGACGCCCAAAACGTCGAATTTGCTCGTTAATGTAAACTCCACATTGTTCTGGTCTGCGGTGTAACTGTCGATATAGAAGATCTCATCCATGTGCGCGTCCGGATTCGAAAGTTCATCGGCCCATACCATACGAATGATAACCTTCTTGCCCCTAAAATCGTAGCTTTCCAGATACGACTGGATAAGCCTGGAAACATTTGCCAAGCGAACCTTGACCTGGTCTATGCGACCCTGGTTATTCTCGCCCACGAACTCATGGGTGATGGGAAACCTCGTATAGACGACCGAATCGAAGCTTACGTCCTGGTCGTATCCGGCCAGATACAGGTTGTTCACGCCGTCATATTCCTCAAGGACATATAAGAATATCGGCCTGTTTTCCTGTTTGGATTTCTCGGATTTGAATGTGGGGTCGATATCCCTTGGCATTATTTCACCTCTATCAGATCAAGTTCGAAGTCGTAAAGCTGGTATGCTTTCAGGGAAAACCTGAAGCTGTCCTCGACGAACCTCACCATATACTCCACGGAATCGTTGGGGTTCGTCCAGGTAAAGACCGAAAACGCGCCTTTCTTGCCCATGAAAAAGTCCCTCACAGAGTTCATTTCTGAGAGGGTGCGCGTCTTATACCTTAAAGACCACTTCCTCAAAGGGTTCTTCCATTTGCTTCGCCGCTGTTCCGCGCCGTTCTCGAACTCGGAAATAAGGGTTTTGTATTGAACCGCCTCGTCGATCGTGACGTCGGGTTTGAAATCGAAATCGCTCATGTATAACTCCTGATAACCGCCCTGATTTTTCCATTTGAATAAATATCGTCGGCAATGGCTTCGGAGAGCATTTTTCTGTTGCGCCAGACATCCTGGGCGTCCCAGGCCTGGATGACCTGGTTGATATTAATCGTGACGCCGCCTCTTGTATCCTCGCCCTTGTTGAGGGCCCTTAAGTTCTCCGAGCCTCCCAATGCGCGCATGCCGCGCCTTGATAAAATCCCCTCACCGGTCTGCGCAATGATAGGAACTTCATCCGGTGCAAGCCCTCTGTGGGCTCTTATGAACCGACGCTGGCGGTTCATTACGACCCCTCCCTGGTGAAACAGGCTGGCGACCGGAACGCCGAAGATACTACCGCTGGGACCCGCAAGGGCAGTAATCATCTTGATCAACAACAGTTTGGCCAGGATGTTCGCTATCATCTGCAAAATCGCCCTTCCGAAATCAGCAAATATCTCTTTCAAATTCCTCAGCTCGCCCGTGAAGGCCTTGAAGAAAAACTGCGAAAAGGCATCCTGCATGTTTCGCGCCGACTGTTTGGCGAATTCCTCCATGGCATTGAACTGTTTGGCGGTTTCTTTTGCGCTCTCGCCGACCTGCTTGGCGACATTTTTCAATACCTCAGCGGTCTTATCACCAGTATCCTTGACCTTGGCAAATACAAGCTCGTACTGCTCCATGGCGACTTGGGCGCTTTCGGTTGCCGCCAACTCAAAGACCTCTTTGTTCTGCTCAATGCTGTTGGAAAGTTTCTTTACACTTTCGGCCGCCTGCCGGTAGGTCTCACCCAGATGGCCGGGTAACTTGCCCAGGATCTCGTAAAATTTGACCAGCGGCACAAGCATCTTCTGAAAAACCGTGCTTGCTACCTCCAAAAGAGTAAAGAATCCCGAGATGATGTGGTTCATAAACCCCTGGATGAACCCAAGGACATGCCATAAGGCCTGGCCTATCTTTACCGCGAAATCCTCCCACTGCGCTTTCAATCTCTGCATCTTTTCCAAGTTGGTCATCGTGGAAGTGTCTATCTGTCTGAGAATCCTCTCGCCCGCCTCGAGCGTGGCATTCAGGAAGGCCTGTTTTCTTTCCATCTCGGTCAATTCTTTGGTAGACTTCCCGAGCGTCTTTGCGTATTTCTCGTAGGCGTCCCCGGCGCTTACGATAATCCCAAGGTTATCCAGGATAAGCTTCGACTGCCTACCGACTCCGATAGCGATACTCTCGAACATAAAACCCACGTCTTTGCCGAAGGCCCGGGCCGACGCGCGCGATATCTCCATCATCTTGGCCAGCTTGGTCGGGTCGATCCCCAAAATCATTGCCTGCGAGGCCTTTTCCATGACTTGCGCAGTCGATAGGGTTTCTCCGGACATCCTGCGCAAATCCTTTATTATCTTCTCCGAACTCATGCCAAGAGACGATGCAAGGTTTTCGAAGGCTTGTTTCTGTTGTTCTACCTTGGCGCCAAGCTCCATCAAATCCCATGCCTTGCGAAGCGCCATGATGCTTGCGGTAATAGCCGCGGTAATCGCAAGCCAGTTCTTCTTCCAGGAGTTCGCAAAGCGCTGCAATGCACCACGCACGCCCTCAAGGCGTTTGGTGGCTTCATCGCGCAGTTTCAGAATTATCGACAATTCCCTATTGGTCATCTCTTGAATAAATTCCTTTTCCTTAATCGTTCCGTTTCAATCTTCTTCAACTCCTTTTCGATTGTCTCAAAGGCATCCAGCATCTTTGCCGGTTGTTCCATCCAGCCGCCCGGGTTGGGCAGGAAGCCGCGTTCGTAAAAATTAAATGCCCTTAAAAAATTCGTACTCTCTCTGGTGACGATTTTGTAAGGGCATCCCCTGTATTCGCAGCCGTCTACTCCCCAAACTTCCTGTCCCGGTAGCTCGAACTCACATCGTGTCTTTGCACCTTCCAGACAACCACGGCAGTCCATAGTGAGATCGCCCAAATGAACCGCCACGATCAGTTTTTTCTTTCTCCCTCCGAAAGCTTGGATTCGTTCAGTATTACCTCGGCAAGCTCCTGCCTAAGTTCGCTCGAAAACATCGCGATAATCCTATCGGGCACGGCCTCGCGCATCTTTCCGGCATAACGTATGGTCTCGAAACTCAACTCGATGGGCTTTTTGGTCTGCGGGTCCAGGAAATTGTCCAGCCCTTTAAGCCCGAACTTGATGGCGCTTATCTGGCGCCTGTTCCAGTTAAGCCGCACCTTTGCCTTGTCGTTGGGGTTGTTTGAGCTCATCTCGTAACTCGATGAGTCGTCGTCGATCTCGGCGCGCAACGCCGGGTCCAGGACACCGATATGAAATACGCTGGGGCTATCCTTGTCCGGATCCAATTTCGAGACATACTTTCTTGTGGCATTGATATCGATTCCCGTTAACATAAAAATCCTCCTTTCCTATAGGCATAAAATCGCCAGTTCGTCGTCTCCGGGCTCCAATGTCCCGTTCAAAGAAAAACTCGTGCGGGCCGTGGCAATACCCTCCCGGTCCTCGTCGGCGACCTTGGAGTATTGCGTCTTCGGGGCATAAAACAAAAACTTGTTGCCCGAGGCCTCGCCCACCATAAATCTCAGGACCATCTCCTCGCCAGCGAACCATTTGCCAAAGAAGTCGTGGCTGGATACGTTTACCATCTCCGGATTGAAAGAGCCCACCGGCTTCCTGTCGGAAATGATGTAGGAAAATACGCCGCCGGGATCGTTGACATCGTCGCGTATGCCTAAGACGTTTGCCCAATCAATCTCAAGCTCGCTGATCTTTGCCTGTAAGCTCTCGATGGAAAGAGAGGCATTCAGGAAAACAGGCGGTTTAGTAGTCTCATGCGCCACCGAGGAAAGCAGGCTCACGTCGCTGATACTTTTGTATGCACCCGAGAAATCAAAGTCTAGTACCACCGGCTCGCCTATTTTGAAATTGAACTTCACCTTGCCGCGCGCTCCTTTCAGGAGCTTTTTTAAGCCGTCTTCATAGGTTGCCATGCTAAGAGAGGGCACAAGGCCAGCTGCGCTCAAAGGCCTCAATTCCTTGCCTGCCTCCTGCGGGTCGGAAGTGGATGTGGTAGATGCCCCGGAAGTTTCGCCGCTTATGGTCTCGGTATCCTGAAACGTCCCGCTCAAGACCACGAAATAAAGAATAACTGTTCCGTCGGCAGTCTCCATGACGACGCGGCCGGTTGCACCGGATGTCCCGCCGGTGATGGTCTCGCCATGCAGAAACGGCCCCGAGGTTATCACGCCTATGGAAATGGAATGCAAAGCCGTAACCTGCCATCCGCAGGCCTTAAGGAGCTTAAACCATTCGGGATCGGTGGTAGGCGCGCCCGATCCCCTCAGGCGCAAACTAAAGGTAAGTCTCGAGGCGCGCTTGCCCGGAATATCACCCACTTTCGAGAAACTGCTTCCCACCGGATTTCTTTCGTGTAGCGGTGGATCCACGTCTACGACGGGATTCTCGATGAGCAATTTTGCGTCCTCGTTGGCCAGGGTCTCCTCGACTCCCTCCTCGGCCTCGATCTTTGCGGCAAGCTGCCTTCTTCGCGTCAACATATTTTATCCCTCCTTTTTTTAACCAGATAAAGTTGGATCAAGCCTTTGATGCCGATACTTTATCTCAATTTCTACAATGATCCCGGCGTAATGCTGACCTTCGGTGGTTTCAAACGGCGTAGTCCCCAAAACATTCGTATCAACCGCGTATCCGCCGCGGGTATGGTCAGCCAGCACAGCCTTTTTTATATCGCCTTGTAATCTATTTAAATAAGTGTCCGTAGGCGTCGGCGCGGATTCATCGCTTACAAAGAAGCAGTCCAGATAGATGCTTAATGTGCATTCTTCCAACGGATACGGCGCGGACTGCTCGGATTCATCGCCGCAGGATAAAACAACAGCCGGAAGATTAACAAGGCTGTTGCCGTGCATTGACCAGCGCTGAATAGTCTCGGGGGTAAAGTCAAAGTTGAAGCCGTCCGCAATGGTTATCCCTTCAAGCGTGGTTTTTAAATTCTCGAGTATTTTTTCTTTTACTGTTTCCGGCATAATTAAATCTTCCTTAACGCGCTGTCTATTTTCTGATTAAGGATATCAATTCTGTAATTAACAAGTCCGTCCCAAGTCCTGTAAAATCCGAGTCTTGGCTTTAACCGGATTTGTCTTTTTAAAACAAATAGAGGCAGAATCTTCTGCGCTCTTTTAGTAACCCTTGCAAGAAAAGTTTTTCCTTTAAACCTCATCGGATGCACGTTTTTCAACATTTTCGGCTTCCTGTATCTGGTTCTAAGCTTGCCGCGCGCGGTAAACATCTGCGTCCTTGCCGAAAGAGGAACCGCAAGCCTGCCGCCGCCAGGATCTTTTACAATCCCGCCAGTCTCATGAAGCTTCGCGATCTTCGAATCAGAGAAGATATGAACACCCATGCCTTCGATAGAGGATGAAACCAGAAACGCCCGTTTAAATGTGCCGAAAAGGCCATAACCCGCAGCTCCGCGCACTCCCGGAGGACCCTGCAGTTGCTGTTTTCTGAATCTTTTCAGGAAACCTTTGCTGATCCTGTCCAGGCCATCGCCAAGCTCGAACTTCAATACTTTTGGCGCGATCTTTATCGCTTTATCAAGCGCGCGTTTATCTATCTCTGTCGTAAGCTGTACCATAAATCACCAACCCACCATTAAATGCCACATGCCGTTGTCACTGGCCAGCACCTCATTAATACGGGCCTCTCTGGCTGTACCCTCAACATCGTTAAGCGTGACGCGGTCGTCTTTTTTGTCTATGGCAGTGACTCCATCAGTATCATCATTCGCAATATAAATCTCCGCCTGTTTTCTTAAAGAACGGCTGGCGTTCTCAGAAGACGGCTCAAGACCTTCGCGCACGATTACCGCTTTGATAACTTTTGGGGGCCCGCCCGAGGGAATGTAGGTAATCTCTTCGGCAAACTCGTCCGTATTAAGAAACGTATTAACAGAATCCTGCGGCAATTGATCCTTAAAACTCATCAGGCAAACTCCTTTGGTTAGCATCCGGGGGCTTAAACGCCCCCGGATACATAGTTACCTTTAAGTTTAAGCGTCAACCTTCATAAGATGAGCGAAGTAAGGATCAATGATGATCTCATCAACATGCTGTCTTACTCTGAAGATATCGCTCCTTGCCGCGTCATCTCTATACTGCTCAACCGTCGCGTTCTCCGGGCTGTCGCCGGTCCAGAGGAACGTCCTTCCCATGGAAGGATCCGAAAGCCTCTGACCTTCACCGATAACAGCTACCATGGCGTAGTCATCGCTCCAGATGTCGGCCCCTTTAAATGCCTTGCCTTCTTTAGCGCTGTTGTAGATGCCTTTTCCAACAACAATCTTTTTAACGCCTAAGATATCCGCCAAAGCGTTAAGTATCTCCGCTTCAGTAAGCCTTGCTACATACTGAATCGCGCCTTTAATCCCGGAATTAGCAAGCAGTCTGTCGATGTTCGCTTTACTCATGATGAGCGACCCCGGATCCATACCACAGTTTTTTCTCACTTTTTCCCGCACCTCGCGCACTTGGGCAATAACATCGCTTGAGGCGTTGTCCCAGGGTTCGGCTGAATAATCGGTGAAGAGATCAGAACCTGAAAAGGTCGTGGTGTCAAAAACAGCCGACGCAATACGCTTCTCCTGAGCCTGAAGAACCCTGCGGGTTACAATCTGCACGGTTGTAAGTTCCGAATCAAAGTCGCTCGCGTACATCTCGCGTTCTGAATCATCCAGAGGCCCTTCAAGACCGTGCTCTTCACAGGCATACTGCTTGTCTTTAGCCTGAAAAGAATCGCGGTTGTAGTTTCCTCTGGGCGCGCGTTTTGTATCAGCGTCCCGGGTGATGCTTTCCCTTGTGATAGCAGGGAAAATACTAGCCTTCTTTTTGGTAGGGAAGATAGGCAGAACCTTTGTACCGATAAACTCATCCTGCGCCTGAATGAATTCCAAAGCCGCTTCACCCAGCTCGAGTCTCGGTATTGCTCTTGTTCCCTGATAGTCTGGCATTTTAAGTTCCTCCTTTTAAATTCCGATTCATGTTACACAAGCAAACCTTCGACCACTTCAAGATCATCAGCCGAAGCTTCCAAAACCTTGCCCTGAATGGAGCCGTTTACAACCGCCGAAATCTTTCCATCGTCGGCGCCGTAGAAATCACCGCCAACAGCGATAGCATCAGCGGCAACCACTTTGAACGTGCGGCCCCGGGTCTTTAAATCAACGGTTACATGCTCATTCTGGGCGGCCTTGGCCGCTGTGACGCCGATGAAATCTTCACCTGCATCCGCGTACTCAACCTGAGATCCGCTTCCTGCAGAAAGTTTAACCCTGCGGTAAGCTTCCAAATCTTCTCCAGCGACAAACGCTTTTGAACCTATGTTATACTGTGACATTTTCGTCCTCCTTTACTGTTGTCTTTTTACCGCAGTATTCTGCAAAGCTTCGGTCATACTGCAGTTGTGTTTTTCTTTGTATTCCTTAGCCCTTTCAAGATGACTCTTTTTCGCCGGATCCTGAGGATCCTCGGGATTGTCCGGGCCGACGCCTTTAGTCGAAGAATTCTTGAGGCCCTCAAGCTGTTTCTCCTGAAACTTGATGGTCGCCTGCTCTACGGAAAGACCCTGCTCGACGGCTTCAAGAGCGGCAGAACCCATAGCCTTAAACGCCTCTGCCTTCTTGAGTATCTGGACAGCTCTTTCTCTTTCGAGCTTTTGTCCGTCTTCAACGCCTTGCTTCACACCTTCCTCGACACCCTGTTTGCGGACAGCGTCAAAGATATCCGCGCGCTGTTCCTTTAGTTTTTCAACTGTCAATTCTTCAAACATTTTGTCCACCTCCTTTTTCGTTAATACGGTTTTTACTGCTTTCTCGTTCGATCTGTACCTCTCCAGGAACGCGACCGCGCTCTCAACCGCGTTTGCTTCCTGCAAAAATCTATCTAAAAAAACCGTCATTTCTGCAGACGGCCTGACGCTTTCTGAGAAGAACGGCATCCCAAAAAGTCCGTTATTAGCCGCTGGATCATCAACCACGTCCACCGAGAATAAGTTCTTAACCCGGATAAACGGCGGCAGTTGATTCCCGTTCTCGTCTTTTTCCTCGCGGCTTTCCTCATCCCAATAAATAACCATGGAAGATCCAAACGCGTTGGGGTCGCTTTCGGCAAGGTTAGTTACATAACTCGCTAAATCTCCGTCAGGCGTCGAGTGCGCTGTCTTATCAACATGAAGATCCGCGCGCACAATATCGCCGTCGCGCCTGAAATTTTTAACCCTGCCCAGAAACGTCCCAAGAGCGGTCGAACTCATATTGGGATGGCCAAAACGAGATTTGATCCCAATCTTGGACTTATTGCCCAGCTCCACAACTCTATCTAACGCGGCATCGTCAAATTCCCCCCTTTCATCATGGGTTATGCCTTTAGTGACTACGGCAAATCCGCTTATAACGTCGGTGTTTTTATCAACGCGAATGTTTTTGCTTCGCGCTATATCCGTTCTGAAAAAGGTATTTTTATCTGGCATGTTTTTCTCCTGTTTTTTCTTCAACGCAAACAGTGATATTGTGGGGCATAGCCATGTTTTGTTTGCTTGCGATTTTAATCTTCTTTGTTTTCTTCTTCGTCTTCATCTTGTTTTGTTTCTTCATCTTGTTTGTTTCCCGCTGGATCTTTCACGCTTTCGCTGTTCTGGGGAAGGCCAAGCTCGTTCATCTTGTCAAGCTCGCGTTTTCTCTGCTCAAAACTTTCCTCCCAGTCTTTGCCCTGAGCCGAATACAAATCAGAATGGGTGACTATACCGTTTTTAAGTCCGACTTCCGCGGCTTTGGCTTCTTTCAATGGATCAACCCATTCCCATCCCGGCGCTATCCATGTGGCTCCTGTCCACCAGCGTCTTTTTTCATAAAAAGAAATAGCTCCCAGCTCGCCTTTTAAATAAGCTTCTTCCATAACCATGTCCCACACCGGCTGGCAGAGTTTGCGGGACAACCATTCCTGTTTTACTTTAAAATATCTGCGGGCTTCCAAAAGAGCCGCCCGCGCGCTTGAATAATTGGTCTTTGAGAAATCCTTGGCAACCAGCTCATACGGCAAGCCCAAAGCGGCTGATATAGCCCTCAAAATCCTTTCCACAAAAGGTTCGAATGTCGCTCCCGGTCTCTGCGGATTAAAAGAAGTAATCGATTCACCCGGCATTAAGTGCTTGATCATGCCCGGCTCCAAAGATTCAATCAGCTGATTTCCGGTATTCCTTTCATAAGCTGAGTTCACCGCAATATCCATTGATGCTTCGGAAGTAATGAACAGAGAAAAGCAAGCGGCGATGCGGGCGGCCACAAGTTCGGCTTCGGCATACTCCGCCAAGTCTTTAAAATAAGTTAGGACAGGGGCAAAGAAAGGAACCCCGCGCGTCTGGCCGCTTCTTAAGACAGGGTAAAGATGAAAGACATTCCTGCGGCCGTATTCATTCTTAGTCGGTATTTCTATAAACTTTTTGTCCCGTTCGCCATATCTGAAATCACCAGGATGGTTTTTCTGAATAAAATAGGATACCGGTTCGCCGTTTTCGCCAATCTTAACTCCGCTTCTTATGGATTTATCACTGCGTTTCTCAAGCGGAGTATCCAGCCTGTCCGACTCGATAACCTGAAGAGCCATAGAGTACGGCCTGTTGTTATCTTTGAGCATAAGAGGGATGATAACCGCCTCGCCGTTTTCCAAAATCTGGCGGTCAACCAACTGCTGAATCTCA
The DNA here is from genome assembly GCA_016931055.1 of Candidatus Omnitrophota bacterium. Lineage (GTDB taxonomy): Bacteria > Omnitrophota > Gorgyraeia > Zapsychrales > Zapsychraceae > 2-02-FULL-52-10. The sequence goes on along the minus strand of JAFGFL010000028.1, from coordinate 973 downwards.
TAGAAGTCCATACGCTCACCGGCATCGGCAAAAGGTAGCCATCTTTTCCAACTTCGCTCGGCTTTTTTCTGAAAGTTAGCCGCTGATTTTTCGCTTATGCCAAGAACTTCTTTGTCAACCCTTGACTGCGGCCTGATTCCGGTGCCGATGACATTTGTAGTCATGGTTGAAGTAATGCCTGAAGCATGAGCGTCGTTTCGGTTTAAATCTCGGCTTCGTTCGCGCATTTCGGAAAGTTCGGGAAGCAGAGCTTCGTCCGCCGATCCGCCGCGCGGAATCCATGAAGAGTGAAGACGGTCGCGTCTTGACCCCTTATAGGCTCCGAACTTCTGCGAGATATTGATTGCCTCGCGGTACATTCTTCGCTTAAACCCGGCCCGGGGAGAGAAAAAAGAAACAACATTGTCTATACCGCTGGCGAATTTTTCTGATAACTTAGCCTTCATCTCGGATCCTCAAATTTCGCGTATGTGGTATTGTCTCCGCCTGAGGTGATTTCTCTTTTAAGTTGTTCACGCCATCTTCTTAACTCATCAATCTGGCGATACTTCATTGTTCTGCCGCCGATAGAATAAGACTCCGCTCCTCCTACTAACGCGTTAATAGCCGTCTCAACATTGTCTAGCATCTCTTGTTTTGTTGGCGCCATGAAAAACTCCTTTTTCACCCAATAAAAAAGCCCGTTCCGGCTGGTGCACCAGAACGAGCTTTTTATATCTATTGGGAGCGCTTACAAGGTTGATCAGACCTCTTGCGCGATATCTATAATCCCATATTACTTAATATAATTTTCTTTTTCAAATAGTTATTACTACAAAATGGAAAATACTATTCCTCATAATCTTTCTCAACGGACTTAAAACTATATCCGCACTCTCTGCAGTAATGATAACGGACCGGCGGGTGAGAACCGTAGCACTTTACGTTCTTACTGTTGCATCTCGGACACCGCAAAGGGATAAACACCACGCCG
>JAFGFL010000027.1 GCA_016931055.1 Candidatus Omnitrophota bacterium | reverse complement strand
TTGCCGAACTGCGCGCCGATGGCCGCCGGAAAGCCGTACCCCATTGTTCCCGCGCCGCCGGAGGAGATCCATTTGTCTCCGCGTTCCACCAGACAGAACTGGGCAGCCCACATCTGATGCTGCCCCACGTCAGTGACAATCGTCGCCTTGCCACGGGTCATTTGATAGAGCTCATCAATGACTTTCTGAGCGGTTAATCCTTTGTCGTTGCTGTATTTCAGCGGGAATTCTTTGCGGTAAAATCGAACCTCACGCAGCCATTCGCTTGTATCCTGCGGCTCAACAAGTTTGACCAACTCTTCAACGATAAGCCTGGCATCGCCGATCACGCTGACGTCCGGTCGAACGATTTTGCCGATTTCCGCGTCATCAATATCGATGTGGATCTTTTTCGCTCCGAGGCAAAATTCGCTCGGATTGCCGTTGATGCGGTCATCCCACCTGGAGCCGATGGAGCAGATAAGGTCGCAATTGATCAGCGCTTTATTCGCGTAGGCTGTTCCGTGCATACCCAGCATCCCCAAATTCAATGGGGAACTTTCCGGGAACGCGCCTTTCCCAAGCAACGTATTCACAACAGGGGCTTTTAATTTATGGGCAAGGGCGCAGACGGCATGTTCTGCTTTTGAAATGACGGCTCCGTGCCCGATCAACAACAGAGGTTTCCTGGACTTTTTAAACAACTCCGCGACTTTTAAAATGTCTTTATGATTCCCTTTTGCGGGCACAGTGTATCCGGGAATATCCATTTTTGAATCCAGAGTTCCCGTAAAAGGCCCTGAAGTGACATCTTTGGGCAGGTCGATCAAAACAGGCCCTGGCCGGCCCGTATTTGTGATATAAAAAGCCTCATTTAAGATTCTGGGAATGTCATTAGTCTTTTTCAGAAGATAACTGTGCTTAACGATCGGCAGGGAAATGCCTAAGATGTCAGCTTCCTGGAACGCATCCTTGCCCAGCATGGGGGAGATGGTTTGCCCGGTAAGGACAATCATTGGCACGGAATCCATATGGGCGGTCATAACGCCGGTGACGGTATTGGTGGCCCCGGGACCGCTAGTTACAAGAACCACACCGGGTTTGCCTGTCGCCCGGGCATATCCGTCCGCCATGTGAGTCGCACCTTGCTCATGGCGCACTAAAATAAATTTGATTTTGGAACTGACAAGGGCATCAAAAATAGGGATGACCGAGCCTCCGGGAATCCCGAAAATGTATTCGACCCCATGATTTTCAAGGCATTTCACCAGAGCTTCCGCACCGGTCATTTGCTTCTTTTGCGGTTGTTTCTTGCTAGGTTTTGGCTTGGATTTCTTAATCATTGATAAATTGCTTTCTCAAATATGTAACACCAATACTTCCAGAACGTTAAGTTCAAATATTATAATAAAGCCCACAAATTATGCAAGTTTTATTTAAATGTAAATTATGGATAACGTAATAATGTAAGAACAAGTCTAGGCCTGTTCCTACGTCATTATAATCTTGTATTCTTAGTAAAAATCATATATTATTCTCCCATATGACCAAACAGTCATCTAAAAAACAGGTCAAAGCTGTGGGTTTGCTATCAGGCGGGCTTGACAGCATCCTTGCCGCAAAGATCGTGAAAGATTTAGGGGTCAAGGTCTACGGCGTGCTTTTTAGGATGCCTTGGGGGTATGGCAGTAACACCGCATTAAATAAGTTGGCCAGGCAAATCGGCATCCGTCTCATGACCATCCAACTGGATGACCATTATCTGACAATGGTCAAAGATCCAAAATATGGGTATGGGACGGCGATTAATCCATGTATTGATTGCCACACGTATATGATTGCGATTGCCGCAAAATATATGCGAGAAATCAGCGCCGATTTTCTGTTTACGGGCGAAGTGTTGGGACAGCGGCCGATGTCCCAAAACCGCCAAAGCCTGAAACGGGTTGAGAAAAGATCCGGTTTGGAAGGAAGGCTGCTGCGTCCTCTTTCCGCGAAATTGTTAGAGCCGACGATACCGGAAAACGAAGGATTGATCGACCGCAATAAATTGTTAGGGCTGTCAGGACGCTCGCGCAAGGCGCAGATCCAGTTGGCAGAAGACCTTCATATTACCAAATATCCGCAACCGGCCGGCGGATGCCTCTTAACCGACAAGAATTTTTCAAATCGTTTAAAGGATTTTTTTGATCAAGGGTACCAAGACTATAAGGAGACCATTGTCCTTCAATGGGGGAGGCACTTTCGTATCAATGATGATTTTAAGGCGATTGTCGGGAGGGATGATCAGGAAAATAATTTATTGATTCAACATGCGTTCCCGAATGATCACATTATGATCATAGCCGAAGAGGAAAAGACCGGGCCGGCTGCTTTGCTGAAAGGGAAGGGCCCATCAGAAGAAGTGTTGTCTATTGCCGCAGGGCTCATTCAACGGTTTTCCCGATATAATGAATCTGACCCATTATCAGTGAATTTCTGGCAGGTTCGTGATCCTGCGCATATCCGGCAAGTAACCGCGAGCAAACTTGATCCTTCACGGATTGAACAGATGTATATCTAGGATGAACCGACCCCGCAATAAACCAAAAACCGACCGCCTAGATCAGCTTGATTGCCCGTTGTCCTTCAGCCATTGAATAATATCGTCAGACTCATAAAGGGCCTTGCCATTAATGCTCAGACAAGGGACCTGGGATTTGCCGCCGATTTTCATCAGCTCCTGATAATGTTCCGCATTCCCTGAAACATCTTTCAGCCCTAACGGGATATTATTTTCTTCGACAAAATTGAGCACTTTCCGGCAATACGGGCACATGGGTCTGTGAAATAATTCCAACGTCTCCATCTCTCGAACCCCTTTTTAAGTGTTTGCCTGACGGCTGGCCATGAATTGTTCTACAAGTTCCTCGGAAAAAGAGATCACATCGTATTCAAGCTGCCGATCATATAACTGGTTCATCTCCTGAAGACAGGTAGGAGAGGTAACGTTCACTTCGATCAGATAATCCCCGATTATATCGATGCCCACAAAATAGAGCCCGAGTTTTTTGAGCTCCGGCTTAATGACATCAATAATTTCCTGGTCGCGGCGGTTGATCTTTACGGCTAACGGCTTTCCGCCAGAGAAAAAATTATTCCGGTGGTCATCTTCCGAATGAAGGCGCAAAACAGCCCCCAACGGTTTTCCGTCAAGAAGCAGGATACGCTTGTCGCCCTCCAGTGAATCCGGGATATATTTCTGGAGGATGATGTCTTTGCGCCAATTCTGCGTCAATGTTTCCAAAATGACATTTGTATTTTGGCCGTCCGTCATAATGTGAAAAACCGATTGCCCGCCGTAGCTGTCGGTCGGCTTGGCAATGATATCTTTTTCTTCCCTTAAAAAGCCCAATAAATCATCCCGGCTTGAGCTGATCAGTGTTTTTGGGACAATGGACGTAAATCGGGACACCCATATTTTTTCATTGACGGTCCGGATGCCTGACGGGGTGTTGATGACCGGAATATGTTTTGGAAGAAGGTCAAGAAGCCAGGTATTGCGCAGGTATTTTTCATTAAAGGGAGGGTCTGTCCGGATAAAAATAACATGGACATCTTCCGCGTCAAGAAGGGCCGGCGTATCTTCAATAAAGGGATGCTTAACATCATACTGTGGCGTGACCTTAAGAACACGGAAATGGAGGCTGCCGCTTTTAAGGATAATGCCGCCATTCGGTAGAAAGTAAACATTATGCCCTTTGCGACGGGCGCCGACCATCAAAGCGAGGGAGGTGTCCTTTTTGACGACAACGCTGCTAAGAGGATCCATTAAGAAAACGTAATTCATTTTAGGGTAGCCTCTAGCTGGATAATTTCACGGTGGGCTGCGATGCCGGCAATGCGGGCTAAAATACGGTAGAAATCGAAAATATTGATATCATGATGGACCCCGCAATCGCCATATTTGCTCAAATGCGGGCACATCTTCTTAAATACCATGCCCTGGCTATTAAGATTGTCGCGCTGCCCCTTGGAAATATGCGAACGGTAAAACCCTCCGACCAAGTTATTTTCAATCTGGTAAATACACACTTCGCTGACCTCCTGGTCGATATTATAGATTGTCGGGACCCCTTCTTGCAGCAGATAGCGGTCGATCAGCTGGCCGTTCTTGCCCATATGCAGTTTATTGCGGTTTCTATGGTTTAGGGTCATGATGTCATGAGGATCCTCAATTGGTAAAACACCCATTCCATAGGTTCCGGAATCCGCTTTGACAAAAATATAGGGCTTTTCGCCGATGCGATGTTCCTGGTATTTTACCCTGATGCGGTTGAAAAGATCTGACGCCGAATCCATTAACTTTTGACGGTCTGATTCAACATTAATGTCAACTTTATCGGCCACATTATGCAAGCAGGAAACCAGCCACGGATCAACCTCAAGGATCCTGGCAAATTCACATATCAAATCCCGCGTATAATCAAAATGCCGTCTTTTGGACCGCGAATGCCATCCGGCTTGAAGGGAAGGGTACACGGGGACCGACGAATTCTTTAAAATTTCCGGAATGCCCGTTGTCAGATCATTGTTCAGGATGATCAGGTCAATACGTTCCCGGCCGGCTTGAAACTCTTCCAGGACCTTACGGACACAATATATTTTGACCAAGGCGCCAGTCGCGGTTTCCAGTTCGATACACTTGGCCGTTTCGTAGAAAGCCGGCTGGACATTCAAGAATGTTGCAATACGGACACGAAAACCGGCACGTTCGATGATCTGTTGCAAGATGCGGATGTTCTCCAAATACCAGGCATTGCGCGTATGTTCTTCAGCGATGATCAGGATATCTTTGCAATTTGCTGCGCGCTTATTGATGGCTGTGCGTATCAACGATTCAGAATCCTTTAATCCATGCTCACACAGGTTATTGAAGCCGGCGGGGAAAATGTTCGTATCAACTACGGAAACTTTAAAACCGGCGTCCCGGATATCTACGGAAGAATAAAGGGGGAGATCTTTGGCACCTTCATGCGAATCCAACCAGCGGTGGATTTCCTCTTGTTTGTCCTTTACTCGTTCAAAGAGAAGCGAAATTGTATTTGTCGTATTTAATATTTCCATTTTCCGGCCTCGTTTTGAGGATGTTATTATGCAACAATTTGATTAAAATGTCGAGACGAAATCCCCTCCGTTTGTTAGTCGAACAAAGGAAGCTTAGCTTACGCCCTAAACCAGCTGTGAATTCTCCTTGATTTAAGCCGATTTCGAAATGGCCAGATACCAGAGCGTAAAAATATTAACACCCGGGATGATAATAAACAGGATTAACCAGCGCGGTTTTTCAAGCAGCTTGAGGAGATCCATAAAGAAAATCAATGGAATAAAAACATTCAGAAGCGGGATGAGGAACAAGATCGCCAACCAAACAGGCCGTTTGGCCATATAAACAAAATAAAGAATTTGAGCAATGGGGACCCAGATCAGCCAACTGTATTTCCTTTGGAGTTTTTGGGCAATTTTCATCAGCGGAAAGAAAATTAATACATACATAACGGCCATAAATGAGGTCAGGAGGATCAAAATGCCGCGCCTTATTTTGACCGGTATCGAATAAAGCTTTTCTTTGATAAAGGGCCACTTCTTTCGGATGCCCTCTTTCGTTTCATTAAAACGGCCGGCGTATTTACCGAAATGTTCCGTAATTTCTTGAACCAAATTCTTATTTGATTCATTTTCAGGTTGTGTCGTGTTTTGAACAAATTCTCCGGATCCCTCGGTATAATCAGCATTAAAAATAAGTTGTTGGCCAATGCGTTCATCGGTCACAAGAGCGATAGTTTGCGAGGGCGCCTCTTTCGGCTTAATCGCCAGGGGGGAAGCCTGTTCTTGAAATACGTCAATTCCTTCAAGAGTCGCCGTATCTTTTTTGGATGGCGCCACTGGAACAAACCGGTTTTCATTACTTTCCGATTTATCTGTTTCAATGTCCGGCACATTTAATTCAGCAGGTTCCTTTACTTCATCGGCTTCTGTTGTTATCGTAATATTTGTGTCTTCTGCCGTTTCCGGCGCTTCCAATGCTTGTGGCGTTCCTTCAAATTCAATAGCTCTAGCTGTGATTGCGATATCTCTTTCTTCGATGACCTCTTTTGTTTCTATCGCCTGTTCAGTTTCTACCCCTGGTCCCGGCTTTTCAACTATTGGTATGCTTTCTTCAACTTTTGGCGCTTCTGCCGCTACATTAACATTTTGTTCTTCCACACCAGCAGATGTTTCAACAGCTTCAACCGTTTCACCGGGCACTAATGCTTCATCTGTGCCGCCGCCATTCGTTGCTTCGATTGCTTTCAAGGCTTCATTGACTTGTGTTATTTTTTCGGTTTCAGGCATTTCTGGTGCCACTGCTGCATTTGATTCATCCGTTTGCCCGGGCGCTTCTGTTATTTCCAAAGAAGCAACAGCTTGAGCCGCATCAACATTTTCAGGAGAATTCACCGGCACACCGTCAATAGCCTTAATTTCGTCCAAATAATAAGTGATGGGGATGCCGATCCCGGTATCGATTTTAATCCATTCATCTGTCCGTTCGACAATGACCCCGCCGACAATATCTCCGGAATTCAAGTCGATGACCGCAGCGAATACATTATTTGCTATGAGCAGTAATATAACATAGAAAAAAATAAGTGTTTTTCGCGTTAATATCGTTCTTAAGATATCAGCCATATGACCTGCTCTCAATTTAATGAATTGCTGTTGCACGCATTTCTGAAAATTGCAGAAGACGCTCAATGATTTGGTTGAGGTCGACCAGCTGCATAAGATCCCGGCGAAGTTTGGCGATATTCGGAACGCCTTTAAGATACCCTAGATAATACTTACGGAAAGGGATAATTCCGTTACGCATACCCTTTAATTGAACTGCCAATTTAAGGTGCTCAATACAAAGGTTGATTTTTTCATTTAAGGTCGGCTCCGGTAAAAATTGCCCGGTCTTTAGAAAATATTTTGCCTGCCGGAAGATCCAGGGATTTGCCATGGCCCCGCGGCCGATCATGACGCCATCACATCCTGTTTCAAACATGCGCTTGACGTCCTCAGGGCCTGTGATATCCCCGTTTCCGATCACCGGGATCGAAACGGCCTTCTTGATTTCTTCCAGCCAATGCCAATCCGCTATACCCTGATGCGCCTGGCTCCGTGTACGGCAATGCACGGTAATGGCCTTCGCGCCTGCCTGTTCAACCATTTTCGCCACATCAAGGATCACAATGCTTCGTGAGTCCCATCCGAGGCGGGTCTTAACCGTGACAGGAAGATGTGTTGATCTAACGGTTGACCGGACAATGCGCTGAAAATGAGGGAGGTCTTTAAGAAGGGCCGCTCCCTCGCCGCGGCTGACATGGTTTTTGACCCAGCACCCACCGTTAATATCAATAATATCCGGGCCAAGGCTTGTCGCCCGCTGGGCGGCTTCTTCCATGGATTCTTCAACGCCGCCGAAAAGCTGGATGCCGATCGGCCGTTCTTCGTCAGCGATTTGGATCTTCCTTACCGCCTTCGGGATATCGCGGATGAGCGCTTCGCAGCTGGTGAATTCGGTATAGACAATATCGGCACCCAAACGCTTGCAGATTAACCTAAAGGCAGTGTCCGTGACATCCTGCATAGGCGCCAGTGCAATAGGTTTCTCGATCTGGACAGGCCCAATATTCATTGTAGTTAGAATTAATATGTATAAACGTGAGAATTATACTTAAACTAAAATCTAGCCAAGACTACCAAAATAACCTTGCAAAGTCAAAGGGTATTTGGTACGGTGATACATAAATATTAATCGTTTTAGGTTAGTGAGGTTATAGAGGTTGATAAGGTTATAAAGGTTTCTGTCACTAAACGGTTTCATGTTTCATAAAGTTAGAAACCCAAAGCAACTTCATGTAACTTGAAACCATTTTCCAACGGCAACCGTTCCAACTTTTATAACCTCAACCAACATTTGCAACATAAACGATTTGACAACATCTCTTTTAAAAGATCGCCCTGCTTATCATGAAAATTTCTTTTTACACTCTCGGCTGCCGTCTTAACCAAAGCGAGACGGCTGTCATTCGGCAAATCTTCAAGACCGATGGGACCTACGCGGTTGTCGATTTCGGCAAACCCGCCGATGTCTTTGTCGTTAACACCTGTACCGTGACTGAAAACGGAGATACCGATACCCGCCGGTTGGTGAATAAGATCAACCGCATTAATGCAAGGGCGCGCATCGCCCTTGTCGGCTGTCAGGCCCAAATCCAAAAAGAAAAGTTGACTGAATTGCCGAATGTCCGTTGGGTGGTCGGCAACGCCAGAAAAATCGACTTTCTTTCGATTCTAAAGGAAGAGGAGGCCCCTGCATTGCCGCGGATCATAACGCCAACCATCCCGCGGGACACATTTGAAATTCCCGCAGCCGGCATAGACACGACGCATACGCGCGCGAATATCAAGATACAGGATGGCTGCGACTTTTTCTGCTCATTCTGCGAGATCCCATATGCCCGCGGCCGCGCCCGCAGCCGCTCATTTGATGATATTTTGCGCGAGGCCAGGACTTTGGTCGCAGCGGGGCACCAGGAATTAGTCATCACAGGGATCAATGTCGGAACGTATAAAAACAACAATAATACGATCATTGACGTGATCACGGCGATGGAGCAAATCGACAGCCTTAAGCGAATCCGGATCTCCTCGATCGAACCGACAACGATCTCCTTAAGGCTCATCAAAAAAATGGCCAGACCGACGAAACTCTGCCGCCATCTGCATATTCCGCTTCAAAGCGGAAGTGACCAAATCTTGAAAAAAATGAACCGCAAATACTCGGTTCAGGAATTCGGCGATTTCATCCAAAAGGCTTATGATACGGTACCTCATATATGCATCGGCACTGACGTGATCGTTGGATTCCCGGGAGAGACCGATGAAAACTTCCTGGAAACAGTCGAGCGCCTGCGCGAATGGTCGGTCCATTATTTCCATGTGTTCAGTTATTCCCGCAGGAATATGGCAAAGAGCAAGAAATTGCCTGAATCTTTGTCAGCCGGAAAGATTGCCTTACGCAGCGCGGTTCTGCGTGATCTGGGTTTGCGGAAAAGACGGTTGTTTTATGAATCCTTTATTGGGACCAGACAGAAAGTCCTTTTCGAACAGCCTAAAAAAGATTATTGGACAGGATTGACAGACCATTATATCCGAGTTAAGGTAAAATCCAAACGGGTGTTACATAACCAATATCTCGACGTTCATATGAAAATGACTGATGATCGGGCCATTATTGGAACGCTAGAATAAAGTTATGACGGAAAACATTCCAGACAATAACAACAATCCGATCCCTGAAGAAAAACAGGGAGGCCCTGCTGAAAAACCGCTTGGAGAATTGAGGTTCACTCCCGAAGATGAAATCGTGGAAAAAGGCGGCCGCGTCTGTATCACTTATGGCCGGGATCAGATCATGAACAAACAGGTTGTTTCCTTGATCCGGCAGCTCGGAATCGATCCCGTTTTAATGCAGGATAAAAATAACAAATCGGTCCCGGTCGCCCAATTCTTTACGGAACATAAGGATATCTCCTTTGTGATCGCCATCCTTTCGGCCGATGACTGGGTTTACCCGAAAAACGCCAAACCTAATGACGCTCTTTTGTATGCGGACCAAGGAGTTGTCTTTCATCTGGGATTTTGGATCGGGCGTTTGGGAAGGAACCGCGTTTTCGCATTGTATTATGACCAACGGAGTTTCCGATGGCCCACAGAACATTTTGACGTAATTTATACGCCGTTGGACAAAAACGGCTCATGGAAGAAAGAACTCGAAACCCGTCTGAACGCTAGCGGGATTCAATTAAAGAAAAGTCAACAATAGATTCGGATGAACAGCAGAAAACTCAGAAAAACTCTTCATTTGCTCTTAAAACATGTTAGAATCCTGCTATGAAAAGAATTAAGACCGGCTTTACATTAATAGAACTCATGATTGTTGTGTTGATTATCGCGCTCTTGGCGTCAATCGCGATTCCCAATATCCTAAGGGCCCGCGTCAACGCCCATGACGCCGCAGCCCAGGCAGCTTTAAAAACAATTAGCACAGCGTTGGAAACCTATTTATCCGCCAACAATGCCTATCCTTCCAATACGACTTCGTTGCTTTCCGCGACGCCGCCTTATTTACAGGTAGATTATTTTACCGGCACTCATAACGGTTTTACCTTTACCGTTGATTCCTTGTCAAGCCAGTTATACTCCATAACAGCAGCCCCGGCGAGTGCCAATCTCGGCAGCGGGAGCTTCACAATCACGACCGGCTCGATTTTAACCGCCAATTAGATACCCAAACATCTTATTACGTCACCACAAATTTGGATGCCAGCAAAAGCTCGGCAAATTTGTAAAAATATGATATACTCTGCATTCCATGAAATAATTCCAAATCAAACCGTATAGATCGCCCAATGAAAATAATTCGCACCATCACAAAATATAAAATTATTGTTGGTTGGGGGACAATAGCATTATTAGTTGCCCTCAGCCGTGAACTTTCCGCAGATACGCTCTATCAAAATCAAGATGCCGCAAATGTTTTGCAAACAAGCCTCAAATGCAATGAATTTACTTTTGACGCAAGCCGTTCACGGGTCCCGATAAGCCCGAATTTGTCCTATTTTTGGGATTTTGGCGATGGGACAACAAGTACTGAGCCCATTGTGATACACACATACCAACAGTCAGGCGATTATGAGGTCTATTTGACCATTACGGATAATTCGGGTTTTGAGTGCACGGCGGCTTCAACCTCACAAAAAGTCCGGGTTAATATTCCGCCTCACGCGTCATTTATCAGTTTAGATCAAGCCTGTGTCAAAAAAGAAATAACCTTTGATGCCGGGTCGAGTTATAGTGAAACACAAAAAAAGCTTGATTATTCCTGGCATTTCGGTGACGGAGATACCCGCCGCGGCTTTTCACAGGTCAACAAGATTTATACCAAAGGAGGGGATTACCGTGTCCGTCTGACCGTTGATGACAAAAACGGCACTCCGTGCAGCAAGCAAACGGCGGAAAAGATGATTCATATTAACGAACCTCCGGCTGCCGAGGCCGGGGATGATGTGATTTTTCAATGCTTCAACGGCAATGAGGATGTCATGGTCCATTTCGATGCGTCCGCAACAACGGATGCCAATCATGACCCCTTAACCTATCTTTGGGATTTTGGTGACGGCAATCAGGGAAACGGGATCAAGGTTTCTCATTGTTATGACAAAGTCAGCAATTATGACGTCCGGCTGATAGTGTCCGATAATACCAATCTTGGTTGCGGAACAGGCGTTGATTTTGTCTCCGTTAAGCTCAGCAGGGCCCCTGAAGCTCGCGCGGGTGATGATACCATCGCGTGCGTCGGTGAAGACATTGATTTTGACGGATCACGATCCTTCGTTCACAAGAAGGGCACAGCATTTGCTCAATGGTTTTTTGGCGATGGGACATCAAGCAAAAAGTTACACGCGCCCCATCGGTACAATCAGCCTGGGACATATCAGGCCACATTAACTTTGGAAAACAAACTAAACGCGGCATGCCCCATTTCCAGGGACACTCGATCTATTATCATTAATTCATCGCCGGTGCCAAATATCCAAAATCAGGCATCTGCTTGCGTTGGACGCGAGGTGTTCTTTGATGCGTCATCAACCGTTGATGCGCAAGGGGACGACCTCATCTATTATTGGAATTTCGGCGACGGAACCGCGCTTCAGGCCGGATCAAAAATCAGCCACACCTATGAACAGGGAGGACATTATCGCATCAGCGTTGTTGTGGATGACCAGAAAGGGACTTCCTGTTCAACGGCAACGGCTTATGCGAACATTAACATCAATACGCCGCCCATTGCCAACGCAGGCCCCAATTCATCCTGCTGTGTGAACAAGGAAGTCTTATTTTCCGCCAGCGCTTCCAGCGATCCTGACAAAGACCGCTTAACATATACCTGGAACTTCGGTGACGGCAATGAAAAGCAGGGCGAAAATGTCACTCATACATATTCCGAAGCCGGCTCCTACAATGTGCGATTAACCGTCAATGACCTTAAGGGATCATATTGTAGCCAATCAACTGATGGTTTTACCGCAGTCGTTAGAGAAGTCCCGATTCCAAGCATTGATATCCGTTGATCTACAGGCCAGTTTCCTGATTAATCGGCAAACAGGCCTTCCCTGATATTTTTATTAACAAATATTTATTTTGATATATAATAAACAGAATTTTAATATGTAAGAAAGCTGCCGTTTATATAAACCATTGGCATGAGTATCTCCCGACCCATTCTTAAACGCGCAATTAAAGTTAGCCGGTTTTACATTCCACTTAGGATCTATGGGAATAAAGGTCCTTATATTATCTGTGTCAATGGCGTTCAGCAATCCATGGCCATGTGGCACAGTTTTGTATCCCGTTTTTCCAATGAATACCAAATTGCCCTTTTCGACTTTCCCGGGCATGGGAAAGCGCATGTCGTTTCAGGACCTCAAAAGTTATCTTTAGATGAACAGGTCGATATTCTTCAAGCCGTGATTGAATCAACCCGCTTCGACAGCACAACGACCATTTCGACCGCCTCTTGGGGTGGGGTAGTTGCGCTGGCATTTGCCGTCCGGTATCCGAACGCCATCAAGCGTTTGGTTCTGGGGAGCATCGGGACGCGGCCGAACCAAAGAATGATTGACACCATCCAGCAGGGCTTGATCATCGATACAGACGACCGCGCCAAAATGGCAGGGGTCTTGATCCAAAGTTTTGGCCAAAATCTGCCGGAAAAAATCAAAAAAGTCATCACCTCTCAGTTCCGTTTGATGAGTAAGAATGAGTTGAAGACATTCAGTGAGCACGGGCTGTTTGTGATATCCACGAAGGACCTGACAAAATTGATCGATGTCCGGAAAATCAAAGCCGATACCATCATCTTAAGAGGCGAATTTGATACGATTATTGATCCGGAAGATGTCCGGTTCCTCGCTTCCCAAATTCCTCGCTGTATCGTAAGAACGGTTCAGGGGGTGGGACATTTCATGCATTTAGAGTCCGATTCCATTTTTCATGTTTACGGAGATTGTCTTTCAGGGAAATATTCTGAGTTGGACGCAGCAGGGATGAATTCATAGATGGATTGGGATAAACATACCGAAGAAAAATTTAACCAATTGATTGAAAAAGTCCCCGTGTTCCTGCGCGCCCTTGCCAAGGAAAAAGTCCTACAAAAAGCGCAATCTCTTGCTAAAAAAGAGAATCAGACGCAAGTGAACGAAAAGAATCTGGTTGATGCCTTTTTTGAGGAAACGCCGTTTGGATTTCACGGGCCCATGAAGACCGACATGCAAGAGATTGGCATTGATTACACCCAATACGGTTATGAAAAATGATATTTAGGAGCCTGTAATGCCCACTGTTATCAAATCTTTTGCGGCATCAGCTGGCAGGTTCACTGATCGGCGGCATCAAGGAAACGCAAGAGATGCTCGAATTTTGCGGGAAAGACAATATTGCCTGCGATATTGAAATGATCCGTATTGACCAGATCAATGCGGCTTATGAGCGTGTTGTAAAAGGTGACGTCAAATATCGTTTTGTCATCGATAAAGCGTCACTTAAATAGATAGGTAATCGAAAAGGACGAATTTTTATGAAAGTTTTTTTGGCGGGCTATAATGTTGACACGGACGCCTTAAACGAACTCAAAGAACAGGGAAAGGCGCGCGAAGACCTGACGCCGGAAGTGCTGTCGGCCGCCTATGCCCGCATCAGCCGTGATCCACGACCGATCAATGAAATCAGAGTCGACGCGCGCAGCGAAGTTGAGCGGGCCAGACGCTCCAATACATCGATCATATTTAAAATGGGCCACCATTCGGTCGCTGAACATGCCGTCTTTAACCTGGATATTTTGGGTGTTTCGCGTCTTGCCATGGAAGAGCTTGAGAGGTTCAGGCTAAGCTCTTACACAGAGAAATCCCAGCGCTACATCACGCTCGATAAGGATTTCGTCATTCCTGAGGAAATCAAGGGAAGTTCATTAGAAAAAACCTTCGCCGACATGGTCCGGAAGCAGAACAAGGCGTATTTTGAGCTTTTCGAGAGACTGAAAACGCATGTTTTTGACAAACACGCGGACCTTGCGCAAGATCCGAAAAATCATAACCTGCTTGAGGGTTGGGCCAAGGAAGATGCCCGCTATATCACTGCGCTTGCGACTGAGTCGCAAGTTGGGCAGACCATCAATGCGCGCAATCTGGAACTTCTTCTGCGACGATTTGCCTCGCACCCACTTTCAGAGGTCCGCCAACTGGGGAAGGCTATCTATGAACGCGTTTCGGACGTTGCGCCTTCTATCATTATCTTTCACGAAGCCAATGACCGGGACAGTAAAATGTATCCCGAGCTTAAGGAACTTGCCGGAAAGTTGATCGGCTCGCATGCAGAATTGAAAACAAAGGATGATGCGGCATTGGTCCAATTAGTTGAATACACGCAAAAAGGGGACCAAATCATCGCGGCAAGCCTGCTGCACACTTCCTCAAACCTGCCGTATGAAGAATGCCGATCGATTACAGAAAAACTCCCGCAAGATAAACAGAAAGAGATTTTTAAGACGGCCTGGCAGAACCTGCAGGTGTATGATTCGATGCCGCGCGAATTTGAATACGCTAATCTCACGTTCAATATTGTTTTATCCTCAGCTTGTTTCGGCCAATTAAAGCGGCATCGCATGTCGTCGATCACGGCCCAGCCTTATGACACTAGCCTTGGGCTGACGATCCCTGAGGCCATCAAAGAAATCGGTATGAAAGGTTATTTCTGCCAAATAGCCGATGAGACGAACGAGGTCTACGCCAAAATAAAGGACAAGAACCCATTGGCCGCTCCCTATGTTTTAACCAATGCCCACCGCAAACGCGTCTTGATCCGGGTCAATGCCCGGGAGATGTACCATATTTCCCGCTTGCGGGAGGATCAGCACGCTCAATGGGATATCCAGAACATCTCCCGTGAAATGAGCCGCCAGGCCAAGCGAGTCATGCCGTTAACCTTCGCGCTTCTGGGAGGTAAAGACCGGTATAATGACGTTTATCATGAGATCTTTGGGCACCTGCCGAAGGTGGCTGAAGTTGTTTTACCTGGAGCGCGAAATATCAAATAAAGAATCGCAGAATAAATGACGTTGTAAAAAATACAAATTGGTCTGGAAAAATTACCAAATCCAATATAACCGATGCAATGAATAAAACAATATTTTACCTAATTTTAATGATGGTCTTGGGCCTTGCGGGAACGGCTCGGGCGGATTTTACAGCATCTGAGATCCAGCGCTTAACGAAAGCCAAAACGCTTTTAATGGATACTGAAAATCGGTCCGTGCAGGATATTCTCAAAGAATTTGAGGCTATGGGATCGCCTCAACAACAGCTCATTATTTATGAAGCGGTGGCGGCCGCGTTTCGAGACGTTCAGGAGAAATATGGCGAAGACAGCCGCCAATCCCGGGAACAGCTGCTTGCCAAGATTCGATTGAACATGGCCTATTTTCAGCTCGGAGGGGCTGTCGGAGAACAGGCGGGAATGGGCGAATTAAACAAGCTGATCCGCCGTAAATTAAAACAGTATTTACCCGAAAACATCTGGGATAACCCAGATCTTTTTCATTCACTGGAGTGATTAATTAATAACGAATGAGCTGTCCCTACGCTTTCAGTATTCAGTAATCTATATGAAAAATAAGGAGGACATCATGGCCGAAGTGGCAGAAATCAAATCGATGGAATTAGTGCCGGAAGCATTCATCACCGAAAAAGTCAGGGAAATCGCTGATATCGTAGGTGATGGCACAGCCATTAACGCATTATCGGGTGGTGTGGATTCGTCTGTCGTTACGATGTTGGGCCATAGAGCGCTCAAAACGAAATTAAAAACCTATTTCATAAACAACGGTTTGATGCGGAAAAATGAGCCTCAGCAAATTGCCGGTCTGTTTAAACAATTCGGGGTAGATGTCAAGATCGTGGATGCGGAGAAACAGTTTTTCCAAGCCTTAAAAGGCATCACCGATCCTGAAGAAAAAAGAGAAGCCATCACCCAAACGTTCTATAAAGACGTTTTTGGGAAACTGGTGCGGGACAGCGGAGCGAAATATCTCCTGCAAGGGACGATCCTCACGGATATTGACGAGACCATCGCCGGAATCAAAAGACAGCACAATGTCTTTGAGCAGCTGGGCATCGATCCGCAGGAAGCCTTTGGGTATAAAATTATCGAACCTGTTGTGCAACTGCGTAAAGACGGCGTCCGGAAAGTCGGGCAGGCGTTGGGTTTACCCGCCTCTGTGTTCAACCGCATGCCGTTTCCAGGGCCGGCCCTTTCCGCCAGGGTCATTGGGGAAGCGACACCTCAACGCATTGAGACGGTAAGAATGGCGACTTCGATTGTCGAAGAGGAATTATTCGCGACCAAAGCTTTTCAATATATGGCCATTCTCCATCAGGACAAGGTCACGGGAATGCGCAATAATAAAAGGGATTTTGGCAACCAAATTGAGATACGCTGTTGGGACAGCGTCGATGCCCGGATCGCAACCCCAACGCAACTCTCGCACGAAATGCTCGTAAAGCTGGCTCATCGGATGGTTACAGAGGTCCCGGGAGTCGTCAGTGTCACTTATAACATGACTCCTAAACCGCCTTCGACTATGGAAGCGGTTTGAAAATGCGGAAGGATCCGTTACTTAAAAAAGAAGTGGCGGCAGTGGGGACTGTCCTGCTTATTTTGTTTTTTAAAGCAAGTAAGGCTTGACAAATCCCATTGATAATCTAATGATAAATAAGTTATAAAATGATTCTGCAAGGAATCATAGAAGAGGGGGAAAGGAAGGAACATGACAACACCGCTTGAAAGATGGGTCGATGAACAGGCGAAATTATGCAAACCTGATAAGATCCATTGGTGCGACGGTACTGAAGAAGAAGCCCGCAGGATTGTCGAAATCGGAATTAAGGAAGAAAAGATAGGGAATACTCCTGTTTTTCAGGAATTGAATAAGGAGGCCTGGCCGGACACCTATTTCCACCGCAGCCATCCCACGGACGTCGCCCGTACGGAAAAGCTTACCTTTATCTGTCATCCCGATAAAGAGACTGCCGGGCCCAACAACAATTGGATGCATCCTGATGAAGCCAAAGAAAAGTTGCGCAAGCTTTTTGACGGCTGCATGAAGGGCAGGACCATGTATGTGCTCCCGTACATGATGGGGAATCCTGACTCGCCTTATGCCAAGGCGTGCATTCAGATCACGGATATATCTTATGTAGCCGTGAGCATGCGCATCATGACGCGCATGAATAAAACGGCGATCAAAAAAATCGGCAATCGCGATGACTTTGTCAAAGGACTGCATTCCGTGGCCGACTTTGATCCGAACAAGCGCTTTATTATGCATTTTCCAGAAGAGCATCTTGTTTGGAGCATTGGTTCCGGCTATGGGGGCAACGCCCTTTTAGGCAAGAAGTGTTTCTCTTTAAGGATTGCATCTTACCTGGGGCTTAAGGAGGGTTGGCTTGCGGAGCACATGGTGATCTTAGGCATAGAGGATCCCAAGGGCAACGTAACATACATGACCGCGGCGATGCCCTCCGCCTGCGGAAAGACAAACCTTGCTATGCTTGAATCAGCTTTGCCGGGTTACAAGGTCTGGATTTTGGGAGATGATATCGCCTGGCTTAACGTCGGCCCGGACGGCAGACTTTGGGCCATTAATCCCGAGACAGGCCTTTTTGGCGTAGCACCGGGAACATCCACGAAAACCAATCCCAACATGCTTAAAACATTAAAGGGAAAGAAATTTTATCCCACGCTTTTTACCAACACGGCCTTAAATACCGACTCAAACGAACCATGGTGGGAAGGCTTAGACGGAGATATCCCAAAAAATCTTATCGATTGGCAGGGCAAGCCTTGGCGGGCAGGCCAGGAGACAAAAGCCGCGCATCCGAATTCGCGCTTTACCGTCTCGATTTACAATGCGCCAACGCTTTCTAAAGAATTTGACAACCCTAAAGGGGTTCCGATCTCGGCGATCATTTTAGGCAGCAGGCGGACGAAACTGATACCGCTGGTGGTCGAGTCTTTTGATTGGGAACACGGCGTATTTATGGGCGTGCGCATCGGCTCGGAAACCACGGCCGCGGCAATCCACAAAGAGGGGGTCCTCAGGAGAGATCCCATGGCCATGCTTCCTTTCTGCGGATACAATATGGGCGATTATTTCCGTCATTGGCTCAATATCGGTAAGAAATTAAAAAATCCTCCAAAGATTTACGCTGTTAACTGGTTCAAAGTTGACGAGAACGGAAAATTTATGTGGCCCGGTTTCGGAGAAAATATCCGCGTTTTAGAATGGATCGTCAAGAGGACTCAGAACAAGGTCGGCGCCCAAGACACGGCGCTTGGACGCATGCCGCATCTTAAGGCCCTGAATATGAAAGGCGCCTGTGTCTCTGCAAAAGAACTCAAGAAGCTGTTTGAAGTTAACCCTGCCGAATGGAAAGCCGAGATTTCCGATATCAATAAGTTTCTTGACCAATTCGGCAGTCATACGCCCAAAGAAATCCGGAATCAATGTAAAAAACTAGAGGATTCTTTTAAGAAGGAATGCGCTAAAGTACATTAATCCTGATTTTGGCCGCTGATAATCTTTTTCATTGATCCCAGCGTTTCGCTTTGTTCCTTATTCAGCCGCATGCTTTGCAGCATGAAGTCAATAATAACCAACTGAAAAGAAGGATCCATTCCCGCAACGTCTCTTTTTTGCAAAAGTTCGATAATACGGGAAATATCTTCCCGCCGCTTTCGAGGGATGCTTAAAACTGAGGGCATATGATGAAGAGAGGAAAAGCGCAAGAAATGTGTTTCCAGTTCCGCATCATCTTTTTTCACGGCCTCATCCATAAGCTGAAGAGACTTGATGAGGTAACGTAGCTTTTCATTGGGGAAAAAAGCATGTTTAGCCCGCAGTCCGATCAAGGCCCCGTAATAAGCCAATATCGTTGCCGGAAAGGTCAGCGGGTCACTTTGATATTTTCCTTCCACTAACTCAATCAGCTCAGCATTCTTCTTGGAGTCTTTGAGGGCATATTTAAATTCTTTACGCAAGTTGAGTATAATTTCATGTTCCTCTTCTCGTATCGGAAAATTTTGATGGGAACTAAAAAGTAGGGTGGAAGACGTCAAGAACGAAACGAGGACGATCCAACTGATAATTCTGCTGCATTTTTTCATAATTCAAGGACTCATCTGACAGCGTTTTCTACGATTCTCATAGCGACATCATAGCTGGTTTGCGTTGACTTTGCTAGCAGAATATTCGTATTTCTCGGCTGCAGCTATCCCTGTTTCTCAATGTTCGCGCTTGCACTAAAAAAACGTTGATAATATAATACATCAACTAAAATGCATAACAATGCCGTAATAAACGAAACCGAACAATTTCTGGCATGAACTCAATGAACAAAAATATTGCTGTGGTAGGCGCTGGTGTTGGCGGCATGGCCGTTGCTGCGCGCTTAGCCAGTAAAGGTTTTAATGTGGACGTTTACGAAAAACTTCCGCGAGAAGGCGGACGAGTCCATATCATCGAAGACAAGGGCTTCAAATTTGACACAGGGCCGTCATTTATTTTAATGCGGGATTTTTTTGATGAAGTATTTACTTTTTGCGGCAAGGATATTAACGATTACCTCAATTTGAGAACCCTTGATCAAAGCTACAAAATATTCTTTGCGGATGGAGAGACTCTCAACTTTTATCGCGATCTCAATGAAACAAAAAAGGAACTTGAACGAATCGAAAAAGGAGCAGCGTCCCGTTTTGATGCTTTTTTAAAGAGCACCGGCAAGCTTTACGATCTATTCTGTCCTTATCTGTATCGATATTTCACTGTTTCAAGCCTCTTTAAACCTTCTTTATGGCCATTATTCTGCCGGTTTAATCCATTCGAGACAATATGGCAGCTGTCGACGAAATTCTTCAAATCAGACAAGATCAGGTATGCCGTGACATTTCAGGCCATGTTTCTAGGGGTCTCACCCTTTGATGCGCCTTCTTTTTACAGCATGATCTCCTATGCCGACCATGCCCTGAAAATTTATCATCCTTTAGGCGGCATGTATGAGCTGGCCCGCGCCTTGAAAAAACTCGGTTCGGAATTCGGGGTTACTTTTCATTTTAACACACCCGTTCACCATATCGAACAAAATGAACGAAAATGGGCTGCGGCTTTCGACCATACTTCCAGGAAATTTGACCAAATTGTCATTAATGCCGATTATGTTTACGCCCAAGAACGTCTTTTGAAACGAAAATATCGCCGTTCGCTTCTTCACTCTTGTTCTGCATATCTTATCTATCTGGGATTAAAACAAAAAATATGCAATCTTGATCACCATAATTTATTCTTTTCCTCTGATCCTAAAAATAACCTTGAGGAAATATTCCAAACTGGGCAATTATCTGAAGAACCTTCTTTTTACGTTCACCTTCCAACCCATGTTGACCCATGCCTGGCTCCAGCGGATAAAGATATTATGTACATTCTTGTTCCTGTGGCCAATATGAAATATCAAAAGGCGGCCCCTGAAGTCTACGAACATCAAATCAAATCAAAAGTTTTTAAGAGACTGAGCAAGATTATCGGTCAGCCGCTTCATGAATTGATTGAATGTGAATACTGCTTTTATCCAAAAGATTTCCAAGAGAGATACAATCTGCCTTATGGCTCAGCATTCGGTTTAGCCCACACCTTAAGTCAAAGCGCCTTCTTCCGTCCGCCTAACCAAGACAGCCAGTTTAGAAATCTCTATTATGTAGGGGCCAGTACTCAACCAGGAGGAGGATTGCCTCCAGTCCTGGCCGGTTCTCGCATTGTGGCTGATTTAATCAATAAAAAATAGATGCCCACGCCTTTACAGCCGTCTGTATCCACATTTAAAAAGCAAACGGCATAAAAATAGATCGCAAGAATAATCAAAAATTAGTATTGTACCGCAATAAATAAGCATGAGATAATATGCCAAGAAAAATGGGTCTTCTCACGGAATGACAATGTTTGACAATATATATGCAAAAAAGCTTATTCAATTATAGGCCGGAAGCGCTGATTCTCCAAAGTTTCCTGTTAGCAGCCTTGTTAGGGGCCATATTGCTGAAATTGCCTATTTCCAGCACCGAAACTCCATTATCATGGATCAATGCGTTATTCATGGCAACTTCTGCTGTTTGTGTGACTGGATTAAGCGTTGTGGATTTAGGCAAAGATCTGACGTTATTTGGCCAGGCCATCATTCTCTTTCTTATTCAGCTTGGCGGATTAGGCATAATGACCTTTTCTATGCTTTTTCTCATTTTTATCGGAAAGCGGATTTCTTTGTATTCTCAACTTTGCGTTCCGGATTTATCGCAGGACATGGGTTCGAAAAATGTCAGATATTCTGTATTTCTGATTTTTGTCATGACTTTCGTTATTGAATCTGTCGGAGCGGTTTTATTGTTCTTGAATTTGAAGAATTATCATTCGATCTCCTTTGCCGCGTACAGTTCCATATTTCATTCTATTTCGGCTTTTTGCAATTCCGGTTTCAGCATTTATTCAGATAGCTTGATGCGATTTAATAATAATCCAAATATCCTGTTGATCATGATGACCTTAATTGTATTGGGGGGTCTGGGATTTATAGTCATTTATGACATAGTTACTATTATTCGAAATAAAAAGAGACACAATGAAAAAATATTCATCAATCTGCACACGAAGATAGCGTTGGCGGGAAGCTTGTTCTTTATTATTTTCGGAGCCATCAGCATATGGCTTCTTGAAAATCGCGGATTGATGCGCGACATGCCGGTAGCATATCAATTTTTTAATTCGTTCTTTTTATCCGTAACTTCTCGAACGGCAGGTTTTAACACAGTAGATATTTCATTATTATCAAGCCCGACCCTCCTTTTGCTTATATCCTTGATGTTTATCGGAGGCTGCCCGGGCTCAACCGCTGGAGGAATCAAAATCCATACTTTTTTATCTGTCTTTGCGCTTATCCGCAATAAAATGAAGGGATTGGAAATGGCAAGCCTCTTTGGACGAAAAATCCCAAATGATACTGTCGACCGGGCACTGACGATATTTATTTCTTCCCTGCTTATAATATTTGTTGCTGTATTTTTGCTGCAATTGATAGAGAACAAATTGGTCCCACATTTACAAGTTAAACTAAGGGAGGGGTTTTTGGATTTTCTTTTTGAATCTGTATCGGCATTCGGGACCGTTGGTTTGTCAACGGGCGCGACTTCCTATTTGTCGTTTTGGGGGAAAGCGATCACAATATTTTTGATGTTGATTGGACGCATTGGACCGTTGACATTAGGAATAGCCTTACAAACAAGACAAAAATCTAAAATTGTTTATGAGTTTCCTAATGAGGAAATCATCGTAAGCTGAAAAGGAGTGACTCAATATGCAAAATATCATGATAATTGGGCTTGGTCATTTTGGCTATTCTTTAGTCACAGAACTGACAAAAAGCCCTGTCGGGATTATAGTTATAGAGGAAAAACAAGAACGGGCCGATATGGTCAAGGATATGGTCGGACAGATCGTTGTCGCCAATGCGGCGAACAAAGAATTATTAGTGAAATTTGCTACAGATGTTGATTGCGCCATTGTGTGTATCAGCGAAAAGATAGACAGCAGCGTCTTGATCACGTATTATTTAAAGGAAATAGGCATAAAAAAGATCATCGCAAAGGCCACCACGTCCGATCACGGAGAGATATTGTCAACCATTGGCGCCAGTGAGATTATTTACCCTGAAGAAGAAGTGGCGAAAAGGGTGGCAAGAAATCTGATATCTCCGGATATATTTGACGTGATTAAACTCTCAGATGATTTCGATATTATTGAGTTGCCTGTTCCTGAAAAATTCTTCAAGAAGTCGATCAAAGACCTGGAATTGAGGACGAAATATCGAATTGAAATTTTGGCTATTAAGAATCCACTGACAAGTCAAACAAGAATCATGCCGCCTCCGGATTATAAGTTTAATCCGGATGATATTATGATTTTTATCGGAGAAACCAGATCCATGGATAGGCTGAAAGAATTCTAAGCTGCTTTTGGTTGTATCAATGTTTATGAAAAAGGTCTGTTGATTTATAGGCAAACAAACATCGGTATTTTGAGCTTAGCGCTTTTTGAGGCGTATTTAGCATCGAATTACGTTAAAAAATGTAATTGGTGTGACGAATTATTTTAAGACTTTTTTCTTAAAAATTTTAATAAAACAGAACGCCGTTAATAAAAGGATAATTCCCCAAGTCAAACCCATCAAAATCCAGCCCTGAATCGTCATTGTTTCTATTCGCTTTCTTGGTTACAATTGTTTTCTTTTCCAGGCCAACTTCACGAGGATGGCCAAGGTCGCAAATAATAAAAATAAACCGGCGCGCGTTCCCAGCACAAAAATCCGGTTCGCCGGCGCGACATTTTTCATGATGATGATCGGCCACCATTCCTGTACAAACCACATCAACAAAATAACGATCAAAAATCCTGGCGTGACAAATTTGATGATGAATTTATAAAATTTTGGTATTTCAAGGTCTGCGCCATGGTGGATTTCTTTCCAGGCATTCTCCATACCGAATACCCACACAAACAGAATGGTCTCAATCGTCGCGAAAATAACCAGGAAAAAAGTGCCGCCCCAGAAGTCCAATTCGTCCACCACGCCGTTCTTAAGAAAAAATATGACCGGTTGACAGAGGATAAAGGAAACGATCCCAAAGATGGTCACGGCCTTTTTTCGGGTGATATCAAACTCGTCTTCCAAGAATGAGATTGCCGGCTGGGCCAAAGAGACCGAGGACGTTATTCCGGCCAAGAACAGCAATCCGAACCAAAAGAATCCCAGAATCTCAGATAAAGGAAGGCGGTTCAAAACCGACGGTATGGTCACAAATCCTAAATTGAAAATTCCTGATTGTGCGATATTTTGGATTTCAACGGGGCCGAAAAACATAAACGCGGCCGGGATCACAATACTGCCGCCCAAGATCACCTCCGCCATTTCATTGAGACTGGAAGCAGTAAGCCCGGATAACGTCACGTCATCCCCTTTGGAGAGATAACTGGCATATGTCAAAATGACTCCGATGCCAACGCTGAGCGTAAAGAATATCTGGCCGGCGGCCTCCAGCCAGACCTTGGCGGATTTAAGCGCCGTGAAATCCGGGTTCCACATAAATCCCAAACCATTGTTGACATTCCAATCAGGAAAGGCGGGATTAGGTGTCCCTAATGTTAGAACTCGGATGCATAAAATGATCGCAAAAAGAAACAAAAGCGGCATGGCGATCTTACACAGACGTTCAATACCGCCGCGAATGCCATAGTAGATAACTCCAATATTCAGGGCAAATGTCAAAAGAAAAAAGAAATAAGCGTAACCGATAGTGTCAAAATACTGGTTGGTTTCAAGCCCTTGAAAGCCGCTTAAGAAAGTTTTCAGCGACACCGTGTCGGTAAGGCCTGAAATCTTTTTTGTCATGGAAAAAAAACTGTAGGCCAGAGTCCAAGATTCTATGTACGAATAATAAATAAAGATGACCAACGGCCCGAAGATGCCAATGACGCCGAAATATTTTAAAAAACGGTTTTTCTTCCGGATGCTGTGAAAAATGCCCGGGGCTGTGCCGTGGCCGAACCCTCCGCCGTAACGGCCCAATGTCCATTCGATCCACATCAAAGGAATCCCAAGAAGAAAAAGAGATACAAGGTAAGGGATCATAAAAGCCCCGCCGCCATTGGTAACGGCCTTGGCAGGGAACCGCAGGAAATTCCCTAAGCCTAGAGCCGAACCGGCAACGGCCATAATAATCCCTAAGCGGGACCGCCATGTGTCGCGTAAAGGTTTCATAACCCACTCATTCTACTATTTTCAGCATCATATTTCAAAAAAAATGTGAGAAATCTATTGACAAACTGTTTAGCATAGCATATATTTTGTATGGCTAAATAAAAAGGCCGTGCCCATTCCATGGCGCGATTTGGTGCGAGTCCGTACCCAATCGAAAATATGGATGAGTACGATATATCGCAAAATGCGGACCGCAACGTTTCCTTCTCATAGGAATACGGAAAAATGACGGGAGGTCTTATGACCGAACTTTCTCTTAATGACTTCGCGATAAAAATTAGCGAAATCCAACCCGTGCTTTTGCGTGAATTTCTCAGGCGGCAAGTCGGCGCGATTTCTCAAGGGTCGATCACCCCTCAGCAAATTTTAGTCATGGAGATATTGTTCAACCAACAAGAATCGAGAATGAAGGATCTGGCTCAGGCCTTGGGAGTATCCATGGCGACAATGACCGGGATCGTTGATCGGCTAGTTCGTCATAATTTCGTGGAGCGTATCTTTGACCAAAAAGACCGTCGTATTATCAAAACACGACTCACGTTGAAAGGGAAGGCCCTTCTTAAAAAATATTTACAAAAGAAGCGCAATTTGATTCTGGATGTCTTTTCAAAATTGTCATCTGAAGAACGAACCGCGTATTTAACCATTATTCAAAAAGTCAAAAATATTTTGCATGGCACTGAAGATGCCGCGAGTGACAAAAAATGAAATTCTTTCACTTCATATCCATTGTAGGGCTATTCACGTTTGCGGCGCCTGCCTTTGCCCAGGAAACCGTTCTCACATTGCAGGAAGCCATTGCCCTGGCATTGCGCGATAATCCAAACATTTTACTCCAAACGGAAGACATCAATAAAAGCAAAGAGAAGATCAAGGAGAGCCAAGCCGCCCTCTGGCCTACCTTAAATATCGTCGCCGGTGAATCCGTGGTAAAACATTTTTACCCGAATGACTTAACGCAAACAACCGCGCAACTATCGGCCAAACAATATCTCTATAAGGCAGGGAAGACCCTCAATGCCATTGAACAAAATGAATATCAGATGCGCGTAACTGAGTCTTTGTTGGACAAGACAAGGCTGGAGACAGCCCTGGCGGTCAAAAAAAGTTTTTACACTTTGCTCTTGGCTCAGGAATTCGCCCAATTGAATAAAGAGATCTTAGACAACACTCAAAATCATCTTGATTCGTTTGAAATGCGTTTTGAGAAGGGGCTTGTGTCGGAGCTGGATATTCTCAAGCTCAAAGAATCGTTGGAGAGCGTCCGATACGTTTATCAGGATTCCTATCTTCAAGTTGAATCTGCCCAAGATCTTTTAAAGAATTTGCTGCATGTGGATGAGTCCGTGACAATCAAGCCCGAGGCCGAATTTATATACGAACCTAAAGAAATGGCCATTGAAGAAGGTTTTCTCGAAGCCATGAAGAATAGACCCGAAATCAAACAATACGAAGCTCAGGAAATGGCCAATCAAAAAGCGATCGAAGTGGCCAAAGCCGAGAACCGTCCGAGTGTTTTCGCCTCCTGGGACTATTATAATCGTCCGGTCGTAAGCGGCGTCGCCACCCAGGAGACTTGGGACTATCATACCTTTGGCATCAATGTTTCCTGGCCGTTTTTTGACGGTTGGGCAACAAAGGCCAAGATCAACCAAGCAATTTCCGATTTGAATCGGACAAAGATCTTGCGCGAAAAACTCACCAAAGACATCCGGCTGGAACTGAAGACGTCCCATCTGAGCCTTAAGAATGCCATTGCCGAAGTCAAAAAATACGAGGCCTCGCACAAACTCTACCGAAATAATCTTGTTTCCATGCAATCCAAGGCCAGCAAAGGCCTGGCAAGTTCTCTGGATGAGGAAGATGCCATGCTGAGCTACCGCGTGGCCCTATTCTCGAAAAACCAAGCCATTTATAATTACATCATTGCCAAAAGCGATTTTGACAAAGCTACGGGAGGTTTTTAATGCAAAAGACCCAACGCATTTTGATATTTTTGTTGATCGTTCTCATTGCCGTAATCTTTTTTAAACGCACAGGCGCGCAAAAAGAGGCAACCCAACAACAATCTACCAACGGAACAACGGTCCCTGTGCGAATTATGAAAATCGTTTCGCGTGACATCCAGGAAACGATTGAATATATCGGCGATATTAAGGGCCAAGCCGAAGTCGCTGTTTATCCCAAGGTTACCGGTAAGATTATGGAAAAGCTAAAAGGCGAAGGCGACCTGGTCCAAAAAGGCGATGTGATCGCTTATGTTGACCGGGATGAAGTGGGGCTAAAATTTGAGCGCGCGCCTGTTGAAAGCCCCTTAACGGGATTTGTCGGCCGCGTGTATGCGGATATCGGCACGAACGTGAGCCCGCAAACGCCTGTGGCGCTGGTCGTTGATATCGATCAGGTGAAGATCAACCTGGAACTGCCTGAAATTTATCTGCCGAAAATCGCGGTTGGGCAACCGGCGGCCATTAAGCTCGATCCCTATCCGGAGAAAAGTTTTTCAGGGCAGGTGACCAAGATCAGTCCTGTCGTTGATACCACAACGCGCAGCGCGCCTATAGAAATTCTCATCGGTAATCAAGACCATAAATTGAAATCCGGCATGTTTGCAAGAGTGCTGTTGATCATCCAAGAACAAAAGGCGGTTCCGGTGGTCTTAAAAGAAGCCTTGATCGGGCAAGGGAATGAATTTTCTGTTTATGTTGTCAAAGATCAAAAAGCGCATCTTCAAAACGTCACCCCTGGCATTCAGCAAGGCCCGTACATCGAAATCCGGCAAGGCTTAGCAGAAGGGGATCATGTCGTCATCATGGGCCAACAAAAACTCACTGAAGGGGTTTCCGTAACCGCGGAAGAATAATCTATGAATTTACCTGAATTTGGCGTCAAGCGTCCTATTACGAATTTGATGATTTTCTGCTCTATCCTCATCATCGCAGGATATTGTCTGACGCGCATCGGCATTGATAGTTTCCCGAAAATCGAGCCGCCGGTTATTACGGTCATCTCGGCATACCCCGGCGCAAGCCCGGAGGATGTCGAGGTTAAAGTCACCGAGCCGCTAGAAAACCAATTGGCGACAACGCCAGGGATTGAGAAGATCACTTCCAGTTCTTCCGAAGGGGTTTCCATCATTTCCCTTAAATTCATCTGGGGGACAAATCTTGACGCGGCATCGAATGACGTACGTGACAGGATCGACTTATCCAAGCGGTTTCTTCCCGATATCCCCAATGAGATGGATAATCCGTTTATTTTTAAGTTCAATACGGCCAGCATCCCCATACTGTTTTTAGGGATTACGGCCCAAGAAACGTACCCCCAATTATATGATCTGATTGACAAACGAGTTGCCGATGCGTTACGGCAATTGCCCGGGGTGGGAACCATTCAGCTCTTTGGAGCGCTGGAGCGGCAAATCAACGTCTGGATCGACCGGCAACGATTAGAGGCGTACGGCCTTTCCATTATCGATATTCAAAAGGCCCTTCAACAGGAAAACATCCAACAGCCTATCGGGAAATTAAAGACAGGACTGACGGACTATCTCATTCGTTTGCCTGGGGAATTTTCCTCCCCAGAGGATATCAACTCTGTGATTTTAGGCAAGCGCGACGGCAAGTACCTTTATCTTAAGGATATAGCCCGTGTCGAGGACAGTTTCAAGGAAATCACTCTTAACGTGCGAATCAATAGGCGCCGAGGGTTAATGATGCTGATCCTCAAGCAAACAGATACCAATACGGTTGAAGTCGCCAACCGCATAAAGAAAAGGCTCAAAGAACTGGCTCCCACATTGCCGGCCGATGTCAAGATCAACACTATTTTTGACACCTCTCAAGACATTATTGATTCGTTAGATACCCTCCGGTCATCGGTTTTTATCGGTATTTTTTTAGTCATTTTTGTTGTTTGGTTTTTCTTACGAAGATTTTTTCCAAGTTTAATCATCGCGTTAACGATCCCCTTTTCTCTATTAATTGCTTTTATTTACCTTTTTTTAAGCGGCCGCACGATTAATACCATCAGCTTGTCATCACTTGCCATTGCCACAGGCATGGTTGTCGATAATGCGATTGTCGTTGTCGATAATATCTGCCGCAAGATCGATCGGGGGAACCGTCCCAAAGAAGCGGCTATTTATGGCACGCAGGAAATGTTTTTGGCCGTTGGCGCATCGATGTTAACCACCGTTGTCGTATTTTTGCCCATGCTTTTTATCCCGGGCATCATCGGTATTTTCTTTGGGGAATTGGCCGTTATCGTCACCGTCACATTGCTGGCTTCTTTCTTCACGGCTGTAACATTCAGCCCCATGCTTTCTTCGAAATGGCTGGCGAAGACCCAGGTTACATCTGAAACAACGAATTTGTTTTCAAGGTTTTATGCTGTTTCGGAAAATGTCTTAAAGCGGTCTGAAGAGCGTTATGCGCGCGCTTTAGGATGGGCTTTGCAGCATAAAAAATTCATTATTTTGGGATTCTCGGGTTTCTTAATCGCAACAATCCTCCTTTTGGCGAATTTTGTTGAAACCGAATTTGCGCCGGAAGAAGATACGGGAGACGTGCGTTTAACCATACATCTACCGCTTGGCACGCGATTGGAAGAGACGGATAAGGTTGCGCAAAGGATCGAAGCGATCATGGTCGATAAAGTTAAAGAAGCTCAGTATTATTTCTCTCGTTGCGGGGAGATCGCCAGTCAAGGCAGAGGCATGGGGCAGGACTCAGGAGAAAACATCATAACTTCCGGCGTAAAATTATTGCCCAAGACCAAACGGAAGCGAACCGTTTGGGAAGTTGCTCAACTCTTGCGCAACGAAGTCAATCGTATCCCTGGTGTCATGAAGATCGATGTCCAAGCCGGCAACCCTGTTGGCCGGATGATCACGGGCATGGGAGGCAAGGCTATTCAGATCGAAATTATCGGCAATTCTTTTGAAGAAACCGATAAGGTCGCGGCAGACATCAAAACGATCGTCGAAAAAGTCCCCGGGGCTGTTGACGTGACCATTTCGCGTGAACTGCGTCGTCCGGAACTGCAAATCGAGATTGACCGTCAAAAAGCTGGCAGCTTGGGTTTAAATATGAGCACCATTGCGGGAAGTTTAAAAACGTCTATCCAAGGGTCAACGGCAACAAAGTACCGCGAATACGGCCAAACGTACGATATTTATGTCCGTCTGGAGGAATCGTCCAGGCAATCGATCGAAGATATCAATAACTTAACAATTTTCTCACCCGTCACCCAGCAGTTGGTAAGATTTTCGAACATCGCCCGCATCAAAGAAGCTTTAGGCCCATTGGATATCGAACGCCAGAATCGTGAGCGTGTGGTGCGTGTTGAAGCCAATACCTATAAACGTTCGTCCGGAAAAGTGATTGAAGATATTAAAAAAGGCCTTAAAAGAGTTATCATACCGTCTTCTGTCATGGTAAACTTCGGGGGTGAGGCTGAAGAGCAAAAGAAGGCTTTTCGTGACCTCGGGTTATTATTGCTGCTTGGCATCATTCTGGTTTATATGGTCATGGCTGCCCAATTTGAATCATTATTGGATCCGTTCATCATTATGTTCGCCATACCTTTTACCTTTATCGGGGTCATTCTTGCGCTCGTCCTTACGCGCACGACTTTTAATATTATCAGCTATCTGGGAGCAATTATGCTCATGGGAATTGTCGTGAATAATGCAATCGTGTTGATCAGTTATATCATTCTTCTTCGTGCACGCGGATATTCCCTTAATGATGCGATTACCACAGCAGGGCATGATCGTTTTCGCCCGGTCTTAATGACGACCCTTTCAACATTGGCCGGGATCCTGCCCTTGGCATTATCCTCCGGGACCGGATCAGAAACATGGCGGCCTTTGGGAATCACCATGTTTGGCGGATTAACGGTATCGACCCTGATCACATTGTTATTTATCCCGACACTTTATTCAATTTTTGAATCAAGGATCAAAAATACTTTAAATGGACAGGAAAAGAAATGATTCAACAGATGGTCATGATCGTTTATAACGAAGCCATCGATTTGGAAGTGATGGAGGCCTTGAGTTCTTGCGGATTAAAAAATTACACGAAGGTCTGCGGTGTCTTTGGACGGGGAGAAACTTCGGGGTCGCATCTTGGCAACCATATCTGGCCTGAAAAAAACAACATCCTTTATGTCGCTTGCTCGCCCGTCGAAGCGAATAACTTGTTGAACGTTGTTAATAATCTCCGTCACGATATGGGAAAAGAAGGGGTCAAAGCTTTTGTCTGGGAATTGCTTCAATCCAGTTAAATATCATACTATATTATTCTACGCTTAGCGCAATCTTAATCATTAGGGAACTGTCTAATGGAACCCGATCAAAGAAATCTTCCCGGCGATCACCACATTTATCTTACTCAGGAACAAAAGGCAGGATTGGAAAAGGATTCCCTGGGAGAAAAGCTTAAAGTGGTCATTGACAGCTTGCCGGAAGAAGGGGTGAGCCTGGCTGAGATCCGGGATCTCTTTGGCCAGGATGGGCTCATGCTCCTTACTATTTTTCTGACGATCCCTTTTATGGTCCCAGTTTCGATCCCAGGAGTCAGCACCGTCTTCGGCGCTGCTATTTTGCTCATTGGTTTGAGCCGTTTGTTGGGCCGTAACCTGTGGCTTCCAAAGCGTTTTGAAGAGCGCATCTTGCCGGCAGAAAAACTTCACGCAGGACTGAATCAAGGCCTAAAATTCTTTCGTCAATTGGAGCGATTAACTCATCCCCACCGCTTGAAAAATTTAACTTCCGATGGATTAAGAGGCGCGGTGAATAACTTTTCCCTTATTATCGGAGCGGTTCTCTTGATGGCACCATTTGGATTTGTCCCCTTTAGCAACACGCTTCCCGGCCTTGCATTGCTGCTTTTGGCCATTGGTTTGTTGCAGCGGGATGGTCTTTTTATCTTATTAGGGCATCTTGTCAACTTAGCAACATTCGTCTATTTCGCGTTTCTCATTGCCGGCGGTACCGTCATAATCCAAAAGATTCTCTCTTATTTTACGGGATCACCGTCATAAATTGCCATTGATTGCCGTTTTCTATTGTTTTTAGTCTGTTAACCCTTTTCAGAGCATGGTGTATCATCTTAAAAGTGATATGTAGAAGGCGTAAGCCAGCCCGCAAATTGCTGCTGTAATTTAATTTGACAGAAATGTTTTAGATTGTTAGGATAAACAATCCACCCTCTTAATATTAGGATCCCCCTACCAATTTATCCCCCGCAAGATCATTCTTGATATCTGAACCTGGACACATTGGTTGTAGAAAGTTTATTAATTCAACTTATTCTATAACAGCAATGATTTTTCTTACCAAAGAAGAAAAAACCGTGTTGTTCTTCTTTACCTTTGTTTTAGCGGCCGGATCCGGGCTGGGATATGTGATCAAGAAATATCCCAAGCTCAAGAATGCCGTACAGTTCATCGAAGCGCATCAACCTTATCGTAAGATCAATATTAACAAGGCGTCTTATGATGACCTTGTTAACGTTCCTTACATCGGCGATTCCACCGCCGCGAAAATTTTAGAAATAAGGGCCCAAAAAGGGCTGTTTACTTCGCTCGACCAGATC
Source organism: Candidatus Omnitrophota bacterium (assembly GCA_016931055.1). Lineage (GTDB taxonomy): Bacteria > Omnitrophota > Gorgyraeia > Zapsychrales > Zapsychraceae > 2-02-FULL-52-10. The sequence continues at coordinate 7,811 of JAFGFL010000027.1, read as the reverse complement.
AAGGCTGTCAAAGGAATAAACCAAAAGAAGTTCGAAATATTCTCAAAACACCTGTACGTAAAATAAGATGAAATCTCATTCCCATCGTCCATTACTCTGGGTTTGCGTGTCTTTTATGCTCGGGATTGTCATTAATCAATATTTACACATCTCTTTTGCGTTCTTTTCTTTTCTGGCGGCGTCATTTTTGCTTCTGTGCTCATTCATACAAAAGCCAAGAATGGCAACCATATCCCTATTGCTCGCAGTTCTTTGCGTCGGCTCGGTCTATTCCAAAACCTATGAAACTGTCCCTTCAAACCACATCAGCAGGCTTTCCTACGGCTATCGCAAAGGTCTTATGCTAGTGGAAGGGAAGGTTATTTCTGACGTGGAACCACGGTCATTTTTTAAAGGGAAAAAGACGGTTTTTGCCTTGGATGTCAAGCGATTTAGATCGAAGTGGGGATGGAAAGACCGTCACGGTGCGGTCCTGGTTAACCTTTTTCGGGAGGAAGATATCCGTTACGGCGACTATATAATGCTCGAAGGGAAAATGCACCGGCCGTTTGACTATTCCAAAGAGAGCGATTTTTCGTATCGCAAGTATCTTTACCGCCAAGGCATCACGTTTATACTCAGCGTCAAGAAAACTGGCCGCGTTTTAGTCCTCAAACGTAATCAAGGCCATCTTATAAAATCCTTATCCTTAAGGCTAAAACACAGATTGAACGGAATTCTTCAAAAGAATTTGCCGAAAGAGGAGGCCGGCATTATGCAAGCCTTTCTTCTAGGCGACCGGCACAACATTCCCAAAAGCGTTTATGATCTTTTCAAAATCTCCGGCGTTGCCCATATCATTGCCATATCCGGATTCAATATCGGAATCGTGTCGTATGTGATCGTGATCATTTTAAAAATGTTTCCTATCCCCAGGGCGGCGCAATATGTTTTGACCATGGTTTTGTTGGTCCTGTATGCCGTTATGACCGGCGGCCAGCCGCCCGTTGTCCGCGCGACGATCATGGCTGTTGTCTTTCTTATAAGCTTCCTGCTTGAGCGCGAGCATGAATCGATAAATACCTTGGCAGCCGCGGCGCTCATCCTACTGCTTATAAAGCCGCTCAATCTGTTTGATGTTGGATTCCAATTGTCGTTTGTCAGTGTGCTATTTATTATCCTTTTGTATCCCCCAATCATGGGTTTATTTTACAAACTGTTTCCGGCATTAATCGAAAAATCCTACAAAGAGCATAGGCTCAAGAATAAAAGAGAGCCGTCTTTCATCAAATTCAAAATCATAAAATATTTACTGCAATCCGTAGCTGTTTCTATCGCTGCTTATGTGGGGGTCGTGGCCATGACCGCCTATTATTTTAAGCTCATCACGCCTGTTGTCATCATCGCGAACCTCTTTGTCGTGCCTCTGGCCTCGCTGATCATATTCTTGGGAATGGGGCTTTTGGCAGCAGGGGGCCTATTCCCGTTTGTCGCTTATGCCTTTGCCAACTGCATTATCGCGTTTCTTAATCTGATGATCGCCGTCGTATTTTTATTCGCTCAAATCCCGGGGTCTTATTATCAATTAAAAAATCTTCCCTTATGGGGAGTCTTCTTGTATTATGGGCTGATGATCGTTATCGTAAGTTTTTATAGTTTACGGCTGAAAAAAGCCGTGGATTAGCCTAAAACTTACCCGTAATGACTCTGCATTTTATGCTTTAATCGTACCTTTATAAGAAAAATTATTGATGATCAACGAAAAAATCAAACTTCAAAATTGGGATTTTGATTACGCCGGATGCGCTTCGGACCTTCTTTTTGAGAAGTTGGCCGCCTCTGAGAAAGGGCTGAGTGATGCCGAGGCCGTTAACCGGCTTGAGAAATACGGCACTAACGAACCTGCCAAGAAAAAGAAAAGAACGATTATTCTTCAGATCCTCTTTAAATTCCTCAATCCTTTGGTTATAGTCCTCTTGATCGTTGCGGGTTTCTCGTTCTTTTTCGGCGAGAAGATAAGCGCGATTCTGGTCATCGCCATGGCGCTGATCAGTGTTTTTCTCTCGTTCGTTCAGGAGCACAAGGCAGGCAAAGAGGCGGACAGGCTCAGCGAAATGGTGCGCATCACCGCCAGCGTTTATCGGAACGGAAGGCCCAAAGAAGTGAATATCAAGGACATCGTTCCCGGAGACATTGTCGATCTGTTCGCCGGCGACATGATCCCGGCGGATTTGAGGATTATTTCATGCAAGGACCTGTTCATCAATCAGGCGGCTCTCACAGGCGAGTCTTTTCCGGTTGAGAAGACGTCCGAAGCCGTGGTCTCTGAAAGGCGTTCTCATTCGGACTTGACGAATATCGCGTTCATGGGATCAAGCGTTGTCAGCGGGACCGGTCTCGGGGTCGTTGTGAAATCCGGGCTTTCAACCCAATTCGGCGAGATATCGCAAAAACTGGCCACGATCGTTGTTGAAAGCAGTTTTGACAAGGGCATTCAGAAGTTCATGTGGCTCATGATCCGTATCATGGTTGTTTTGGTGCTTCTGATCTTCGGCATTAATGCTTTGAATAAAGGCAACCTCATTGAAGCGCTTCTTTTTGCCCTCTCCGTCGCGGTCGGGCTTACCCCGGAGATGCTTCCCATGCTTGTGGCGATCAATCTGTCCAAAGGGGCTATCGTCATGTCCAAAAAAGACGTGATCGTCAAGCGCTTGAATGCGATCCAGAATTTCGGCGCCATGGACGTGCTTTGCACGGATAAGACCGGGACGTTAACGCTGGACAGGATCATCCTCGAAAAACACTGCGATGTCGTGCGCAAAGAAGATGATGACGTGCTGCGATTTGCCTATATCAACAGCTACTATCAGACCGGATTAAAAAATATCCTGGACATGGCGATCCTCAAACATGAAAAGCTTGTTGTAAAACAATATAAGAAATTTGACGAGATCCCTTTTGATTTCTCCCGGAAACTCATGTCCGTGGTCGTTGAGAATGAGGGAAGGCACCGGCTTATTGTGAAGGGCGCGCCTGAAGAGATCTATAAACGATGCACAAAATTCGAGCTGGAAAACGAGATCCTGGACCTGGATGCCGGCAATTTAGTGCTTCTGGACCTGAAAGAGGAATATAACAAATTGAGTTCCGAAGGCTTCAGGGTCTTAGCCATTGCCTATAAGGATTTTGACCGGCCGAAAAATAGATATACGAAGGAAGACGAGCAGAATCTGATCCTTAAAGGATACATCGCTTTTCTTGATCCGCCCAAGCCGACAGCCAAAAAGACAATCGAGACATTGAAAAGCCTCGGGATCGATTTCAAGGTCCTGACAGGCGATAACGAATTAGTCACAAAAAAGATATGCAGTGAAGTCGGTTTGGACATCAAAGGATTTGCGAGCGGCGAGCAGGTTGAAAAGGCCGGCGACATGGAACTGCGGGAATTGGTCAAAACAACCACCGTCTTTGCCCGTCTGTCGCCGCTTCAGAAGGGCCGGGTCATCAGCGCCTTGCACGATAATAACCATATTGTCGGGTACCTTGGCGACGGCATTAATGACGCCCCGGCGCTTAAGATGGCGGACGTCGGCATCTCCGTCAATAACGCGGTCGATATCGCCAAGGAGTCGGCGGATATCATTCTTTTAAAGAAGAACCTGATGGTGCTTGTAGACGGCGTTATCGAAGGCAGAAGGACGTTCGGCAATATCCTTAAGTATATCAAGATGGGCGCGAGCTCAAACTTCGGCAACATGTTCAGCATGACCGGCGCAAGCCTGTTTTTGCCGTTTTTGCCCATGCTTCCCATCCAAATACTGCTGAACAACCTTCTTTATGATATTTCGCAGATTGCCATACCGTCCGATGAAGTCGACCAAGAATATCTGATGAAGTCAAGGCCGTGGAATGTCGGATACATAAAGAAATTCATGTTTTTTATCGGCCCGGTGAGCTCGATCTTTGATTTTACGACGTTCGGAGTATTATGGTTCATCTTTCACGCCCAACAGCCTTTATTTAACACCGGCTGGTTTTTGGAGTCTCTTTGCACGCAAACGCTCGTCATCCACATCATACGCACCGGCAAAATTCCCTTTATCGAGAGTAAGCCCAGCCAGTTCTTAATGTTCACTTCCATTTATATTGTGAGTATAGCTCTTGTCTTGCCGTTTCTGCCTCTTGGCAAATATTTTGGTTTTGTCCAGCCGCCGCCGCTTTATTTCCTTGCCCTGCTTATAATCGTCGCCCTATATTTGGGCCTGGTCCAATTCGTGAAAAGCTGGTTTATAAGGCGATACGGCTATGAATAAAAGCGGAGGAGAAGCCGCCCGGCCAACCTTTGTTCATTGGCGTAAATAATGCGTAGTGAATAATACTGACTAGACATTCACGAATTTTGGATAGAAAGGATAGAATACATGTTTTTCGGTTACGAAATTCTGGTCATTGCCTTGATGTTGTTCGTTAACGCCGTCTTTGCCTCTTATGAGATGGCCCTGGCATCGATTTCGCGGGCGCGGCTTTTGACGCTTTGCCAGCTGAAGAAGCGCGGCTCGGAAGAAGCGGCATATATGAAAGACCGGATGGAGGCCAGCCTTGCGGTGGTACAGCTGGGCATCACTTTGGCAGGGGCAATCGCCTCGGCCACTGGCGGAGCCGGCGCCAACAAGTTCTTCACGCCATTGTTCACGGAAATGGGGATTTCCCATTTTTATGCCGAGATTATTTCAGTGGCTTGTGTTGTTGTCCCGTTAAGCGCCTTTACGATCATCTTCGCGGAGCTGGTCCCGAAAATGTTCGCATTGGATAACCGGGAATCCGTTTGCCTTTCACTGTCGCCGGTCATGAAAGCGATCGCCGGGATCGCTGACCCGGCCGTTTCTTTCTTCGAGGCGATTGTAAAAAAGATCATGCTTATCGGCAAGAAAAAGGGGGAAGGCGAATCGGCCGACTCCAGAGAAAAGCAAAGCCTGCATGAACTGAAGGCCGCGGCCGCCATTGCCCGGACTTCCCGGCTCATTGGCGCCCAAGAGGAGAAGATCGTTCTTTCAGCGGCCCAGTTGTCACAACGAAAGGTGGCCGACATCATGCTGGATGTCGATTATATTTCCATGATCCCGGTCACCGACAGCCTGTCTGATGCCTTAATAAAAGCGCATCTTGATATGCATACGCGTTTTCCGGTTTGCGAAAAGGGGGGGGATCCCCAGACGATCATCGGTTATCTAAATTTCAAGGATATCGTCAACGCCCTGAAAATGAGCTCTGAAAATCCTACCGTCAGGGGGATAACCCGGCCAATCAAGAAAGTCCTTGCAGAAACGCCCCTCTCGCAGGTTTTATCGGAAATGATGCGTGAAAAGGCGCACATCGCTCTTGTCATCTCCAATGAACAAAAAACGCTGGGGCTAATCGCCCTTGAAGACATTATTGAAGAACTGGTCGGAGAGATCGAAGATGAATTTGACCGCCTCCCTGTATTTGTCCAACCGGTCGGTTCAGGATGGATTATCGGCGGGGCGGTCCCCATGAAGGTTGTCGCCTCAACGCTTGGCATGGAACTTCCCGTCGAAAATATGACGGAACGGACGCCGACGCTCGCAGAGTGGGTTGCCGGAAAGCTCGGCAGGGAAATTGAAGGCGGGGAAATCATGTCTTTTGATAATATCTCCGTTACGGTCAGGAAACTTCGGCGGAGAAAACTCGCTGAAGCGCTTGTTTTAAAGGCGCAACATAACAAGAAGGATATAAAGATACATGACCATTAGTCCGGGTTACATCGCGTGTCTTAAGAATTCGTTAACATAAGAAAATGCATTATTTAAACGAAAATAACATATTTATCTTTTTGGTTCAGATTGTAATTCTTCTTGGCCTGGCCAGGGGATTGGGCGAATTATTCCAAAAATGGAAACAGCCGCCGCTTACTGCAGAACTTTTAGTGGGAATCCTTTTAGGCCCTACGATGATGGGCAGGTTTATGCCTTTTTGGCATCAGGCGATTTTCCCCAACGATGTCATACAGCAGAATATGCTTGAAACTGTAGCATGGATAGGAGTCCTATTTCTTCTTTTGGAAACAGGGCTTGAAATTGACTTTGCTTCCGCGTGGAGGCAAAGAGGCGACGCCTTAAAGATAGCCCTATCGGATATCATCATGCCTATGGTGATCGCCTTTATTCCGTTTTTTTTCCTGCCCGACCATTATTTGGTAAATTCCCATCAGCGGCTGATCTTCGCTATTTTTATGGCAACGGTCATGACGATAAGCGCGATGCCTATCGCGGCGCGCGCTTTGCATGACTTGAGGCTTTCGAAGACCGACCTCGGATTCTTGATCATGTCAGCCTTGTCTATCAATGACATTATTGGATGGCTGATTTTCACGTTAGTGCTGGGTGTTTTCACGCAGGCCAGTTTGGATGTTCTAAAAGTTGTGATGATCGCGGGTTCAACGCTCGCCTTTACGGCTGTCTGTCTTTCCTTCGGAAGAAAAACCGTTGACAAAATAATTACAGGCATAAAATCCGCACAAATGCCTCAGCCGGGGGCGTCGCTTACGTTTATTTGTTTGTTGGGCGCTTTATGCGGGGCCATAACTCAGAAAATAGGCATTCACGCCCTCTTTGGATTTTTTATCGCGGGGATCATGGCTGGCGGCTCCAGGGCCCTGTCTGAGAATGCGCGGCAAGTAATATCCCAAATGGTTTATGCCATATTCGTGCCGTTATTCTTTGTAAATATTGGTTTAAAAGTAGACTTTTTGAAGAACTTTGATATTTACCTTGTCTCGCTTACAAGCGTTATTGGGATTTCAGGAAGGTTCTTTGGCGCCTGGTTTGGCGTTAATCTGACAAAATTACCTAAAACAAACAGGCTTTCGATAGCTATTGCTCATACCCCTGGCGGGGCAATGGAAATTGTTGTAGGTTTGCTTGCCCTGGAACATAATTTAATTACAGAGCCGATATTTGTGGCCATTGTTTTCGGGGCGATCATATCTTCAGTGATTCTTGGCCCTTGGTTGAATTATTCGATCAAAAGTCGTAAAGAAGTGAGTATCCTTGAATATTTCTTTGCACGGGGCATCGTTGGAGCGATAAAACACAATGATAAAAATAAAGCGATTATGGATTTATGCGCTCTTGCAGATACTCAGGAAGATTTGCCCGATTCCGAGACCATCTATGAGGCCGTGATGAAGCGTGAAAACGAGATGGGCACGGGGATGGAGGAAGGATTGGCTGTGCCGCACGCGCGGCTTTCCGCGATTAGACGGCCGGTGATATTTTTCGGAAGGTCCGTTGACGGAATTGATTGGAACACCCCTGATGGCAAACTTGTCCGTTTTATTTTTTTAATATTGACCTCTCCTGACGGCTATGATTCTCAAGTGCAAATATTAAGTCTCATCGCAAAGGCTATCAGCAAAAAGCAAATCAGAGATTCGATATTGAAAGCCGCGGATACGCATGAAATCTGGTCATTATTGCAAGACATTTTCGCCTCAAAACATATTACTAAAAAGTGACGTCGCAGCATAAATAGGGACCGCAGATTTACTTACGGAGAAAAAGGGGACGCGCGACTTGACTTTAATCAATTCGGGTTTCGGCGCATATCCCTGAAATTTCCTAAGAGAGTCGCTCGCCATCCATGCTTCGGTATCGTCGTAGCTTAAAAGTTGTAATCTTATCAATCAAAAAAGCGGCCGCCGGAAATTTGGGGCACATAACTGGACCTTAATTAATTGATAATGACACGGAAATTTGGTTGATAAAAATTCTGTTCTTTAGCAATAATACGACGACAAGCAATATGCTCCTATG
>JAFGFL010000026.1 GCA_016931055.1 Candidatus Omnitrophota bacterium | reverse complement strand
GCCCACCAGTTTTTGTTCCTTAAGTTTTTATTCAGAGAACAAAAACTGTTGTCCCGAGGTGCGGTTGGAAAAAGCTGAGACGCCGAGGGGCCAATATGGTATTAACTACAATAGACAAAGGATGAATGCAGCGTGCCGGATATATCCGTTAGGGATCAAATCAGGAAAATCGTTGAACTCCAGAAGATAGATGTTGAGATCTATAATTTAAGGATTGAACTGCAGGAAAAGCCTGCCCGTTTGGCTCAACTGAAAGAAGGATTCGAACGGAGCAAAGGCGCCCTGAAAGATCTGGAACAGAAATTCAAATCGGTTCAAGTCACCCGCAAAGAAAAGGAGTTGGAGCTAAAAACGAAGGAAGATGAGATCACAAGGGCCAATGCTCAACTTTTGCAGCTTAAGACCAATAAGGAATATACGGCGAAGATCTCTGAGATCGAGCACATTAATGCCGATAAATCGATTATTGAAGAAAAGATTCTGATGTCGTATGATGAAAGTGATGCAGTCAGCGCCGAAGTTGAGAAAGAAAAAGTGAAGGTGGAGGAGGAAGAAAAGAAATATTTAGCCGAAAAGAAGCAGACGGAAGGGGACATTAAACTCATGGAAGACCGCATAAGGGTTCTTGAATCCCAGCGGAAGCAAGCGAGCGTGGGAATTGATCAGGGATTCTTAAATAGATATGAGCGCATATTAAGGCATAAAGGGGGCGTTGCGATTGTTCCTGTTCTGCACGAAGGTTCCTGCGGGGGCTGTTACATGAACGTGACGCCGCAAAAATTGAACGCGATCAGGATGCACCAGGAATTGGTCGAATGTGAGATGTGTTCAAGGATCTTATATATTGAGGATGATGTTTGAAGAAGACCTTTGAAATATTTATTGACGGCGCTTGCAGCGGCAATCCCGGAAAGGCCGGGATCGGCGTCGTGATCAATCACCAGGGAAAAACGATTAAAGAAATCTCGAAGGCGATCGGTGAAGCGACAAATAATATCGCCGAATATTCAGCTTTGGTTTATGCCTTGCAGGAAGCGCTGGTGATGAACGCCAGGAAGCTGCAGGTCTATTCGGACAGCGAATTGCTGTGCCGTCAGGTGACGGGGGCTTATAAGATCAAGAACGAAAAATTGAAGTTTCTTTATGATCAGGTCCAATGTTTAATGAGAGGATTTGATCATTTTGATATCCGTCATGTCCGCCGCGAGGGTAATAAACAAGCTGATAGGCTAGCGACGGATGCGATCAGAGAGAAGCAGGCTAAGATGGTTGCCCCGCTGTTTGAAAACATCGGGGAGGAAAGTCCGAGCTCCAAAGGATAATGCATCCTGATAATTCAGGACGCCTCCATTTTTCTTTAAAAAAATGAGGGCCGGATTAGAGCTACAGTGACGATACCCCGGTTTACGCCGGGGGGTGAAACGAGCAATCTCTGCATGGAGCAAGGCCAAATAGGAGAAGATTTCGGCGTCATTGCCGAAAGCGAAGCGATCCGCTTCGTTCGTATTCTCGGGTAGGCTGCAAGAGTTCGGCCCGGCATCCGTCAAGAACGGATTCCGGGAACTCGCTAAAATTTTATGATTTTAGCGGTGGTGTAAACCCCGAAGTGAGTCGAATAACCATCACCCAGATTTCTTTTTGGGGGAGACAAAACTCGGCTTATTAGCCTGCTTCCAAATTTACGCCGTCAGCATGTAAAACAAAATCCAAATAGTCATTGAGGGGGAATGCATATGTCGGGACATTCGAAATGGGCAAGTATCAAGCATAAGAAAGCGGCGGCGGATTCAAAAAGAGGCGCCGCCTTCACGAAAATGATCAGGGAAATTACGGCTCAGGCCAAAGCCGGCGGTGGTAATCCGGAGTCGAACTCGGGGCTGCGATCGGCGATTGACCGGGCCAAGGGCATCAATATGCCTTTGACGAACATTGAAAATGCGATCAAAAAAGGCACAGGGGAACTGCCCGGCGTGACCTATGAACAGGTTTCCTTTGACGCCTATGGCCCGGGCGGGGTCGCGTTATATATTGTCGGGCTTACGGACAACAAAAACCGGACAACGGCGGAGATCAGGAACCTGCTGGCGAAGAAAAACGGGAGTTTAGCGGGACCGGGAGCCACGTCTTACCTGTTTTCCAAAAAAGGATTTATTTCTGTCAAAAAGGATAAAATCAGCGAAGACGCATTGATGGAAATCGCCCTGGAAGCAGGGGCTGAAGATATTTCTTCGGGAAAACAATACCATGAGATCACCTGTGATATCAACAGTCTTCAGCCGATCAAGGATGCCCTGATGGCGAAAAAGATCCCTACGGAGACTGCGGAAATGACGATGTTGCCCAGCACGACGGTGAGGATTGTCGGGGCTGACGCTAAAGCGCTGATGGGTTTGATGGAAGCGTTAGAGGAGCACGAAGACGTCCAGAATGTTTATGCGAATTTTGATATCCCTGATGAAGAGTTGGACAAGATCGCCGAAGAGTCATGAGAATACTCGGCGTTGACCCAGGACTGAAGGCGACCGGTTACGGATGCATCGAAACGGATGACCAAACTGTCCGATTGATTGAAACCGGGACCATCGAGCCAAAAGAGAAGGCCCTGCTCCAGGTCCGCATCCAAAAAATCTATAAGATCCTGGGCGGTTTGATCGAGGAACATCATCCGAACGTCCTTGTCCTTGAAAAGTTGTACGCTCATTATAAACATCCGGTGACGGCAAGTAAGTTAGGACACGTGCGGGGGGTTATCTGTCTTCTCTGCGCACAGAAAAGGATCGAGCTGGTTGAACATAGCGTTAAACGCATTCGTCAATCCCTCACGGGAAACGGGAACGCGACAAAACTGCAGACCAAAGAGGTTGTCGCTGATCTGTTGAAAATTGACGGGACGAAACTGCCGTTGGACGCAAGCGACGCCTTGGCGCTGGCCCTCGGATATGTACGTATGCAGAGATATCGATTATGATCGTCAAAATTGCCGGAAAGCTCGTTGAAAAGAAAGACCAATCTCTCGTGGTTGATGTCAAAGGTTTGTTTTATGAGGTCGTTGTCCCCACTTCCGTGCTTCAGCGCATCGATGAAACAAAAGACGGGGACGGGAACGTCCATTTGATGACCTATCACTATTTTCAGATCGGCCCTTCAAGCGGGTTACCCATGTTGATCGGTTTTATCAACGCTGTTGAGCGCGAATTCTTTCAGCAGTTCATCAAGGTTTCCGGGATCGGGCCGCGCGCCGCGGTCCGGGCGCTGGACAAGCCGATCTGCGAAATCGCCCATGCGATCAATGAAGGGGACATCAATTATCTTAAGACGCTGCCCGGGATCGGCATGCAACGCGCCAAAGAGATCGTGGCAAAGTTGCAGGGGAAGGTCGGCCGGTTTGCGCTGATCCAGGATAAACGCGTGGTGCATGAAGAACGGTCGGCGACCCCGCTTTGGCAGGAAGAAGCCATGGATGTTCTTCTGCAGCTTCAATATAAGAAACAGGAAGCCCGTGACATGATCCAAAAGGCGCTTAAGCGGTCAACAGATATTCATACAACTGAAGATTTATTAAACGAGATCTACAAACAGAGGATAAAAGGCTAATGGAAGATGCAACCGTAAATCAGACAATGAACACGATTGATGAATCGCTTCAGCATGTCCAGGGGGTGATCGAATCCCTTTTATTTGTTAACGAGAGCCCTGTGACACTGGAACAGATCAAGAAGGTTCTTGAGACCGTGAGTCCCGCAGACATCAAAAAAGCGATCTTGAACTTGCAGAGCGGATATGAAACCAGAAAGAGCGGGGTCATGATCGTTGAGATCGCCGGCGGTTATCAGATGCTGAGCAACCCCGCGTATGCCTCTTATTTGAGGAGTTTTTACAAAACAAAACACAAAGAAAAATTGTCCAAGCCGGCGCTTGAAAGCATGGCGATCATCGCTTACAAGCAGCCCGTGACGCGTTTGGACATCGAGCTCATCCGGGGGGTGAATTCTGACGGCGTCATTGCCCATCTCTTGAGCAAGGAATTGATCAAAGTGGTCGGGCGCAAGGACGTTCCCGGACGGCCCTTTGTTTATGGGACGACCAAGCAATTTCTCGAATATTTTGGTTTGAAATCTTTGGATGATTTGCCGACATTGGAAGAATTCCCGACGCTTCAGCCGGCGCAGGAAGCCAATATTGTCGCAACGGATATGGAAGAAACGGCGCAGGGAGAATCCTCATCGGGAAATGAAGATGCCGGGACCCATCAAGGGCAGAAGGGATTTCCCCGGATCCAAGATGAGCAGGCGGGTGTCATGAACGGGGCTGAACAAGAAGATCAGTCAAAGAAATTTGTGGATTCGGAAAAATCAACTGAAGAAATGTTGGGTGAGGCACAAGAACAGGATTTGAAAAATGAACCTGAACAATCTACGCAAAAAAATTAATTTGATCGATGAAAAAATCGTTCATCTGCTGAATGAACGCGCCCGGATCAGCAGTGATATCGGCGAAATCAAAGCAAGGAATAAGGCAGGCATCTATTCCCCTGCGCGGGAAAAAGAGATCCTGCAGCGGATCAAAGAAATGAATAAAGGGCCGATGACGATGGAGGCGTTCGAGGCGATTTATCGGGAGATCATGTCCAGCTCTCTGGCGCTTGAAAAGATCAGCCATATCGCCCATCTGGGAACGCCGGGTTCGTTTTCCTATATGGCGGCCAAACAGCAATTCGGTTCATTGGTCGATTATGTGCCTTGCAGCAGCATTGCCGAGGTGTTTGAAAAAGTCGAGCATGGAGAATGCCATTACGGGGTTGTCCCCGTAGAAAATTCGACGGAAGGCGCGGTGACGCACACGGTCGATCTCTTGGTTGATTCGGAACTGAAGGTCTGCGCGCAGCGCCTGCTGAAAGTCTCGCATAATCTCCTGGCCAATATCGCCATGAAAAATATCAAAAGGGTCTATTCAAACCCGAACGTGTTCGGCCAGTGCCGGAATTGGCTCTTGGCCAATTTGCCTCCGCAGCAGGCAAAGGAGATTTGGGTGGCTTCAACGACCGATGCGGTCAAAAAGGCCCTCAAGGAGAAGAACGCGGCGGCGATCGCGTCTCTGGAAGCGGCCAAGATCCATCACATTCAAGTGCTCAGGCGCAATATTCAGGACATTGCCCATAATACGACGAGGTTTTTGGTTATCTCAACGCATGACGTGCCGCCGACAGGCAGGGACCGCACGTCGATCATTTTCTCGATCAAGGATAAAGTCGGCGCTTTGCACGCCATGTTAACGCCCTTTTATAAAAATAAGATTAATTTAACAAAAATAGAGTCACGGCCCTCCAAAAAGAAAGCATGGGATTACTATTTCTTTGTGGATTTTGAAGGGCATCGCCAGGATAAGAACGTCAGGAAGGCATTAGGAGAGCTGGAGGGTATGTGTAAATATCTGAAGATCGTGGGATCGTATCCGGTTTAACATGAAAAGCATTGTCAAGAAAACCATCCTGAAGGTCAAGCCCTATGTTCCGGGCAGGCCGATCGAAGAAGTCAAGCGTGAATTAGGCCTGCGCGATGTGATCAAACTCGCCAGCAATGAAAATCCGTATGGCCCTTCCCCTTTAGTCCTCGAGGCGATTGCCAAAGGGTCGAAAGAATTGAATCGATACCCCGATAGCGATTGTTTTTATCTTCGAGAGGCTTTGGCTAAGAGGCTTCAGGTGTCGGCCAATCAGCTTATTTTTGGCAACGGCTCGGATGAATTGATCGCTTTGGCCGTGCGCGCTTTTGTCGACCAAGGCGATGAGGTCGTGATCGCCAAACCGTCATTTTTGATGTACGGCATTGACTCGCGTATTGCCGGCGCGAACGTCAAGGCCGTCGCGCTAAAAAACTTCCATTACGATCTCAACGGAATGAAAAAGGCTGTTAACGAAAAAACAAAAATCGTCTTTATCGGCAATCCTGATAATCCGTCAGGGATGTATGTGAAGGAACAGGACATGCGCGCTTTCTTAAAAGGATTGCACCGCGACATCCTTGTCTTTATCGATGAGGCCTATTATGAATACGTGAATGCCCGGGATTACGCGGATTCGCTTCATCTTTTAAAATCGAATAAAAACATCATCGTCACACGGACGTTCTCAAAAATGTATGGTTTGGCCGGATTGCGGATCGGCTATGGCGTCGCCAACGCCGAGTTGATCGGTTTCTTGAACCGTATCCGGGAGCCGTTCAATGTCAATTCCCTGGCCCAGGTTGCCGCGGTGGCCGCACTGAAAGACCAGACGTATTACCGTGGCTTAGCGAGGAACATTAATGTTCAGCGCCAATATCTGTACAAGAATTTCCGAGAATTAGATTTGGACTTTGTCGAGAGCCACACCAATTTCATTCTTATCAAGACAAAGGACAAGGCCGCAGATGTCTCACAAAGGCTTCTGGAAAGAGGCATCATTGTGAGGAACATGGGGGCGTGGGGCCTGAAGAGGTATATCCGCGTCACGATCGGAACGCTTAATGAAAATAAACGGCTGATTAAAACATTAAAGGAAATCCTATGATCATCGTCCTGAAATCCAACGCAACAGAAGAACAGATCAAGCATATTGTTGAGAAGACCAAAAAGCTGGGTCTAAAACCGAATATTTCCCGGGGCGTGGAACGAACGGTCATCGGACTGATCGGCCCCGAAGATATCCTGCGCGTGACCCCTCTGGAGATTTTCCCCGGCGTGGAGAAGGTCATCCCGGTCTTGGCCCCCTATCGTCTTGTCTCGCGCGAGTTCAAGAAAGAGAATTCGATCGTCAAGATCAATAAGGATGTCCATTTTGGCGGCAATAGGGTCGTTGTGATCGCCGGCCCGTGTTCGGTGGAAAGCGACAAAGGCTTAAGGGCTATCGCGCGGAGGGTGAAAAAAGCCGGAGCGACGGTCTTGCGCGGCGGGGCCTTCAAACCCAGGACCTCGCCTTATGATTTTCAGGGGCTTGGTGAAGAAGGCCTTAAATATTTGTCCGAGGTCGGGAAAGAATTCGACATGGCGACGATCACGGAGATCATGGATACGCGGGATCTGGACCTTATCTGCAAATACGCGGATATTATCCAGATTGGGGCCCGCAACATGCAGAATTTCTCCCTACTGAAGGAAATCGGAAAGACAAAGAAACCCGTTATGCTCAAAAGAGGGATGAGCGCGACGATCAAGGAGTGGCTGATGTCGGCTGAATATATCCTGTCTAATGGGAATTTCGACGTATTGTTGTGCGAGCGAGGCATCCGCACCTTTGAGACGGCGACCCGCAATACCTTTGACATCAACGCCATTGCGCTTGTGAAACAATTATCGCATTTGCCGGTCATCGCGGATCCCAGCCACGGGACCGGTGTCCGAAAGCTGGTTGGTGATGTGGCTAAGGCAAGCATTGCGGCCGGCTGCGATGGGGTGATGATCGAGGTCCATGATTCGCCGGAAGAAGCGCTTTCGGACGGAGAGCAGTCGCTGGTTCCCAAACAATTTGATGACTTGATGGAAGATTTAAAGAAAATTGCCTCGGCAGTTTCTCGTGAAATTTAATCGCTAACATTTTTCTTCTTTTTGCGCGAGCTGTGACAGCAGGAAGAGATCGCAAAAAAGAAGACAACCCTGCAGGGCCGATAGAACAGGACATTTAATATTTGCCATGGCAGGAGAAGGATTTCTGACAATGCTCTTAAGACCATATTTGTTTAAACGGGTGACGATCATCGGGGTCGGTTTAATGGGCGGTTCATTGGGGATGGCCATCAAAAAACACGGCCTGGCGCATGAAGTGATCGGATTGTCCCACCGGCAGGCGGCATTGGATGAGGCCGTAAAGATCGGCGCCATCGATACCCCTTGCCTGGATGTCCGAAAGGCGGTCTCGAATGCGGACCTGGTCATTTTGGCGACACCGGTTGAATCCATTATTAAACTTTTTTCCACGATTAACCCTTATCTGAAACGCGGATGTCTTATTACGGACGTCGGCAGCGCGAAGGCCAGGATTGTTGAAAATGGGGAGAAACTTCTTTCCGTCCCTTCGTCGTTTGTCGGATCGCATCCGATGGCGGGATCTGAAAAGAAAGGGGTCGCCAATGCTGCGGATAATCTTTTTGAAGGATCGGTCTGCATCATGACCCCGACAGAGAAGACGAATCAGGTCGCCAGACAGAAAATAAAGCTGTTCTGGACAAAGCTCGGCATGGGGGTCAAACTGTTGTCTCCCGAGGAACATGATGAAATCCTAGCCTACGTAAGCCACTTGCCTCATTTATTGGCCTATGGATTGATATCGGGCATTCCTGAGAATTTCCTGGAATATGCTTCAACGGGCCTGAAGGACACGAGCCGTGTGGCGGCCTCCTCGCCGAAAATGTGGAGCGATATCTGCATAGCGAATTCAAAGAACGTTCTTAAGGCATTGGATCAATGCGTTGAATACCTGGCTCATTTCCGCAAGGCTATTGTGAGCCAGGACCAAAAAAGCCTCTTGCAATATTTTACACAAGCCCAAGAAAAACGGACCAAACTTTCATAAAGCCCGGGTCATGTCAAGCGGGCTTTTGGAATCGATCAAGATGCGCTGATCGAAGGGGAAGGAAACTGATGCCGGGCCAAAAGACACCAATTATCACGATCGACGGCCCAGCCGGGGCCGGGAAAAGCACCGTTGCCAAACGGCTGGCGGAAAAGCTGGATCTTTCCTATCTTGATACCGGCGCGATGTACCGCGCCTTGACCTTGAAAGCGATCCGCCAGGATGTTGATCTGGAAAATGAAGAGGCCCTGGTGCGTTTGGCGCGCCGGACAACGATCGATCTGGAATATGATGCTTCCGTCCTGAAGGTGTTCCTTGATGAGGAGGATGTCAGTGAGGCCATCAGGTCCGTCGACGTGACAAACAAGACATTTTATGTGGCCCGCGCGCCGCGCGTGCGCCAGATCATGGCCGAATGGCAGCGGGCTATTGCCAAGAGAAAAGGGGTAGTTGTCGAGGGGCGAGATATCGGGACGGTGGTGTTCCCGCAAGCCACTTGGAAGTTTTACCTGGATGCGGATGTACAAGAACGCTGCCGGAGGCGCATTGAGGAGTTGCGCGAAAAAGGGAACAATGTCAACGCCGACCGGCTGGCCGCTGAACTCAAGGAAAGGGACCGACAAGACCAAACCCGCAGCGCGGGTCCCTTAAAAAAAGCTGAGGATGCTGTATTAATCGATGCGACCCAACTCTCGGTCGACGAAGTTGTTGAGGAAATGTTGAAATATATAAAAAATCATTGCCGTCTAAATTAGACGAAGTTGAAATTTAGTTGTGATTGACCTGGAGGCCCGTTCTTTGAGTTTTGATGATATGGATC
>JAFGFL010000003.1 GCA_016931055.1 Candidatus Omnitrophota bacterium | reverse complement strand
GGGACGTAGCCAAGCCCAAGCCCGACATCCCGGGCACGCAACACCAGAAATGCCTCGCTAAAACGCGCCAAGGTAAAGACGGCTCCCAAGAGCACAACAAGCCAATAACGAAACGGCAGACGCTTAATATCAGCCAAGGCGAGCGGGGTCTTCACCGAACGGGCCGCGCACGCAAGATTGGGCTCATGCACAAAGATCATTAACAATATCACCGCGATGAAAGCCGGAATCACCGCTGCCCACATGACCATTCTGATGTTGTTGACAAACCAAATCATGAGCGCCACTGCCAAAAGAGGACCGATCAACGCCCCTACCGAATCAAGCGCCTGACGAAGTCCGTAGGCCGCTCCCCGCAGCTGCACCGGCGTTAAATCCGCGACCAGCGCATCACGGGGCGCACCGCGGATACCTTTACCAACACGGTCGACAAAACGCGCCGTGAACACCCAACCGGCCGAAGCGGCCAGCGGGAAAATCGGTTTGGAAAGCGCGGCGAGCGTGTAACCAAGGACCATCAGGAATTTCCGTTTGCCGAAATAATCGCTGAGCACGCCTGAAAAGACCTTCATGACAGAGGCAGTGGCTTCCGCCACACCCTCGATGATGCCGACCGTAACCAGGGAAACACCCAGGGTATTGACCATAAATACAGGCAATAAGCTGTGGATCAGCTCCGAAGAACTGTCCATGAACAAAGAGCCGAAACCCATAGCCCAGATACCGGCGGGCAGGGCCCGCCAGGCCACAGGCGAGGTGTTGGACAATTGCGAATTATTCAAGGCTTTCAACGTCCCTTCTTGCTCCTTGGGTAGATATCCTCGAGCCTGCTCATCCGAAAACCAAGCTTCCAATAACAACAGGACACATAATTGTTTTCAAAAATCTTGATCTCTGTTTCAGGTGTCAGGCTGATCAGGCCATGCCATACGCCTTTGTTGAGGATAACGGGCTTATCCAGCGTAAAGCATTCGATCTTCCCGGGATCCTGATCCCGTGAAACAAACAGGCGGGCCCGGCCCTTAATCGGCTCAAGGGTTTCATCGGATTGCGGATGGCATTCCATACGGCCAATGGTTTTATCCCTTAAAATCAGGTAAGCGGCTCTCCATCCCGTCTCTGCCGGTTCCGTATGAACAATGCGCCAGAGATTCCGCACGGTCCCTTTGGAACCTTTATCGGGATATTCGATGATCTTACCGTATTTCTTGAAATTATTTTTGTTGGGGGACTGGATCATACAAACCCAAGAGATTATGTTTTGAGAGTGGCGGCATTTTACGGCTCCGGAGGATCGCTCGTTCCCAAACATCGGAGCCAGATAACATTGGGAATCATCAAACAAAGGCATTGACAGCGCAGGGGCTGATCACCGGCTTAATTCATCAATGCGGCTCTTATCTTGCCAATTATAATTGGTCTCTAATAAAAGAACGGTCTGAATGAACGCCAAATGAGAATATCCTTGCGGAAAGTTCCCTGCCGAACGTCCGGAGGAAAGGTCCAAAACTTCCGAAAAAAGCCCAAGATAGTTTGCGTGTTTGACAACATTATCAAACATCGAAAACGCCTTTTCCCGTTCGCCTATCAAATACAACGCATTGATCATCCAGAACGTGCAGACAATAAACGCGCTTTCCGGAGAACCGAAATCATCTTGCGCCGTGTAACGTAAACTCAGCTGATCGCGGACGAGTTCTTCATAAGATTTCCGAACCGTGCTGACCATGCGCGGGTCATCCGCCGGCAAGAAACCATAATGCAACATCAACAGATTAGCGGCATCAAGATGTTTGCTGCCATAATATGCCGTAAATGCGTTCATTTCGTTATTCCAGCCCTTCGTCAAAATATCCGCTTTAATTTCCTCTGCCAACGCCAGGCATTGCTTTGCATAACGCTGATTTTTGAAAAATTCGGCTATCCATGCGGCCCGGTCCATGGCCACCCAGCTCATCAATTTCGAATGCAAGTAATGATTGGGCTTGGTGCGAAATTCCCAAATGCCGGCGTCAGGGTCGCGCCACACCAGCTTGACCTGATTCACCAACGACCGGACAACCGTCCATAATTCTTCATTGATCAAATTCCCCGGTTGAAGGTTGAGCTTCAAATACGTATAGACCATTTCAATAAGCTCCCCATACATATCATTTTGCTCTTGACGATAGGCGTCATTTCCGACGCGCACGGGCCTCGATCCCATATAACCCTGCAAATGTTCCAGTTTTTTTTCTTCCAGATCACGCTCGCCGTTGATCCCATACATGACAGAAACATTCTCATGCTTCAGAAGCACCCTGTTCAAAACAAAGTTAATAAAACCGAAAGACGATCTTTCATGCCCCAAACGCGCGTAAAGGTCAATGATCATGGACGCGTCGCGCACCCAACAATAACGGTAATCCCAGGTCCTTTCCGTGCCGATCGTCTCGGGTAAAGATGTCGTGGGCGCGGCGATCACGGCCCCCGTGCGTTGAAACATCAATAATTTTAATGTGATGATCGACCGCATCACTAATTCATGGTATTTGTCCGGCACTTTAGTGCGATAACCCCAATCCAGCCAATAGCTTTTGGTTTTTTCATACTCGACATAAATACGGTTGTCATCAACTTCGCCGATCTTTTCGTGATAAGAAAGCAGCAGATAAGATGTGTCCCTTGTTAAAGCGATCGGTTCCCGGCTGATGATTTTCTCCCTGTCCAAATTGGTGTATAGATAAAAACTGTTATACATCCCCGCCGTGGAAATGATTTTCAGGTATTCGTCAAAAACGATATATTTGCCTTCGCCAAGCGCATAGTTCGGCCTGGCGTCAAGCTCAACGATGATCTTCGGACGGCCGGAAATCAGCATAATATCCCTGTGGATCTCCGAAGGGCAATAATATTCATTTTGGTTCAATTTGAACCGCGGCATATAATCCCGGATCTCAAACTTTCCGTCAGCGGTCTCAACAACTGTTTTAAGAATGGCTGTGTTGGGAATATACGACTGGGTTATTTTTTGTGTATTGACACCGGCAATCTTGAAATATCCCCCCTTGTCTTGATCCAGGATCTTTGAAAAAAGCGACGAGGAATCAAAAAAAGGCAGACACAGCCAATCGATGCTGGCCTCATTTGAAACAAGCGCCGCGCTTGTGCAATTGCCGATGATCCCGTACGGATAATGTTCCATGTTTACCTGTCTTGTCTGAAATGGTTATCAATGAATTCCAGGAATTTCTGGACTTCAAGCGTGTCGTTTAAAAAATACTCTGCTTGGCTGTCTTTATTATGGTCTCCGACAAAGACGGCTAAACCCTGTGGGCGCACGACGGCAAAGGCGTCTTCATCTGTGCGATCATCGCCAATATAAATAGGCGTCGATCCGGGAAACCTATCCATCAAACTTCGGGCGATCTTGCCTTTATGCCAGTCCATATCCAAGCGGACCTCAACGACCATCTTCCCTTGTTCCAAAACAAATTGACGCGCTTTCACATATGGTTCAAGGACGGATTCAACCATCTGCTTTAACATGCCGCGCTGAGCAACCGGGACATTGCGGTAATGAACGCTTAAAGAGTAAGTTTTATCTTCAAAGACCACCCCCGGAAAAGCCGACAACTTCTGACGCAGTTTCCTGCCGGCGTCAGAAAGCCGTTTTAGCATCAACGGGTCGATCTTTGTACCAAAAGCCGCTTCTGGATAATCACATTCCAACCCGTGATTTCCCGAATAAATGATCCCTTCAATGCCAACCTTCCTTTTCAGATCATTCATCTCGCGGCCGCTGATGATTGCTAATCGGACCATCGGTAATGCGGCCAAGCGTTTGATCAAGTTGTAGATGTTTGCCGGTAGAAAGGCCTCTTGCGGCGTCGGCGCCAAAGGGGCCAGCGTCCCGTCAAAATCAAGGAAAAGGAAGACCGGTTTCTTTTCAATCCTTGAAAAAACTTCCTTCAAATGGCTGAAAAGATGCTTCACGGGGACAGGCCCTGCTTTTTATAATCGATCGTCAACATTTCCGTGATGACTTTTCCGGCCCATTGATAAACATTATTCTCACTCAAGACTGACTGCAGGCGTTTCATGCGTTCCCGGCGTTCTGATTCAGGCATCGTTAACGCCTGAAAAATTCCGTCACTAAATTGTTCCCTGTCATACGGATTAATCAAAATCGCGTCCGGCAGCTCCCTGGCCGCTCCGGTAAATTGGCTTAAGACCAGCATGCCTTTATCCGGCCTCGAAGCGGCGATAAATTCCTTCCCGACAAGGTTCATCCCGTCATGGAGAGAACTGACCAAGCAGATATCCGCTAACCGGCAAAAGGATAATACTTCCTGATAAGATAATTCCCTGCGGACCAGGACAACCGGCTTCCATTGGCCTGTTGAATGCCTCCAATTGATCTGTTCCACCAGAATGTTGAGCTCTTCGTTAAGCATTTTATACTCTTTAAGATGGATCCGGCTGACCACTCCCACCTGAAGGAAAACAACTTTTTCCTTAAATTCCGGGAACTTCTCGAAAAACCTGTCAATGGCCAAAAGCCGTTCCGGAATCCCTTTTGTGTAATCAATCCTGTCCAGGCCAAAGACGATTTTCTGCCCAGCTAAACCAAATTGTTCAACCAGATCATTTTTCTTTGATTCCTGCTCGGGATTGCCGGCTGTTTTTTGGATTTCTTCAAAATCAATACTGACCGGATAGGACCTCACATGGGTCTCATGCCCGCCATACATCACCGAATATGTTTCCAGATTGACTTTGCATTCGACCTCGCGGTTAACAACATCAAAGAAATTATTGCAGTGGTATTGAATATTAAAACCCAAAAGGTCATTGGATAATAAGCCCTGTAATAATTCCAGCTTCTGCGGACAGATACGAAAAGTTTCGTAACTGGGCCATGGAATATGCCAAAATTGGGCGATAAAAATCTGTGATTGGGCCATTTCCCTCAAATATTTGGGCAAAAGGCTGAAATGATAATCTTGGATCCAGATAAACGCCTTGCGATCGCCGATTTGGCTGATGATTTCTTTGGCAAACTTTTGGTTGACAGACTGATAAACTTCCCAATGTTTCTGAACGAACTCCGGCCGCTTGAATGCCGTATGGCACAAAGGCCACAAAGCGCTGTTGGCATAACCGAGATAATATCCTTCAATCTCCTCTTTCGACAGAAAAATGCGCTTTAACAGGTAAGCATCGCTGCTGTCCTTTGGGACCTGCACAAACCCTTCGGGACTGACGACCTGAAAATCCGCGGACCCGCTCGCATAGGCCATCCATATTCCTCCGCAGGCGCGCATGACCGAATCCAGCGCCGTGACAACGCCTCCGGTGGTCCGCCTGCAGAAAATTTTACCTTTGTCATTATGGTGGAGATATGGTTCACGGTGGGAAACGGCAATAAACAGGTAATCCTCAAGCTTTTCTTTGACCAACAATTTGAGGGAATCTTTTGTCCAGATCATCGTATCCCTATTCTACAGAAATATCCCTAAAAAACAACCCTAAATATCATGTTTCCCGTTGAACTTACATAACAACTTCACTTTGATGAGACATGAAAAATACTTATTTTCTATTAAAAACCCTCATATTGATGCCGCACAGAAGATCTTCATCGTGCATGAGGGTAATAACTGGGGTCGCTGCATCAACGATTTTAGAACTTATCTTACACGAAACAATTGTTGAATCAATCTTTGTAAACTAATATTTCCGAATATCAACGAAATTCTTCACATAGCCATTCAAAAAATCAATGACTTTCCGGGATCTCTCCAGCCTTACGCAATGCATATTTAGTGCATAGTGGACCGATCAGTTCATAAACAACTGTGGTCGCGATAATTGTGTTAAGGATGATCTCTCCCACTACAGGAAAATCGCTCTTTGCAATTAACGCCACCCCTAAGGCAACTCCTGCCTGAGGGACAAGGCCCCATCCCAAATATTTTCTTATACTTTCCGGGGCATCAGAAATCTTAGCGCCCAATCTCGCTCCAATCACTTTGCCGATTACCCTGAATACAAGATAGGTAAGGCCGATAATGCCTAATTTTGGCAAAACACTTACTTCTAAGTTCGCCCCTGCCAATACAAAGAAAAGTAAAAATAATGGGGTGTCTATTTGTTTAAGGCTATCGAAAAACTTAAATGAATATCTATGGGTATTGATCAATATGGCTCCCAAGAACATTGATGACAAAAGTACTGATAAATGCAGCCAGACAGCAAAGCCAATATTTAAAAAAATAATTCCCAGCGTAAAAATCAATAATTCCGTTTGCGTGCGGATAAAACGATAAAGCAGGGATAACAGTATGGCTAAAATAGCTCCCAAGACAAAGGCCCCGAAAATACTTAAGAGTGAATGGAAAAATACTTTAATTAAAAAAGAAGGTGCCATCATGTGTTTATACACCGCTCGAGAAATTGCCAACGATATGGCAAAAATAAAAAGGCACCAGGCATCGTCAATGGCGACTACGCCTAAAAGGGTATCTGTAAAACTCCCCCGCGCCCGATATTCCCTAATCACCATAACAGTGGCGGCAGGCGCGGTTGCTGATGCGATCGCTCCGTATAAAAGAGATATATAAAATGGCTGCTTTAAAATTAACAAAAATGCCAAGGTGACCAAAACCCAGGCTCCGCATGCCTCAAGGACAGATATCCATATGATTGGCCTTCCGATCTTGCGAAGGTGATATCTGGAAAAATTCTGGCCTATTCCAAAAGCAATGATGCCTAATACAATATTCGAAATGAGCCCTGAAGAATTTAGGATGCCTTCGGGAACCAGTTTTAATAACGAAGGGCCGATAAGGATGCCCAATAAAAGATAAGCAGTTACCGCGGGAAATTTTATTCTTTTTATCAATTTTGCAGAAAACAGGCCAGATGTCAGAATAAAGCCAAGCCCCAAAATTGTATTCATTGAATTATGCCTTTTTGCCGAAATACTGCCCGAATAACATCGAATATGCCAATCATGCCGACCAACTTACCTGTTTTATCTACAATGGGAAATTCTTCTTTAAGATGCAGCCGCATGAGTTTATATGCTTCTTCTATTGAGGTATCTTCTGGAATAGAGATAAATTCTCTTTCCATAACATCTTCGACAAGAACTAAATTCCCTATATCATCTGTGATATCTATTTTAAAAATGTCTATTTCCTCTTCATCTAAGAAAGGAACTAATTTTAAGACATCGGGATGATATGAACTAAAAGCATCTATCAGATTAGAAAAAGATACAATACCAATGAGATGATGACCCTCTTCGATAACAGGAACCAAAGGAAATATATGAAACTTAGCGAATGTCTCCAGCAACTGTTTTAGGGTCGTGGAGCGCTGAACAGCAATTATTCCTCTGGACATTATTTCTTTCACAAACATGCTATTCAACCTTTTACTATTCGTAGTGCCTTTTAATTAAATGAGCCCTCGGGGAGTTTTTCTTCTCGGAGGGCTCACCCTGAGTGAGCCCGAAGGGCGAATCGTATGTTTTTCCTTAATATTAAATTTAGATGAAAACATTACGTACCCCATCGAAAGACAATGGGGTACGAAGGGTCTCTCGCAAAGAGATCCTTCGTGCCCCTCCGTTTGGCGGTGGGGTACGTAATGTTTTCCTCCAAAATAAAAGGAAAAACATACGACTCCGCCCCTCGGCGTAGCCTCGGGGCTTCGCTCATACTTGTTTTCCTTAAAATTTAATATTTGATAGAGGAAACAAGTATAATCCTCGCTTTCCTTAAAAAATTTAGAGGAAGCGAGGGCAGGATGAGGGGTCGAAGACAATTGGAAACTCCCCGACCCCTCAGATATCTAACATCTAAGAAGTCTGAGGTCGCTGCATCAGCGATTTTCGAAACTGTTTGATAAATCCCGTCACAAGCCTTTGAAGTCCGCAAATTAGCAAAGATTATTTGCCTATTGCGAACTTAGCAAATAACTTCAAATGGCTTCTGATTCCCCAGGGATCAGACTTGAATCTTACTCGCCTTCCGCTTCGTCCTTGTCAGATTCGATGGCTTGCATCGCAGCCTGTTTCGCTTCTTGTGCCGCTTTTATGGCCGCGTTCTTCTCTTGCACGGCCTTCTGCATGGCCGCTTCTCTTTCTTCGCCTTTCAATTCTTTCGCCGATCGTTTGGCTTCGGCGAACCTGTTCCTTGCCTTTCTTTTGGCCTGATTGAAAGCCTCAATTACTTCTTTCCGCTCGTTTTGCTTTTCTCCTTCCGATCGCCTCCAAGCTTTTCTAGAAGTTATCTCATAAATAGTTAAACAAACAGTTGACCACCCGAATAAGAATGGGAAAATTTACTTAGGAGGTGGTCAACAATGG
>JAFGFL010000025.1 GCA_016931055.1 Candidatus Omnitrophota bacterium | reverse complement strand
TGGGATTTATTTGGTAGTATTGGTATTATTTGGATTTTGAATTTTCAGTTTTTACGGTTCGCGATGTCTTGATATTCGAGAATTAACCAATAGCATTATTCCCTTCTTCCCCAGTCCGGATTCGCACACAGCGCTCCATATTCAGGACAAAGATTTTTCCGTCTCCGATTTTATCCGTCCTGGCACCTTTGATAATGGCGTTTATGGTCGGCTCAACAAAATTTTCGTTGACAGCGATCTCGAAGCGGACTTTTTTAAGGAGATTGACTTCCTGGACTACTCCGCGGTAAGTTTCTGTAAATCCTTTTTGCTGCCCGCACCCCAGGACGTTCGTGATCGTCATTTTATGTACTTCCGCGTCATAAAGCGCCTTTTTAACATCCGGCACCTTATGAGGCTGGACCATAGCGATAATGAGTTTCATGGTAACCCTCTCTTTTTTTACTGATTTATGAATATCTGGAAGCCTGCGTATGATTCCATCCCGTGCTCGCCAATATCCAAGCCCTGTTTTTCTTCGTCTTTTGATACCCGCAGACCAACGGTCGCCTTTATGGCGGAAATGATTATAAAGGCGGCGCTGGCCGCAACTAACCCGTAAGAAACAACCCCTAGCAGCTGCACCATAAACGAGTGCTCCGGATTGGTGCTGAATATTCCCACCGCCAGCGTTCCCCAAATGCCGCAGACCAAGTGAACGGAAAGGGCGCCAACCGGGTCATCGATCCGGAGTTTGGCATCGATAAAAATAACGGCCGCCACAACAAGAAGCCCGGCAATAAATCCGATGATGCAGGCGGACAGAACAGACACCGTATCCGCCCCGGCCGTAATCCCAACGAGGCCCGCGAGGGATCCGTTTAGAACCATGGACAAGTCCGGTTTCTTCTGGATGATATCCGACATGATCATCGCGCCGATGATGCCGGCGGCGGCGGCCAACGATGTGGTCACCAAAACATACGATACCGGGCCCGGATCGGCAGATAATACAGAACCTCCATTAAATCCGAACCATCCCAGCCAAAGCAGAAAAACTCCAATGGTCGCCAGGGGCATGCTGTGTCCCGGAATCGCTTTTACGTTCCCATTATCATATTTCCCCATCCTAGGACCTAAAAGGACCGCGCCCATGAGCGCACCCCAGCCGCCGACAGAGTGGACTAGGGTTGAACCGGCAAAGTCATAGAAGCCCATTTCGTTCAGCCAACCACCGCCCCATTTCCAGCTGCCCAAAAATGGATACACAAGCCCGACAAAAAAGACTGAGAAGATGAGGAAGCTTTTCAGTTTGATGCGTTCGGCAACAGCACCGGAAACAATGGTTGCGGCTGTCGCGGCAAACATCCCCTGGAAAAGAAAGTCCGTCCAGTAGGTATAGGCGCCGTCTGCATAGGCAATGAGTCCTTCCGCCCCCTCTGGTGATGCGATGCCCCATCCTCCAAACCCAAACCATTTACCGGCAAGCCACGCGTCTCCCGGATACATGAGGTTGAACCCGCCGACCGCATAAGTGATTAATCCAATGGCCACGACCAAAACATTCTTAAAAAGAATGTTGACCGTATTTTTTGCCTGGGTTAATCCGGATTCCAACGCGGCAAACCCCAAGTGCATGATAAACACAAGAAATGTCGCAACCATCATCCAGGTGTTGTTAATCCTGAACATCGTTTCCTCAACAGTTGCCCCTTCAGCCGTTGAAGAGAACCCGCAGCAAAAATAAGCCAAGACGGCTAATGCGATAATTTTGGGAATCTTTCTGAGAAACATGCTTAACATTTCTGATCCTCCTTTTGTTCCTAAATTTTTGCCAAAAAAAATCCTCTTCAAAAGCTGTCATAGCCTTTAAAGAGGACGCCGTCGCCCTTTAAGTACCTGTCTGTGGTAACGAGATTGGGCACAGGAAAATCGCCTTTGCAGCTTTTTTTGGCGGTTTTCAGTACCCAAAAAAGTTAATGCTCTTTTGGGTATAAAAAAGCCCGACCTCCGCAATCCCTGCGGTCCGTCGGGCTACATTGCCCTACCAAACTGCGCTGAAACCATCGATGATTTCAGCCTAAAACTTTTTAGGCAGCCAAAGTATACAAGGCGTTGCAGCGGTTGTCAAGTTATTTTTCCCAATCTTCCCTGCTTTCCCTTCTGAAGTTCGTCCATCAGGATGACCGATTCAGCGATGTCTTTCATCGATCTGCAGGAGTCCATGCTTTTTTTATGGATCATTCTATGCGCCTCTTCCTCATTCAAGCCGCTCAGGCGCATTAAGATCCCTTTGGCCCGTTCAATAAGCTTGCGAGTTTCCAAGGCCTCTTTGGCTTTCAGGGCTTCTTTCATCAAGTGAGTATTCTCGACAGCAATGGCCGCTTGGTTGGCCACCATCTGCAGGACATCAATTTCTTCATCCGTAAACGTGTGCGGCTCTTTTGTGTAGATATTGACCACCCCAATGGCTTTATCCTTGACAACCATCGGGACCGAAAGCATGGACGTCAGATTTTCCCTTACCGCCAGGTCCCGGAACCCGTATTTTTGTTCCGTGCGCACATCGTATACGGTCACCGGTTTTTTCGTTTTTATCGCGTCGCCGGCAACGCTTCCGTGCGCTTTGACATTGGGCTTTTTCTGGTATTCGATGCTCAGGCTCTGCGAAGCTTTTATGAAAAGCTCCTCCCTCTTTTCATCCAAGAGCATGATGGAACAAATCTTGGAGTTCAGCATCTCCGCCGTGACAACAACGATCAGGTTGAGGATTTCATCTATATAATTCTCGGAAGTAATCGACCGGCTGACCTTAACCAAACTGTCGAATTGGAGCGCCTTTTGCTTCATGCCCTCATAGAGCCGGGCGTGCTCGATTACGCCGCTGATCTGCTTCACGATCAGAGAAATCAGGTTGATGGCATCGGGCGCATATTCATGCGCCTTTTTATGCTGGACATTGACAACGCCGATGGCTTTGTTTTTGTGGATGATCGGAACCGAAAGGAACGCCTCATACCGGTCTTCAGGCAAGACGTCGAAATTCTTAAATCGCTTATCTTTGTAAGCATTCTCCTTGATCGCCACAGGCTTGTTCTCCTGGGCGACCCATCCGGTGATCCCCTCGCCGGTTTTCAAAGTGATCTTCCCCAACTCCTGTTTGTGCGGCGTCTTGGATGCCATTAAGACAAGATGCTTCTTTTGATCGTCAAAAAGATAAATGAAGACGGAATCCGCTTTGGTTGCTTCCGTAATGACGCCGACGACTTCTTCAAGGACCACGGTCAAATCAAGCTCGGAATTCGTGATCTCAACAACCTTGCGCAGAACTTTAAGTTCTTGGCTCTGGCTTAAATGGAGCGTGTTATTTTTTTCTTTTCTTGTAACCACAATTATCCTATACTGAAACTATGAACTATCTTATCACGTTCCTTATATTTGGCCTCTGTTTTCTGGGGATGGCGATCGGCCTGATCTTTGCCAAAAAAACCCTTAAAAAAGGATGCTCGCTGGACCCGGATTCCTGCATCTGCCAAAAAGAGAACAAAGACCCTTCCGATTGCGACAAGAAAACTCCTCGCTCTGTTCGTCGTATCTTCTTTGCTGCATAGGAAAGGAGTTTTCTAGGAGCATCCGCGTTTTTATATTTTCCTATGCTGCAAAAAATCAACCGAATGAATCAAAGGCAATCATTTCCTTCGGCACCCCAAGAGAATCCAGCATTCTTTGCACAGCATCAATCATTAACGGCGGCCCGCAGAGATAATATTCGACCTCTTCCGGCTCCTTGTGATTCTTCAGGTAATTCTCGTAAAGAACGCTATGGATAAATCCCGTCGGGCCGGTCCACCGATCTTCCAGAAGGGCGTCTGATAAGGCGACCGTATAGGAAAAGTTCGGAAACTCTTTCGCGATGGTCCTAAATTCATCGTCGTAGAACATCTCCCTTTTGGAGCGCGCCCCGTACCAGTAACTGATTTTACGGTCCCGCGTCTTAAGGGTCTTTAACAAATGGAACAAGTGGCTCCTCATGGGGGCCATTCCGGCGCCGCCGCCGACATAGACCATTTCGCGCTTCGTATCCTTAATGAAGAACTCCCCGTAAGGGCCGCTGAACGTCACTTTGTCGCCGGGCCTCAAATTGAATATATAAGATGTCGCGATGCCCGGCGGGAGGCTCATGTCTTTCGGAGGCGGCGCGGCAATGCGGATGTTCAGGATGATATCGCGCTCGGCCGGATAATTCGCCATGGAATAAGCTCGGAAAACAGGCTCGTCATTTTCGGCAACCAGGTCCATGAGGCGATATTTTTCCCAATCCGCGCGATATTTCTCCTCAATATCAAACTCCTTGAAACTCAATTTGTACGGCGGTATGTCGATCTGGATATATCCGCCGGGTTTAAAATCCAGCGTCTGCCCTTTGGGCAGCTCAAGAATAAGTTCCTTGATAAATGTCGCCACATTACGATTGGACCGGACAATCCCGTCAAATGTCTTGGTCTTAAAGACTTCCTCTGGGACGCGGATCTTCATGTCCTGGCGGACCTTGACCTGGCAGGCTAATCGGTAACGCTTTTTCTGTTCCGCCCGGGAGATCAGGCCTTTTTCCGTCGCTAAAATATCTCCTCCGCCTTCCATCACCTGGCATTTGCACAAGGCGCAAGTCCCTCCCCCGCCGCAAGCCGAAGGAAGGAATATCTTATTGTTCGAAAGCGCCCTGAGAAGGGTCCCGCCGCCGGGGACAACCAAAGGTTCCTTTTCATCATTGATCGTAATCTTGCAGTCGCCTTTTTTCACAATCTTTGATTCGACAAAGGTGAGCAGGAGGATCAATGTGAATATGATCCCAACAAAGACCCCAACGCTTAACAAGACAAGCGGAACGAATGACATTCTTTCCTTGTCGGAAAATCGAAGAGTGAGAAACGAAAATTGACGATCTCCCTTCCATCTTCCCTCTTCGATTTTCAATTATAAACTGATACCGGCAAAGCACATAAAGGCCATGGCCATCAGGCCAGTAATAATCATCGTGATCCCCAATCCCCGCAGGGATTTCGGGATGTCTGAATATTGAAGCTTCTTTCGGATCGCGGCCATGGCAATAATCGCCAACGCCCATCCGATTCCCGACCCCAGCCCAAAAACGACGGATTCGCCGAACGTGTATTCCCTCTCGGCCATAAAAAGCGAAGCGCCCAAAATCGCACAGTTCACGGCAATAAGCGGCAAGAAGATCCCCAGCGCGGTGTATAACTGGGGGCTGAACCGGTCGATCACCATCTCGACAATTTGGACCATGGCCGCGATAGCGGCGATGAACGCGATAAAACTTAGGAAACTTAAGTCCGCCTCCGGTAACCCTGCCCAGGATAACGCCCCTTTATTCAAGAGGAAGTGGTTGATCGCCCAGTTCGCCGGCGTCGTGATCGTCAAGACGAAGACCACGGCGAAGCCAAGGCCGACGGCCGTTTCAATCTTTTTTGAACAGACCAGGAAAGAGCACATCCCCAGAAAATAAGCAAGGATGATATTCTCCACGAAAATACTTTTGACGGCCAAACCTATGTAATGTTCGATCATAGTCTCTTTAAAACTCAGCTTTCTTCCGTATACCCGCTGATCTTTCTTTGAATCCAGATGATGATCCCCAGAAAGAAAAACGCGCCGGGCGCTAAAACCATGATGCCGCAATTAATGTATCCGTGATCATAGAAGGTCTGCGGGATCACCGGATATCCCAACAACGTGCCGCTTCCCAGGATTTCTCTTGCGACCGCCACAAGAATCAAAATACAGCTGTAGCCCAGGCCGTTGCCTAATCCGTCGAGGAATGATTTCCACGGCGGATTGGCCATTGCGTAGCCTTCGGCCCGGCCCATGACGATACAATTGGTGATGATCAGGCCGACAAAAACGCTAAGCTGCTTGCTCACGTCATACATATACGCTTTCAAAAACTGGTCCGCCACAATAACCAGCGTGGAGATGACCGAAAGCTGGACAATGATGCGGATTTTCGACGGGATCATGTCGCGCAAGGCCGAAATGATCACATTGGACACGGCGACAACGAATGTCAAGGCCGCGCACATGACCAGCGCCGTCTTAAGCTGCACCGTGACCGCCAGA
Source organism: Candidatus Omnitrophota bacterium (assembly GCA_016931055.1). Lineage (GTDB taxonomy): Bacteria > Omnitrophota > Gorgyraeia > Zapsychrales > Zapsychraceae > 2-02-FULL-52-10. The sequence goes on along the minus strand of JAFGFL010000025.1, from coordinate 12,449 downwards.
GCCGAACAGATTCCCAAAACCCGGAACGTGATGGGATTACTGTCCCACAACCCTTCCTTGACGATTTTTTGATCGCTTTTTGTCAGAAACATTTTTACCACTGAATCTCTCCGTTAATGGCAAAAGGCAAACCCGCCCCTTGCCGCTCAATGCCGCGGGATCATGGACCGCGGACCGTTTCAAAGAAAGGTTCATAAACATTAACCCATCGGTCAATCATCGCGGTCACCCCTTTTGATGTCATCGTCGCGCCGCTGATGCCATCGACATAAAATGGCGCCTTGTCCACGGGAACACTATCCTTCGCCTTTCCTTTCGCCACTTTTACCGGAATAAGCGTAATGTTTTTTGTGTCCCAGATCTTTTTCCCCTTAAAATTGTTTTGGAACCAGCCTTTCTCTATTTCCGCGCCCAGCCCCGGAGTTTCGCCGTGTTTGTAGAACGTAATCCCGCGGACCGTCATGGCGTCGTTTTCCAAGGCAAAATAGCCGTACAGCGTGGACCATAACCCCTTGCCGATGATCGGGAAACAATACGCCATAATCCTGCCGTTTTCTTTATAAACATAGAGAGGATAGAGCGCTTCCCCTTCCTGAATATCGTCAGGGCTCTTGCCCTCCGAAATCTGGCCTTTGGCGTCAATGACTTTTTCTTCGATCTTCTTGTTATAAACGTCCAAAACAGACGCTGGCCCCGCGTTCTTCGGCAGGGGCGATGTCAAATCGACGGCCTTTAGAATATTTTTTTTAATATCGAAGGCGAGATTCGCTTCCTTTTTATCTTTAAGCCCCTCCGAGACGACCGACAAGGCGAGGCTGCAGGCCGCGCAGACGGCAAAAGCGAACATAAACGTGTAGCGGTTACTTTCTGGGCGCACGCGCAAGCCTCCTCTTAATATTTTGCCGGACAACAAAATGGTCGATGAGCGGCGCAAAAATATTCATAAACAGGATGGCCAGCATAACACCTTCTGGATAGGCCGGATTGACCACGCGTATCAAAACCGTTAAAATGCCGATGAGAATCCCATAGATCCAGCATCCCGCCTGGGTTGCACATGCTGAGACAGGATCCGTCGCCATAAAAACCGCACCGAACGCGAAGCCGCCGAGCGCCATATGCCAATACGGCGGCAGAGAAAAAAGCGCCAGGCTGTTGTCCCCATTAAGCATAAAAAAGACTGAACTCATAGCCGTTAAGCCTAAAACGCATCCTGCCACAATCCGCCAACTGGCCACCCGTGTTATGAGTAAGAATATCAGCCCGATAAGACATGCGAGCGCCGAGGTTTCTCCGATCGATCCGGGAATAAATCCAAGGAAGGCGTCTTGAAATGTGTAACCGGCCTGGCTCAACGCAGCGATGGCTGACGCCCCTTTCGGCGCGATCGCGGCAACTGCCAAAGGCGTCGCTCTTGTAAATCCGTCAACAGCTATCCAGACGGCATCCCCGGATATTTGCGCGGGATAAGCGAAAAAGATAAAGGCCCGCGCCGTTAACGCCGGGTTCATGATGTTCATCCCGGTCCCGCCGAAGATTTCTTTCCCGATCACAACGCCGAAAGAGATCCCCACGGCGACCTGCCATAAGGGAATCGTCGGCGGCAAAATCAAGGCGAAAAGAATGCCCGTCACCAAAAACCCTTCGTTGATCTCATGCTTACGGACAACCGCAAACAAAACTTCCCAAAACCCGCCGGCTATGTAAGAAACCATGATAATGGGAAGGACTTTGACCAATCCCAGCCATAAACATCCCATTAAAGAATGCGCGGCCCCCTTCGCCATCTGGATTTGATAACCGGTATTGTAAAAACCCATCAGGATACAGGGGATCAAGGCGATGACGACAAAGCTCATGACCCGTTTCAGGTCGACGGCGTCACGCACATAAGGCGCTTTCTTCGTGGTCTTGCCCAGCGTCAGCAGAAAAGCGTCCATCGCCTCATGGACAGGATAGAGTTTTTCCAGAGGCTTCCCTTTTTCAAAAAGCTGCCTGATTTTCTTGCTCCGTCTTTCTAAAAATTCCTCAAACAATTAGCCCTCCTTCTCGGCCAAGTCCAGCCCCTGACGGACAATGCCTCCCACATCTGTCTTCGACGGGCAGGCAAAAGTGCACAACGCAAAATCTTCCTCGTCGCATTCCAGGATTCCTAACTCCTCCGCTTCTTCCACGTTCCCGGCAAGGACCGCTTTTAAAAGAAAATCGGTCATGACATCAAGGGGGACCAAGGGATCATAGACGTTGTTCAGCACCATCGCCCGATGGCTCCCGTGTTCATCGGTATCCAGAGAGACTTCTCTTGCGGGATGAAAGGCTGACAAGAACGTTTTTGAGAATGTATATTTTTTCAATCCGGGCGAAAGCCATCCCAGAAATTCCCGCTTGCCCCCCGCGGGAAGCACGGTCACCTGGGTATCATAACGGCGCAGGAATCCCTGCGCGCCGACATCCTTTCCCGTCAGGACGCTTCCGGACAAATAGCGCATCCGCTCGTTGCGTTCCCCGTCGACAAGAGCGGCCAGCGGCGCCCCCAGGATCGTTTTCGCGTACACTTGATGCCCCGCGGCCCCCTCGCCGGTCACCGCAACAATGCGCTCAACCGGATAAACCCCTTTCAGAAAGAGGGCGGCGATCCTTAACACATCCTGGGCTTCGACATACCAAACCAAATCGCCTTTTTTAATAGGGTCGACATAATGGATGTGCGTGCTCACGTTGCCGGCCGGATGCGGCCCGGCAAAAGAATGCGTTTGGACCCCCTTTGCCTGCGTTAACGCCTTGGATTGAGCGCCCTCCTGTATACACAAATGGACTTCACCATCGGTTAATTTCTTAAGGACCATTAATCCTGCCTGGAATTCATTTTCTTTATTTTGAAGGACAAAGTCGATATCGAGCGCTAACGGCTCGGTGTTCATGGCGTGGATAAAAACGGATTTCGGCGTTTCTTGAGGGTTAGAGATCTTGGAAAAAGGCCTTTGGCGTATCGCGGGCCAGAGATTTCCTTTTAAAAGAAAATCAATGACATCCTGTCTTGAAAGATCTTGGAGTTGCTGTTCGCTGAACGGTTGAAGCCGGATGGCTTCTTGCCGGCCGTCCGTTTCGATAACGACTGAAAGAAGCGCCCGTTTTTCTCCCCTGTTGATCGCGGTCACTTTCCCGCTTGCCGGCGAAGCGATGCCGATGCGCGGATCTGCTTTGTCCGACAGAAGAGCGGTCCCGACCTTGACGGAATCTCCGACGTCAACCTCAAGCCGCAGGTTCAACCCCCTAAAATCGGGCGGCTGCACGGCGACATGTTTCGGAAAAGAGGCCGCCACAATATCTTTCTTGGCCGCGCCTTTCAGCCGAATATCCCTTCCTTTTTTTATCAAGAACTCTGCCACGCAGGAATCCTTTTTAAAGCAACATCATTTTCAATCTTAAGGAGCAGTGCTGTTCTCAACAGGCCCCTTGCGCATATCCCGGATACGCAGGGCTTGGATTTTCAAATTTCCGCGGTTTTTTTCTACGGATATATCAATATCGAGCACATCCCCTGTATCAGCGTCTTTGAATTTTGAACTCGAACTATAGAAAGCCCCCATACGCCGGACTTCGTCCTTTAACTCAACCAGCTCTAAATGACGCATTTTCCCGGCATCCTCATCGAACAACATGATCCTGCCATTGTTAAACTGCCCTTGCTTGGCAATATATCCTCTCATAAAATCTCGGATTTCCGTGTCCGTATACTCTTTTTCTTCCTTGCTGACCCCCTCCTCTATCGGTTTCACTTCTTTGATCTGAAAGCCTTTTATTTCATAATCCCCTTGCCCTGGAATTAACTCGATATCAACGGTGACAATATCTCCGGTACTGACATCCCGGTAATCCGCCACAAAGAGATACCCCTCTTCCTTTTCGACGGCATCATCATAAAGCTTCATCAACCGCAGGTTCCTCACCTGATTGCTCTTGCTGTCAAAAATATCCAATGTCCCGCTCTGCACGGTTTTCTCACCGAGTTTTGTATCCACTATTTTCAAAAGTTCCGTGTTTGCTTCGGATTTTCCAGAAACGGCAGCATCTTGTTCTGCCGATAATATGGCTGCCATCATCAAGGCTGAAATGAATACGGCCCCCTTCCTCAATACTCTTGTTTTCATAGATCCTCCCATAATTTTTCCCAGGATTTTACCACAAATTTCCTATCGCCACATTAAAAGATTTTCCAGCCTATCAGTGTCGATTCAATCCAAGCATTAAATTCACGATATTAGGGACGTTGCGCCTCTTCTTTCATAAACAAGGACAACCGGCTCAGGGTTCGATACCCTATTTTTCCATCAACTTTCAACTGATGGGCTTTTTGAAAGGCCAGAACAGCATTTCTGGTCCTTTGTCCCAATTTCCCATCAATTTCCCCAGGGTTAAATCCGGCTTTCTTTAGAAGCGTTTGTATAAGCCGGACGTTCAGTTGCCCCTCGACAATAAGCCCGTTCTTGTTAAACGCATTTAATTTCTGCCACGTGGCTTGGTCAACAAAACGGGTAGGTTCAAGGCCATTGTCCTTTTGGAATTCCTCAAGCGCATTACGCGTCCTTAATCCCAGGACCCCGTCAATCTTCCCCGGGCTATATCCATAAACAGACAATAACGTCTGGACCTCTTCAACAGTCTGGTTGCTTTCAAACGGAATAACGTCCCCCACTAAAGCTTTTTCTTCCGCCCCCTCTTTATCTAAAAGGCGGTATAAGGCGTCACACCCGCAAACAGATAGGCATAAAAACAATAAGAAATAAAGGAAGAACCCAGTTCGGTATCGAGACATGTTTCTTATCACATAGTATTCAAAAGAAACCTGTTAAAAGGTGCCCCGTCAAGGGCATCCTTATCCTGATGTTGCCGTGATATCTTGTTTTCTGACAAAAGTTTATTTTCTTTCAGGGAAAAAGCAGCCTTTGGATTGAACAAAACACATGACGGATGGGAAATAACAGTTTTCTTGTTTGACGCAGAATGCATAATATCAAAAACCTAATTTCCGAACTTTTTTAAGAAAATATTCGGATTAAGGTCGGGTGTCGGACGCGCCAATAAGTATCCCTGGCAGGCATCGACCCCCAATTCATTGACCGTTTCCAGCTCTTTTTCTTCTTCGATCCCTTCAGCGATGGACATGACCCCGCTCTTCTTGCAAAAATACACTATGGCTTGCATGATATTGTATTTCAGCTCATCCCGGTGCAATTCCCGGACCAATTGACGGTCGATCTTGACGATATCCGGCCTTATTTCGACAACCGTGTCCAAGCTCGCAAAGCCGCTGCCCACATCATCAACAGCGATTTTTATGCCTGCTTCCCTAATCCTGTTCAATTCTTTCAAAAAAACGTCATATCTTTGTATGGCCGTGCGCTCGGTAATCTCCAGCACGATGCTGGAAGGATTGATGTCCAGCTCGGATAGGAACCCCTCATTGAGCCGCCCGCTTTCTATAAAATAAGGCGTGCAATTCAGGTAGAGCTTTTCTTTATTGATCATCTCTTTCCACTTCTTAACGGCCGTCTTCCAACAGACCACTTCCACCTCCGAATACATGTCAAGAATCAGCGCTGTCCTGAAGAGAAACTCCGCATTGTCAATCAACCCGCTCGTCGGGGGGCGGCTGAGGGCCTCCACCCCGATCGGCTTAAGGGTTTTCATTGAATAGATCGGCTGGAAATAAGGGGTGATCTTCTCCTCCCTGAGGATCTTTTTCAACTCTGTGGCCAGGGCGTTCTGTTCTTCCCGGACCTGACGAAAGGCCTGGTTCCGCCTTAAGACCGCCTCCATCCGGGCGATCAATTCTTCGTCGTTGACAGGCCTGGAAATGCAATCATCCGCCCCTAACAAAAAGCCTTCCACCCTTTCGGAAGGCGTATCGGTCACCGTGAAAACTATGATGGAAATATGTTCTAGTTTGGAGGTTTCACGTATTTTCTTGCATACCTGCAACCCCTCTATATCAGGAAGCCCGCGGCCCATCAAAATAAGGTCTGGAAATTGATTGGCCTTTTCAAGCGCATCGGCCCCATTATAGGCAACATCCACCTTACAATCCCGGGACTTTAAAAGTTTTATCGTCTCTTCGACAAATGCCTTATCATTATCAACAATTAATATATGCCTTTTATTCATTTTGACAGATATTTAATATTTATATATGTATTATATCTCCTTTCTATCATACATTCTTTTGAAGCCGCGTCTAGAGAAATTCAATAAAAACCCCCAACAAAGGGGGTTTTTATTTTTTACTGTCCCGTCTGGACTTACTTGGGAACTTCGTTCTCAATTACTGGTCGCTACGCTCCCGGCGAACCTATCGCTTCGCGATAGGTCCAATCAATATGAAACATTCATAAATAAAGAAACCCCACAAAGGGGTTTCTTTATTTATACTGCCCCGTCTGGACTCGAACCAGAAATAACTGATCCAGAGTCAGTCGTGTTACCAATTACACCACAGGGCAAATCTACAATTATTTTTTATTCAGAGAAGATTTGCCCAGTCCTTGGCCACGATATGCTTTTGTTTAGAAAAGCCAAGGACAGGGGGCTATCTCAGAAATATTTATCTGGATAAGTTTTGCCCAGCCCTCTCTTATTTAACTTACAGAGGGCAGGAAACTCTCCAGAAAATTCTTATTTAGAAAAAATTTGCCCCGTTCGAGAATATCCTTCAACATCAGAACAGGGCAAATAAATAGCATCACACACAAATATTCAATTACATGAGAAGTCTCGCCCGTTTACCACAAATGTTCCCTCATCCAATCATCGGCTTTCCCAAGGGCCTTCCAGTCTTCCTTAAAGCCTTCCGCTGCCCCCTTAAGAGTTGCGCATCCATGCAAAAATAATATCATCCCCAGAACGCCGATCAGAATCATTCTTGAACGCATAAAGACCTCCATCATCATTAATTTACTTTTATCCTTTTTCTGCTTTAAAAGCCTTTTTTAACCTTTCAATGGTCTTTTCTTTCCCTAAAAGAACGATCGTTTCAAAAAGGCCCGGCCCGATATCTTTCCCGGTCAGCGCAACGCGCACCGGATGGACGAGCTCTGACGCCTCCATCCCCAACTCTGTGACAAGTTCCCTGAAGACTTTTTCCGTCGTGGCGGCATCAAACGGTTCCGCCTTGCTGAACCGTTCACTTAAAAGGCGGAATTCCTTTTCCCTGTTCTTTGAAAGATGCTCCTCAAGAGCCTGCGGGTCGATTTGAAAATCGTCAATGAACACGAAATCAGCCCTTTGAAGAAAATCAAGAAGCGTGTCCATCCGCCTTTTAAATAAGTCTACACTATTTTTTATTTTTTGCCTATCAAAATCCTCCTGAATATACTTTTTTTCCTTCAAAAACGGGATGATCAAATCCGCGAGCCGTTCTGTGTCCGCCTGCCGGATATATTGGCTGTTCAGCCATTTTAATTTGTCCAGCGAAAATGCCGCCGCCGCTTTATTGATCTTCTTAATCGAAAATTTTTTTATCGCTGCCGCAAGACTTATCATTTCCTGGTTGTCTCCCGGAGCCCAACCCAAAAGCATCAGGTAATTAACCAATGCCTCCGGCAGAAACCCTTGTTTGCGGTAATCACTGACGGCGGCCGCGCCGGTCCTCTTGGAAAGACGTCCCCCGCCTTCATCCATGATCAAGGGCAGATGCGCGAACTTCGGCGGCTTGACCCCCAACGCTTGATAGATGACGATCTGCCTCGGCGTATTGGAGATATGGTCCTCCCCCCGAATGACATGCGTAATGCCCATCAGGGCATCGTCAACAACGCAACAAAAATTATAGACCGGCGAACCATCGTCTTTGATCAGCACTTCGTCTTTTAACGGCGGCTTTCCGTCTTTATCCAGAACAGGCTCGCCTTTATCATCACACACGACAAAATTAGATGTATCAAAAGAGATCTCTCCCCGGATAAGATCGTAGACCTTAATGCCTTGCGGTATCATTTTAAGAAGAACGGCCTCGCCTTCCTTATAGGCCTTTCCTTCATCGAGGAGTTTTTGGGCATGCCCCCGATAAAGATCGAATCTCCGGCTTTGATAGTAGAGCTCGTCCCAATCGAGCCCGAGCCAGGCCAGGCTGTCCAGGATCTCTTCCTCATATTCTTTTTTCGACCGTTGCCGGTCCGTGTCTTCAATGCGTAAAATAAACTCGCCCTGGACAGATTTCGCATACATCCAATTAAACAAAGCCGTTCGGGCCCCTCCGATATGCAAAAATCCTGTGGGGCTCGGAGCGAATCTCACCTTAATCATGGCATGACCCTTGATAAACGGGAGTAAAAGAGTTTTCTCTGGAAACGAATGATATGTTGACCAGCCCTGAAAACGGGGGCCTCGGCTTCGGTTGACTGAATAAAGCCGCTAACATAGACGGGTGAAAAATCTTAAAATTTGAATATGTTCTCTTGAAGGGTATCGCTTGAAGTATCGTTAATCTATCTCGTTGAATTGTTTTTTACCAAACGTTCAACAATCCTCTCCAGACGCCTCTTGTCTTCTTGTTCGATATTGAGGAATTCAATGCCGATATCAAAAAACAGCGGCTTTTCCGGCGCTTCGCTTTGCCGCTGCACGTTCCAAACCACTTTTCCGTTACAACAGATATGCTCGCCAAGGTCCAGCAAGTCCAGCTCGAGCTCGACCTCGCTAAAAATCTTCACGCTTTGCTTTAAAACCACGCAGACGCCGCCAACGCCAATATTATCCGTATGCGTCAATATAACATCGTCTTTGTCCTCTTCGCTTTTTTTACGGATAACAACCAGGCAAGGATAATTCGCCCGCGGAAACTTTCTTCGGTTCAGGCCTTCCCAATCTCCCATGTGTTCCTCCTTAAATCTCAAGCCATATTTTAACCGTCATATCTGCATTATTAACGTATTGGATTATAATACATTATATCAATAACAACAAGCCAAATATAGTTTTCTTCTCCATAGTTTAAGGGACGACCCTGAATTTTTGATCCACAATGATTATTCTGCTTGAAAAATATTTTTGCGGGGCAGTCCCTTCCAGCCTTATTCGTTTTGCATAGCAGAACAGCTCTCTTTCTTGCCCGACTGCTCTTGAAAAGCCTTGTCCTCCCTTTGAATCCGCATAATATGGAGCGCTTTGCCGGTTTTTTCATCTATCTCAATCACAATGCCATGTAATGTGGCTTCCCCATCGGCCACATTGAAGCGCAAAGGAAGGCTTGTCAAAAACCGGCGGAGAATGTTCTCTTTTTTCTGCCCAATAACCGAATCATAAGGGCCTGTCATCCCCAAATCCGTAATATAGGCGGTCCCGTTCGGTAAGATCTTTTCGTCCGCCGTTTGAATATGCGTATGCGTTCCGAAAACACACGAAACGCGCCCATCACCATAATGTCCCATGGCCACTTTTTCGCTGGTTGCTTCCGCATGCATATCCACAACAATAATCGAAGTTTCCTTCTTGATTTCCTCTATGATCGTGTCCAAGGCGCGGAACGGGCAATCCACGTTATAACGCATGAAAACTCGGCCTATCATGTTCACAACTCCAACCTTAATGCCGGACGGCGTCGATTTGATGCACCATCCCCTGCCGGGCGCGCCTTCCGGGAAATTCGCCGGCCTCAAGAGGAACGGCTCTTCCTTAAGATACTCTTCCAATTCTTTCTGGTCCCAGACATGATCGCCCGAGGTCAAGACATCGCATCCGATCTCAAGGAAATGCTTGGCGATTTTGGAGGTCACTCCCGATCCTCCTGCCGCGTTTTCCACATTGACGATGACAAGGTCAACGCGGAATTCTTCTTTCAAATCATCAAGAAGCCTTTCGACAGCATCTCGTCCGGGTTTCCCGACAACATCACCAATGCAAAGGATATTCATGCTCTCTCCGTCGTTCGTAACGCGTGTCCCGCCTCTCTCAGGAATTTTGATTAGATGAGGGCGATTCATGAGCCCCTATCATTTATTATTTGGCAAACTCCACAGCCCGTTTTTCGCGAAGGACAATCACCTTGATTTGCCCTGGATATTCCATCCCCTCTTCAATTTTCTTGCGGATGTCCCTCGCCATGACAATGGCCTCATCATCATTGATTTTATCCGGATCGACAATAATGCGGATTTCCCTTCCGGCCTGCAAGGCATAAGTTTTGCTGACCCCTTTAAAAGAATTCGCGATCTTCTCAAGGCTCTCCAGGCGCTTGACATACGTTTCCAGCGTCTCCGCCCGCGCGCCCGGACGCGCGGCGCTAATGGCGTCCGCCGCGCAAACCAGGGCCCCGTAAATCGAGGCCATCTCGACTTCCTCGTGGTGGGACTCGACGGCATTTGCGACCTCTTCCTGCTCGCCATACTTCCGGCACAAATTCGCACCAACAATGGCATGCGTCCCTTCTTCCACATCCTGGCTAACAACTTTTCCAATATCATGAAGCAATCCTGCCCGCATGGCAATTTTTGTGTCCAGCCCCAATTGCGAGGCCATGGACCCGATCAGCATGGCCACTTCCTTGGTATGCTGCAGCCCGTTCTGCCCGTAGCTCGTCCTGAATTTGAGGCGCCCAACCAGTTTCAAAAGCTCGATATGCATCCCATGGATCCCGAGGTCGAACGCAATTTTCTCGCCTTCTTCTTTGATGATCGCATCCATTTCTTTTTTGGCTTTCTCCACGATTTCTTCAATCCTGCCCGGATGTATCCGCCCGTCAGCAATAAGATTTTCCAGGGCAAGCTTGGCAATTTCTCTCCGGAACATGTCGAATCCCGAGATCGTCACCGCTTCCGGGGTATCATCGATAATGATATCGACCCCAGCGGCCGCTTCCAGGGCGCGGATATTCCTTCCCTCCCTGCCGATGATCCTTCCTTTCATTTCGTCACTGGGAAGCATAACGACCGTGACCGTTGAAGCCGCTGTATGCTCCGAAGCGCATCTCTGAATCGCGGTCCCTATAATATTGCGGGCCTTCTTATCAACCGTATCTCTGACCTCCTCTTCCATCTGACGGATGCGCGCCGCTTTTTCCTGGAGGAGGTCTTCGTCAACGCGTGAAAGCAAAAGACTCTTTGCTTCTTCCTCGTTCATGGAAGAAATCTTCTGCAACCGTTGTTTTTCCTCTCCGATCAATTTCTCTAATTCCTCGGTCTTTCCTTGGGCATTCGCCTCCTTATTTTTCAACTCTTCCAACCGGCTGTTGATGTCCTTTTCTTTTTTCTCCAGCAGATCAAGGCGCTTGTCCAGATTTTCCTCCCTTTGCTGAAGGCGTTTTTCGTTGCTAAGGATTTCTTCGCGCCGCTCTTTTGTTTCCCTTTCAAAATCCTGGCGCAACTTGATGATCAGGTCTTTTCCTTGTAATTCGACCTCTTTTCGCCTGTTTTCAGCATCTTTTTGAGCTGTACTCGTCAAAGCCTTGGCCTTGGCTTCAGCCTCTTTGATCCTCTTGCCGGCAAAAAACCATCTTATGAGATACCCGGCGAAAAAAACGACAGCAAAAAGCAGCCAGCCGATAACGCTTTGCGTATATATATTGGTTTCATTGTACATTGGAAGCACTCCTCTCGAAGCTTATGGATTTAAACCCGGCTTTTCTGTGAAAAAACAGCTTGTCTATTTGGGTGTGATGATGTTTTTGTGGAGGAAGAGTTTTTAAGAAACGTTGCAGCGGCTCTCAATTGGTAAGAACACAAGATACCGGAACATCATGTTTTCCTTGGGGGAATAAGAAATCGACCTTTTGAAAATCAAAGGCCAGGCCGACCGTCACGGTGCGAGGGGCTAATGACGCTAAAAATCTGTCATAATAGCCCTCTCCTCGCCCTAAACGGTTGTTTTTTCTATCAAAAGCAACCCCGGGAACAATAACCATATCAAGATGGTCTTCTTTCAGCGTTTGACCTCGGCCCCTTCTTGGCTGCAGAATACCGTAGGGACCTATTTCAAGATCGGACTCTAAAGATTTTACGGCTGTCGGGACTATTTTCTTCTTGTTTTTAATGATTCCCGGCAGCCCTATTGTTTTTCCCAGTTTTTGTGCTTTTTTCATCATTTCAAACGTCTCTACTTCCCCATTAAAAGATGCATAAAAAAGAATTGTTTCCGCTTTCTGGAATTCCACCATTTGGAAAAGCTTGTTACTGATTGCCAAGCTCTTGGTTAACCGCTCCTCCTCCTTCTGATTCCTTAAAAGAGTTAATATCCTTTCTCTGAGAACTTTTTTCGAACTGTTAGGCACTTCTTTTAAATTTGTTATCCTCTATTTTATTAATATGAGTTAACTCTAAATTTGGATATTATATTATCATCTTTTTATTGAATATACAACCGGAAAATAGAAGAGGGTGATGTACAGTAAAGTGTGTAAATTGCTTTAAAAGTCAATAAAAAGGGCTTATCCTTCCAAAAAAGAGTCCAATCTTTTAAAG
>JAFGFL010000024.1 GCA_016931055.1 Candidatus Omnitrophota bacterium | reverse complement strand
TAGTATTGGTATTATTTGGATTTTGAATTTTCAGTTTTTACGGTTCGCGATGTCTTGATATTCGAGACCTATCCCTTAACAATCCCCTGCACATAATCACTTAGGCGTACAGGTGTAACATGTCAATGGCGAGGTCTTCCGTGATTCAAAGAAAAGGATCAATCCCATCTCCTCGCATATTTCCCCTTCCTTGCAAGAAGAGCAATCACGTAAATAGTCGTTGTTTAAACACTCCGTGCTTCCGGGCACCGAAGCACAATTGAAGCACTGCTCGCCGTTCTCGGCCTTTTGAGCCTCCTTGCAATCGGTACATTTATACTCGCATTCTAAAGCGCTTAATAGCCCCAGCTTTGCGCAAGCCTGCGACCTTTCTTCACAGCGGTAACATAACTTTCCTTCTTGGGTCCTCTTGCCTTCGACGCACTTCTTCCCTGAGACCTCATCACAGAGACGGCATCCTTCGGCATCAAGAAGGCCGAGGTCCTTGCATTGCTCAGGTTTATCGACGCATTGATAGCATTGTTTCCCTTCTTTGGTCGTTTTCTCCGCGATGCATTCCTTCCTCAGATTCGAAATGCATGCGGAACACTCTTGCACATCGATGAGCCCGAGTTCGCTGCACGCCTGAGGCTTATCCTGGCATTGATAGCATTGCCGGCCTTCTTTGGTCTTTTGGGCAACGGCACATTCTTTTCTCGGGTCGGACGTGCATTGCCCGCATTCCGCCTGATCCAAGAGGTTCAGCTCACGGCACTCCTGCGGCTTATCCTCACAGCGGTAACATGGTTTGCCCTCCTTGGTCTTCCTGTCCTCCGCGCACTGCTTCTTCGGGTCGGATGCGCATTCCGCGCATTCGGCCTGATCAAAGAGATCCAGCTCCGCACACTCCTGCGGCTTATCCTCGCAGCGGTAGCACGGCTTGTCCTGTTTTGTCTTCTTAATAAAGACACATTGTTTCTTCGGATCCGAGTTGCAGGCCGGGCATTTCTCTTCATCGATCAATCCGAAATCCACGCATTGTTCCGGCTTCTCCTGGCACTTGTAACACTGTCTGCCTTCTCTGGTCTTTTGGTCCAAGACGCATTCTTTCCTCGGATCGGCCGCGCAAGAGGCGCATTCCTGCTCGTCCATCAAATTGAGATCAGCGCATTTTTGCGTCTTGACCTGGCAGCTATAGCATTGCCTGCCTTCCCTGGTCTTCTTTTCCGTGACACATTCTTTCGCCGGATCAGCCGTGCATTGGCTGCACCCCTGCAGGTCAAGCAGATTTAATTCGGCGCATTCCTGAGGCTTATCTTTACACTGATAACACTGTTTCCCTTCTTTCGTCTTCCGGTCCGGGGCGCATTCTTTCTTCGGGTCAGCCGTGCATTGAACGCAATCGTTTTTGTCCAAAAGCTGCAGATCGCCGCACTCCTGCGGCTTATCCTCGCAGCGGAAACACGGCTTGCCTTCTTTGGTCTTTTCTCCTTCAACACACTGCTTCTTCGGATCAGATGCGCATTGCGCGCAACCTTCCTCATCCATCAGCGCCAGGTCGGCACAAGTCTGGGGCCTGTCTTCGCACCGGTAACATTGTTTGCCCTCTTTGGTCTTCCGATCCGCCATGCACTGCTTCTTCGGGTCTGACGTGCACTGAGCGCAATCGTTCTCATCGACAAGCTTTAGATCAGCGCACTCTTGGGGCTTATCCTGGCATTTGAAGCACTGTTTGCCTTCTTTGGTCTTGATGTCCTTGACGCATTCCCTGGCCGGATCCTGGACGCAAGACGCGCATTGCTGTTCATCGATCAAGTCCAGATCACTGCATTCCTGCGGCTTGTCGGCGCATTTATAGCATTGCTTGCCTTCTTTGGTCCTCCGATCTTCGATGCATTCTTTCTTCCGGTCAGATGCGCACCTGTCGCATTCCTTCTGGTCCAATAACTCGAGCTCGCTGCATTCCTGAGGCTTGTCTTCACAGCGGTAACATTGCTTGCCTTCTTTGGTCTTCTGGGCCGGCGCGCACTGTTTTTTAGGATCGGCCGTGCAGGCGCCGCAATCTTTTTGATCCAAGCAATTGATCTCGGCGCATTCTTGGGGCTTATCCTCGCACCGGTAACAGAGTTTTCCTTCTTTCGTTTTCTCATCTTTGACGCATTGTTTTTTCGGGTCAGCCATGCACAGTCCGCATCCTTCCTGATCGATCAAGCTCAGGTCCGCGCACTCTTGAGGCTTATCTTCACAGCGGTAACATTGCTTGCCCTCCTTGGTCTCCTTATCTTCGACGCAATGTTTCTTCGGATCCGACGCGCATTGGGAAACACAATCTTGCGGGCCCAGAAGTTTAAGATCGGCGCATTCCTGAGGCCTGTCTTTGCACTTGAAGCATTGTTCGCCTTCTTTGGTCTTTTTGTCCTTGACGCATTCTTTCTTCGGGTCCTTTACGCAAGAACCGCATTCTTGTTCATTGATCAAATCAAGCTCGCTGCATTCCTGAGGCTTGTCTTCACAGCGGTAACATTGCTTGCCTTCTTTGGTCTTCTTGTCCTGGACGCATTGCTTCTTCGGATCAGACGTACACTGCGCGCATTGTTCCTGATCAAGAAGGCTCAGTTCCGCGCATTCCTGCGGTTTGTCCTGGCAGCTGTAACACTGCTTTCCTTGCTTTGTTTTCTTATCCGCAGCGCATTGTTTCTTCGGATCCGCCGCGCACGAGGCGCAGGTGTCTTCGTCAAGAAGGTTGAGCTCAGAGCATTTTTGCGGGATTTCCTGGCAGGCAAAACATTGCCAGCCTTCTTTGGTCTTCTTATCGGGGGCGCATTGCATCTTCGGGTCGGCATCGCAGCTATAGCAATTTTTCGGGTCCAGCAGGCCCAGCTCGTCGCAGCGCTCAGGATCGTCGAGGCATTGGAAGCACTGCTGTCTTTCCTTTATGGCCTCGACACTATGGCATTCCTTGCCCGGCTCTTTTGAGCATTTCTGGCATTCCGCGAAATCAACAAACCCGAGGTCCTGACATTCCCGGGGCTTATCAACGCATTCATAACAGTCTTTGCCTTCGCGCGTTTTCCTTGACTTCAGGCATTCTTTCTTGGGATCTTCGGCGCAGCCCAAACAAACTTCTTGTTCCATGAGGCCGATTTCCACACAGGTCTGGGGCTTATCGATACATTGATAACATTTGCGCCCCTCTTTAGTCCGGGTGACAAACAGGCATTCCTTGGCCACGTCACGTTCGCATTGATTGCATTCCTTTGGCTCCAGATAACCCCGGTCAGCGCACTGGTCCGGTTTGTCTATGCATTCGTAACACTGTACCCCATCATCGGTTAGGGCGACAGGAACACATTCGAGGCTCTTATGTTTATGACAAGGCGCGCATTCTTCTTCACCCAAAAGGCCTAAGCGGACACATGGCGGTTTATATTGGACACATTTAAAGCAGGGGATCCCTCCCTTGGTCTCTCCCGAAGCGACACATTGAGCGGTTTTGTCCTCTTCGCATAACATACAATCCCTGCGGTCAAGCTTCCCGATATCTCTGCATTCTTCCCGTTTGGTAACACATTGATAACACTGCAAGCCGTCTTCAGTCCGCATGGCCACAGCACAGATGCTATTAGGGATCCGGGAGCACTGGTCGCATTCGTTCTTCTGGATGAGATTAAAATCCCGGCATTTGGGCTGGTAATTTAAATAATTTTGAGCTTTTGTATTCGCAACAGGGGTGGCGGGAACGACTTCTTTAACAATGGGGCGTTCTGAACGTAACGGAGCTTCAGTTTCCTTTTTTGCGGGCTTGTTCCCGCATCTGATAAAAAGGACCAGTGATAGGGTCAGACAAAAAAACAGGAATTTATCAGGTTTATATCTAATCATACTTAAATGCCTGTATTATATTATGTTACATTGCTGGAAAAGTATTATAAGATGTTGTAAGATATACGTCAACCTAATTTTTGCATAAAAATATATAGGGTTTACTGGCAATATCCCCTACTGTCCAGGACAAAATTAACCTTACCACCTCATATGAAAAAGTGAGAAACCTTTATTCGTTAGATTAAATAAGATATTCAGATTTAATCCGCTGCAGACTGCGGAAGATGTTGGTCACGACCATGGGATTTTCCAGTTCAAAATCCCTCAACATCCTTTTGATTCGCATACGTTTGGTCTTCCCTTCGTTGCCGCATTTCAGTTGGCCTAAAAAATCTATGCCGAGTTTTTGGGCCAGATACTCCATTTCACGCTCCCGTACGTAAGCCAGGGGGCGGATGATGATAATCTTCCCGCCAAACAGTTCCTGTTTCGGCTTCATCGCTCCGATCTCCCCGCGGTAAAACTGGTTCAGGACAATGGTCTCGGCAATATCATCAAGGTGATGGCCAAAGGCGATCTTGGTAAACCCTTCCCGGTCCGCAAGTTGAAAAAGGGCCTTGCGGCGGTTGTGGGAGCACCAGAAACAATTCAGGCTTTTTTCGCTTTGATCCTTAAAGGTATCGTTCTTTTCGATCAAGTAAGAAAAGCCGTGCCGCTTTAAATAGTCGGCCAACACTTGAGCATCAAAATTCTTAAAACCGAAATCGATATGGACAGCGGTAAAGTCAAATCCAACAGGGCTTATTTTTTGGCGGTGCCGCAAGATATGCATTAACGATACGCTGTCTTTCCCGCCGGAAACCCCCACCGCAATGCGGTCCCCTTCGCTGATCATATCAAAATCAACGATGGCCTTCCCCGCTTTTTTCGATACGGCAATTAAGACGGGGATCTCCTGTTTTTGTTTAGTTGCGCCTTTCACGACAAGATATCCCGGTCTAATATTTTCCCTTGAGCTGGTTTAAATTCTCTGCCATGATCCCGGCCCAAAAGGCCAAGGCTTCCTCCGCGCTCCCCCATTTGGCAAAACCTTTTCTGAATTTCCGCCCTTTTCTCGCATCCTGAAAAGCCAACATTCTTTCCCCGGTCAGAGAATCAACTAGTTCCGCCTCAAGCGACGCGCCCCCAAGCCCCGTCCCGATCATCAGCGACATCCAGTTGAGATTAAGGACGCCGATATTCGGCACAATATTCGTGATCGCAGACCGCAATATCAGTACATCTGCTCCTGCCTTATCGGCAATTTCATAATTTCCCGATAAGCCATTTTCCAATTGTTCATAAAAATATCCGGCCAATATTTCTTTGTCTTCATCATTGATCTTGTCAGCCTCGACGGCAGGATCCATCTCAAATTGCACGGGAGCTATAATAATTTTGGAATAACGGTCCCCTATTTCGACGCCGGGATTCCTATAGACACGCATTCCCGATTCTTCATCCTCTTTCAAATCGGTATAGCTGCTTAAAAACCCTGTCTCGGTGAGCCTGACCCGCCGAGAAGCGCAGCCGGCCAGAGCAAAAGAAAGAAGAAGGCAGACGCACAACAGTTCTGAACAAGGCATAAAGTTTTTTCTCATAGGACTCCTCCGATCGGACTAAAAGTTATCGTGCGTAATAATCGATTAAGTATATCATCAAACATGATGCCCGTCATTTCCATAAAGTGATTTTTTAAGGCGGATCTTATATGCGGAAAGTGATTTCGTTCATGGGGCCTGCGGAAAAGGATGGCGGCCGCTCTCTATTCGAAGCAATGGATCCTGTTTTTACCCCTCTTTTTTGCTTCGTACAGCGCGGTATCCGCCTTCAGGATAAAATCATATTTGCTCATATGGGGCACGGCATATTTCGCCAGGCCGATGCTCATGGTCGTCTTTTGATTGGACAATGAAGTTTCCACGGCCTTCTTGATTCTTTCGGCCACGATCATAGCTTCAGAGACATCGGTCTCCGGCAAGATGATCACAAACTCGTCCCCGGCATAACGGCAGGCAACGTCGGTAACGCGCAGGCTCGCTTTCAGGATGCGCCCCACCGTTTTCAGCAGCTGGTCCCCCTCAAGATGGCCGAATGTGTCGTTATAAGACTTGAAATTATCGATATCCATCATCAGCAGGCAAAGGGACGTTGTATACCTCTTTGAACGGCTGACTTCCTGATCAAGAGTCCTGACAAAAAAACGGTGGTTATGCATGCCGGTCATGGAGTCCGTCATGGAAAGATGCGTTAGCTGCCGGATAAAGTCGGCGTTCTCAATCGCGACAGACGCCAAGTGCACGATGGTGCAAAGGATGCTCAAGTCTGTCTCTGAAAACGGCCCGCCCGGCGGGGATTTTTTATCGGCGATATTGACGACCCCGATCACTTTATTATGCGCCTTGATGGGCGCGCTGATAAATGATTTCGTCCGGTAGGAAGGCCTGTTTTGGCGGGCGAAGCGGACATTGGATTCGATGTCTTTGACAAGGATCGGGCAGCTTTCTTCGGCGACCATCCCCGAAATGGAGCTGCCTAATTTTACCCTCGAACCCGTAATGATTTCATCGTCCAAACCTTTGGCCCCCCGGATAGCCAATTCATTCGATCCGGCATCCAGAAGCATTAACGAGCATCTGTCGGCTTCCAGGATTTCCGTCGACTTTTCTACGACAAAATCAACAAGGTCGTTGAGTTTGCGGATCGAGCGCATCCTCAGGTCAATGCTTAACACCTTCTCCAATTTTTGTTTTTCCGTTTTCAGGTTTTCGGCCAAGATCCGTATCTTTTCCTCATTTTTCTTCTGCTCGGTGATATCGTGATAAACCTCAAGCACGGCTTTTTTCCCGTCAAAGATCATGCCCGTGTGCGTGATCTGAAAGATCTTGCCGCCGAACACCCCGCTTGATTCTATGGTCCTTGTTTCCCCGACTTTGATATTTTTTCTAAGAGGGCAATACAGGCACTGAGTCTTGTCATCCCGATAGAGATCCCAGCATTTGCTCCCGATCGGGGGCTTCCCGAGATGATCTTCCAGTTGCTTGCTCAAGAAAAGGATATTCCCTTCGCCGTCCACCACCCCGACCCCGTAAGGGATCGTATTCACAAGCGTCTGGTTAAAACGATATAATTTCTGGTAGTCGTCTTCGGCTGTTTGGGACCTTAAGAATTGAAGGTCTGCTTCTTTCAGGACATATTTTTCCATGTCATTTCCCGCTCTACGCATTGAAAGTTATGATATAAGTGTACCATATTTTCTTGTATTTCTAATAAGTTATTTTACGGCTTATTTTACCATATTTAAGCCATTACGCAAATTATTAACAACGGCTAACCTCATAGCACCGATCTAATCCAGATTTTGGTTTATTATCCATATGAAGATTCATGTTAAGTTTGTGCAACCGCCATCTGTATGTTATACTTTTCACGGAATAAAGGAATCCGTTCTTTATAAGGATCAAAGGTAAACTTCCCGAAAGGGCAGGACACAAAGCTTTAGAGCCTACGTTCCGGAATGCCGGGACTTGGCCGTCAGCTGCCGTTGCTTTTAGCAGATTCCTTAAAAGCAATGTGATATCCATTCCTGCAATATCAGCATTGGTTATCTTGTCCTCTCTTTCGAGAGGCTTTTTTATTTCTCAAAAAGAGGACAACATGATCAAAAACCTTTCCCTCGCTGCCATATTATTAGTTTTATGCGTAACACCGACGCACGCCGCCAGGACCATGGAAAAAGTTTACAAAATCTCGGTCACGTTACCAGCCTCTGTCGCAATGCCCAATATCAACACCGCTGTCAAGATCTCCGCCGCGTCCAGGGACAACTGGTGGCAAACCACTGAACAAATGGTTATTGACGGTCATGATCAGAAGACCCTCCTGCGGACGACCGTTGTTAAATAATCGCTTTTCTCCCCACAATCACTTTTTTTCAGTTTTATTCAAAGGAATATGAAAAACATAGATCGAACCTTCTGAGGTGTTGATCGTGTTCTTCAATTTTATTTCCGGCAGATATTCCACAGGCAAGGAATTGACATCGAGCGTGAGAGTGTGTTTTCCCGGCTGGATGTTCTCAAAAAAGTACGTGCCTTCGAAATCGCTGGCCTTTGATTCTTTGTCGTCGAGCGTGATCCGCGCGTCCGCAATAAATTCGTCCCCCGGGTCCGGCTTGCCGCTTTTGTTCTTGTCAAAAAACACCACCCCGTAGATCCCTGATTGTGTGGTCAGGCCAAAATCCACTTCATAAACCTTATGCGGGACAATCGTGATGCTCTCAAGCATGGGTGTCGAGAAAATAAATCCGTCGGGGATACTGTTAATATCCAAAGTTATTTCGGCCGACTTAGCCCTGACGGCGCTGTGATAATAACCGTAAGCATCGGTCACCGCTGTGAGCTTGCCGATCTTGACCGTCACATCAGGAATGCCCGCTTCCCCCGTGTCCTGCCGTTGATTGCCGTTAAGATCCTTGTAAACAATGCCCCTGACCACCCCTTTCGGATTCCAACGGAAAGGCGTCTCCCAAGACGTGCGGATGCCGGCGCGGATATCGTATTCATTGAATGATGCCCGGTCCTCTTCCTGCCCCCAGACATTCCCGGCGCGCCCGTCAATAAAGAACTCAAAATCATCATTCGGCCGGAAAGCCGCCCCGATACTCCCGGTAATGCTGTCTTCCCCCGCCAGAAAACTGTTCGTCCCTTCCGTATTTTCCTCATTGCGATAATTAAAGCCCGAATTGACCGACCATTCGTCAAATATTTTTTTCGAAAAATTGATGCCCGTCGTAAAAACATTCGGGGTCAACAAGTCCCCGGATTGCTCTTCATAGACCCAGGAATGTTCGAAATTGGCATAATAATTCAAATGCTGGGTGAACGGAATGGACAAGCCTGACGACGCGGAATACCGGTCATATTCAGATGACGGAGACAGGTTAAACCGGCTGCGCTGCTGGCCGGCGCCCACAAAGGCCGTTATATCCCGCTCACGAAAACCCGGGAAACGCTTGGTGTAGATGATATTCGATTGGATGTTGTTGCGCGGCGTAAGCTCGCCGGAAGTATCCACATAATACAGAGCTGCCATCAATCGGTCAGTTTCGAATATCGGGATATCAGCCCTCGTGTTGAAATCCACATTCACCGTATCGAGGGCCTCCGGATTCGGTTGAAGCCGTTCCCGATATAGATCCAGATAAGTATTAATATTAATGTCGCTTAACCGCCAGTTCCAAAAAACCGAACCGCCGACCTCTCCGCGCCTTCCCGGAAAACTCGTGATGGTCGTAAAATCATCCTCAATATCCCTGAAATTGACTGTTAGGTTATGATTGTCACTTTTATATACTGATCCGGCTATCACGGCTTGGGCGCTCTCATCATACGCAAACTCGCTTGACAGCAACACGTCCATGACGCGGCGCTGCGCCTCCACCGAAAATACCTGATCCTTTAAGAACTCTTCACGAGCGTTGCCATACCCGCGGACATAATTCACGGAATATTGATTTTCCTTTTCCGGAAACAGCGTCACACGCCCGCCTTCCACAAAAGATTCCCGTTCTTCCAATACGTCCGGAGACAAGAATCCGTACACCGCGCGGTCACGGCCGTGGATATAGGCATATTCGAGATTTTTATTAAACGCCTTGGCCTCAAAAAGAACGCCGCGGACATATTGTCCGGGCATGGTCAGCGGCGAGAAAACTTTTTGTAAATCAAATCCGTAGATGCTGAAGTCTTTAAAATTCCCAATCTTGCCCTCTGTCAGGGCAACCCCGTATCCCGTGACTTCCGTCGATTCTTCGAACTTGTTAAAGACCACGTGGCTATCCCAATCTCCGTAAGGCGTTTCCCCTTCCAAATAAGCCCGCTGCAAAAAATTCAGGTTCTCCCGCTCAGCCTCTTTGAACGACGGCCCCCGATAGTACGAACTCCAATCGTTTGAATAGGAAAGCCGAAACGGTTCGGCCTGACCTTCATCCTCTTCTTCTTTGATCCTCCACATGGCCTTGCGGACCGGCAAAATGACCTCCACATTAAATGTCCAGCGCCCCCTATCATCCCACACATGAAGGAACGTCGCCCCGCGATTATTCGCAATAACATTCAGCCGATGATTGTCTATACGCTTAACCTCAATAAAATCGGGAGTAATGATTAGATATCTTTTGACATTATTCCCTTCGAGAATAATGGATGACTCCAGTTCAACGCGCAGAAGCGTCCCTGGCTGCGTTTCCCAAAGGCCGCTGTCAAGATAGATAATTTCGCCTATCTCCTTGGTCGCGGGAATGCCCGGCTCGAAGGCCCGCTTATCCTTTATTTCTTGCGGCCTTGCTTCAGGGACTTTGACCCCCGGCTCCACTTGGCCCAGTTGCCTCGCCCCCCTCACTGCGGGCTCCGTCTTTCGAACCGCGTGTCCCCGCAAAAGAGTTTCCTGTTCTTGTAAAGCCTCGTCTATAATTTGAGCTCGGGTCTTTTTAAACGGATGGAATATTTTTGTCGCTGGTTCCGGCTCGACGCGCTGGTCCTGCAAACGTTTGATCAAATTGATAAAAAAGGTGGGCGCCCTTTCCGAAGGCCCAACGGCCTGGGCATGGCGAAAATTCGTGTAGGCTTCCTGGTAATCCCCTTGCTCCATCGCAAGTTTTCCAAGTTCCATATAAAATTTATAAATATTGGGATAGTTAGGGGCGGCAGACGCAGCAAAGGCCCCGGAAGTGAGGAAGATGAACCAAAATATAATAATGCGCTTTTTCACAGAATGTAGCACCTGCACTAATGGAATGAGAATTTCTGAACACAGACTAATCTCTTATTTCAATAATATTAAAATCAGACGGATAACTTTTCTTGAAATCGATTTCTTTGACCACAACATCGTCTTCTTCCAGCCCGATCGTCATCACAAGCGTGTATGCTCCCGGATCCAAGTCGGCATTAAGCGTCATTTCGTATTCCCCGGTCTCTCCAGGCGGCAAATAGATCTTCCGGATCTGCCCCCGGTCAAAGACCATCCCTTCCTGATCGATAATATAAAACGTCCCGTCAGGGATCAAAATAACGTTGCCCTGATTTGTGAAGTCGGCGGTCAACTCCTTTCCCGTGAAGCGAAAATTTTTTAGATCAACTTTTTTGACTTTGTCCTTCGGCTCAATAAAAAACAAGCATCCCACCCGCGAAACAATATTGACCCCCTTCTCCAAAACGGCTTCACGGTTCTGTTTCTCAAAAAAAAGCACCCCATAATGCCCCTTTTGCATATCATCAGGGACGTTAATGGTATACGGGACCTCTTTTCTCGCGAACGGAGGAAACCTCAGAACGCCCGAGGGAATATTCACCCAACCGGCAAGGGAATGTTTTGTGGTTCCTTGAGGCAGGAAATCCTTTGATCCGTCAAAAGGAGGCTTATACGCGAAGTCCTCCCAATACACTTTCATATCGACTTCGGACCCTGAATTGTTGTGCAAGGTCAATTTCCCGGTGATATTCTCACCGGGAATGACGTTCAAATTGACCTTTCCTTCTTCAAGCAATACTTGGGCTGACGCCGCTGTGCAAGTAAAAGCAACCATCCAGGGGATTAGGATTGCATATAGGGTTTTAATTTTACGCATTAGGCGACCGTTGCCGTAACCCTTAATGTTCCGGTATACGTACCAGGGACATCGGCATTTGTGAAAGGCTTTCCATCAGTCAATGTTGCATCACCACCGGGATAAACACCGATATAAGCCCTGAAGAACCCTCCGTTTAACAGTAAAGGAGTGATAGTCACATCGCTAGCCAGATTAATCAACAGGGCTTTTGTTCCAACCGATGTCGCTAAGGGCGTTGAAACTTGGTCCTCAGGAGCAGGCCCTCCGGTAATCGAAAAGAACGAGGCGGTTGTTTTATATCCCAGAGAATTGTCCAGTGGCTGCCCGGTTGGCCTGGTTCCTTCGATATACCGGAGCGTGATATTGGTGGAGCCGGTTCCACCGGTAACCCCCACGTCGACAGCGTAATAATGATCCGGCAACCACACGCCCGACGTTGTAGGACTCAGGGGATTAAAATTAAATGAAGTAACCGGTGTTGTGCCGAACACATTGCCCTCAGAAAGGACTGAAACCGCGACAATGTTCACTCCCGTCGCTTGAGGAACCGTTACGGTAATCGGGAAATTCACAATATCCGCCGCACCCAAAGACGAAAACAGCATCGCGCCCCCTACCACTATTGCCAAAATTAATAATAATTTCTTCATACATCCCTCCTTTTTTGATTAAACCTCATAATATTAACCTCTCGCCCACCTAACTTATTATATTTCTCCAAGCGAAAATCGTATTGAGGTAGAATAATCGCCCGCGGCCATCCCTTCGAACGGACGCAACCGGTAAATTACCTTAAAATGGCTTGGAGACCCTTTGTTATCGGAAGCAAAGATCGGATGGTCGCTTCCGGGAACGGGCTGATAATCAGCGAACATACCCTTCCCGGACTGACCATCTACGGGCTCTATTTTCATCGTAAAATATTCCCCCGGCATTTGTGCTCCCGTTTCATTTGTCAAGGGTGACGCAATGCTTTGCGTCACCATATATGGCTTGCCCAGATTAGTCCGCACCTGGACATCCACTTCGCGGATAGACGGCTGGCTATCCGGCAAAAGACGATCAAAACTTAAACCTCCAGTGGGAAGGTCTACTTCCATGATAAAGGTCGGCTCGACTTCCACTTCCAGGCTGATGTCTTTCTCCCGACGGTCTTGACCGGCCTCAACAATATACTTTAATTTTCCCTTATACGTGCCGGCTCTCTGCTGGCCCATGTCGTTCTCGTTCAGGATAAAATTGATATAGAACGTATCCTCGCCTGCCCGGGATGAATAAATCAACGATCTTTTTCGCGTTAATGCGGTAGGCACATGAGGGGATAACTCTCCTTTTGTGCTGCCCGAAGCAGTATACAAGATCAGATTTTCATTGATCCCTGTAAAAAACTCATCCTGAGGAAAAATTTCAACCTCCTGAAAGGCCCTGATCTCCCCGGCAATATTTTCCCTGAAACCTAGCTTGACAAAACCTTCCCGGTCACGGTCCCCTTTGAGCTTTAAGCGCACGGTATCAGGCGTCGAAGAGCCTTCAACTTCAATCTTCAGTTCGCCGGATACCTCAACGGTCATGTTGAGAATGACATCGTCCTGGCTCGCCCCTCCGACAGGCCTGACGGCATATTGGATTCTCCCGAAAAAATTCCCTGTCGCATTGATCCGGTCGCTGCTAATCGCGTAGACAACCGTAAAATTATCGCTTTCACCGCCCGATGCCGAGCTGTAAAGAAGTTGGTCGCCAAATCCAATCCGCTCAACATTCTGCGCGTAGAGCGTCCCGGAGGCATTGGACCCCAAAAGCGTGTAGGTTGAAATCACGTCGTTCCCTAACGGGACATTCTTCTCATTAACCAAAGGATCTAACAGCCGATGAAAAACTTGATATTGTGTGCCTTCGCTGGAAGAAACCCGGATGCGGGCCTCCTGGCTGACTTCAATCCCTGAAGATATGCGCCCAAAACGCAAACTATTGCCTCCGCTAACAGGCGTAACACTTAAAGAGATTTCCGCTTGTGCATGAGAAAAACCAAGCAAACTAAAAATCACAATACAAATTAAGATGGTTATTCGTTTCATTTAATAAAAGAATTTTAGTATATAATTATGTATTATATTATTAGCCCTGTCAATAACCCAGACCGGGACTAACCCTGACAAGCTAAAAGAGCCCTCTATTAACCGTTGATCCCACAAAAAAGGGCAACCGGCATAAAGCCGGTTGCCCTTTGGAAACCGAACATTTTGATCATTTACCCATCTTCATTTTCTTGTTTAACCCTTGAGCCCCCTTCTCCATCTTTTCTTTTGCCTCTTTGGCTGCCTTTTGGGTTTCCTTTTCCGCTCTTTTCGCAGCGCGTTCGGTTTTTCTTTGCGCTTTAATCACCGCTTTTTCCTCATCAGACTTCCCGATCGTCGCAAACCAATCGCCTACTCTGTTAAAAATCGCGTTATCATCCGCATGTTCATACGCCTGCGCGCTGGCGCCTTTCCCTTTATCTTGCTGCGCAAACACAACAGCCGCGGAAAAGACCAGCATGACCGCCAATCCCAATACCATGAATTTTTTCATTTTTCCCCTCCTGATAAGGTTAATAATCTTAGGAGATTATTTTATTCCTTTTGTATGAATCTGGCAACAGGAATGATGAGTAAAGACTGTTAAAGACTGTTTATCAAAGAGACAGCCTCTATTATTTTATTAGGGTTCTAATAAAACTCATTGAATAAGAATTTTCTTTTCCTCATCAATCCAACGTTCGATTTTTCGTTTGATCTGATCCCTGATTTCCCTTGTTTGTTCTAATTTTTCTTCCCAACTCCCGGAAAGAGCCGATGGATCAGCAATGTCCCAATGAAGCCGTTGGGTTACACCCGGAAATAGCGGACACCGCTCGTTTCGGGACTCATCACAGACTGTAATCACGTAACTATACATCCTGCCTTGTCTAAACAGATCAAAGACATCCTTTGTTTTGTTATGGGAAATATCCATCCCGACTTCCCGCATAACCTCAACCGCCAAGGGATTCAAATTGCCCGGTTCAAGGCCTGCGCTCTCGACCTCAAATCGGTCCCCCGCCAATTGTTTAAGGTACGCCTCGGCCATCTGCGACCGGGCCGAATTATGCACACAGACGAATAACACTCTTTGTTTTCCCGGCATGTTCTCCTCACAGCTTTCAAATGATTATACCAGCAATGAACATTCATTGCTGATTATCTTTTTCCAATAGTTCAGGATGATGCTTGACGACCTTGGCTTCAACCATGTAAATGACATCCTCAGCGATATTGGTCGCATGGTCACAGATCCGCTCAAGATGACGGGCAACCAATAAAAGCGGAAGCGCGCGCGGAGTTGTGGAAGGGTCTTTCATCATATAATCTTCCAGCAATTCTTTCTGAACCAGGTTTCGCAACCGGTCCGCTTCATTATCCAGTAAAATCACCTGCCTCGCCAAATTGGCGTCCTTATTGACAAAGGAATCCAATGCCTCTTTGGTCATTTCTTTGGCAATGAGGGTCAGGTTCGGGATATCAACCAACGGTTTCAGCAACGGTTTCCCGGCCAATTCCAAAACGCGCTGGGCGACATCAACACCTAGATCAGCCATCCGCTCTAAATCCGTGGTGATCTCCAGTGCCATCGTGATAAACCTTAAATCCACCGCCATAGGCTGATACAAAGCCAATAGGTCCACGCACATCTCATCAATGGAGTTCTCTAAATGGTCCACGATTTTGTCGTGAGCGATGACTTCCCTCGCCTTATCCTCACTGAGTTGCTTCAGAGCCTCCACCGATTCAAAAATGGCATCCTCCACGAGAGCTCCCATCTTTAAAATTTCATTTTTTAAAGCATCCAGTTCCTGATCAAAATGTTTTTCCATTTTATGTTCCTTTTTAATCTCCTAACCGAACCTCCCGGTAATGTATTCTTCCGTAATCTTTCGCGTCGGTTTTGTAAAGAGATCCTTCGTTGCACCGAATTCCACCAGTTCACCCTGCATCAAAAATGCCGTTTTATCCGAAATGCGCGCCGCCTGTTGCATGTTATGCGTGACAATGACAATCGTGTATTTTTCTTTCAGCCGCACGATAAGCTCCTCTAACTTAGCCGATGCAATGGGGTCTAAGGCCGACGCAGGTTCATCCATCAAAACGATTTCAGGCTGAATGGCCAAAGCGCGTGCCACGCACAAACGCTGCTGCTGGCCTCCCGAGAGAGACAGTCCGTTATCCGTCAGCCGGTCTTTCACTTCCTCCCAGAGCGCGGAATCCCGGAGGCTTTGTTCAACTCTTCGAATGATTTCGCTTTTCTCCTGATAACCATTAATGCGCAGGCCATAGGCCACATTGTCAAAGATCGTTTTCGGGAATGGATTGGGCTTCTGAAAGACCATACCGACCTTCTTACGCAGCTCCACAACATCTACACTCGCCTCATAGATGTCTTGGCCATCGATGAGAATCTTCCCCTGGGCCTTTGTTTCCGGGATCAGATCGTTCATCCGGTTGAGGCATCGCAAGAGCGTCGACTTTCCGCATCCCGAAGGCCCGATGATACTGGTCACTTCGCGGCCGAGAGCATCAAAGGAAACTTTCTTGACGGCATGATTATTCCCGTAATAAAAATCAAAATCTTGAATGACAATTTTGGGATCCTTCGATAATTCCATATTCAGTCCTTTTTCAATTTGCGTAAATGATACCGCAGGATAACGGCGCTTAAATTCATCAGAAATACCAGCGCAATCAAGACCAATGCCGTCCCGTAAGCAATCGGCCGGACTTTTTCAATCGCATGATGCTGGGTCGACATGATATAAAGGTGATACGGCAACGCCATAAATTGATCACTAAAGGATTTCGGCAAAAACGGCAAAAAGAAGGCCGCGCCGGTAAAAAGGATCGGGGCCGTTTCCCCCGCCGCCCGCGCAAGTCCAAGAATCGTTCCGGTGAGCATGCCCGGGATCGCGTATGGCAAAACATTCGTGCGGATCATCTGCCACTTTGTCGCGCCTAACGCCAGAGAGCCTTCGCGAAAAGATTTGGGGACGGTTTTTAATGCCTCTTCGCTCGCCGTCACTGTCCAAGGCAGAGTCATCAATCCCAATGTGAGGCCCGCCGCCAAGACCCCTGTTCCCATTTTCATCCCTTCGACAAACAAGGCCACTCCAAAAAGCCCGTAAACAATAGATGGAACGCCGGAAAGATTGCGGATAGCCATGCGGATCAAGCGCGTTGTTTTTCCTTCCCGGGCATATTCATTCAGGTAAATCGCGCAACCCATTCCCAAGGGAACAGAAAAAACGGCGGTTATGACCGTTATGAACATGGTCCCAACGATCGCCGGGAAAATCCCCCCTTCGGTCATGCCGTTTTTAGGAGCGCTGGTCAAAAACTGCCAGCTGATCTGCCGGGCCCCTTTGCTGAGGATGTCATAAAGAATAACGATCAAAATGAGGATCACGAAAATGATACAAAGCCTCAGCACGTTATATCCCAAAAACTGTTTTATCTGTTTTTCTTTCATCGATTAATACCTTGTTTGTCGCTCATAACGATGCAAAATGATATCCGAAACCATGTTGATAATAAATGTAATGATGAACAACACAAGCCCGATCGCAAAAAGCCCGTAAAAATGCGTCGTATAATAAGGCACTTCCCCAAGTTCAATGGCAATGGTTGATGTCATCGTCATAATCGGATCAGTGAGTTTACTCGGCATCGCGGGTGCATTGCCCGTGGCCATCAAGACGGTCATGGTCTCTCCGATGGCCCGCCCCATCCCGAGCATACAGGCCGCCACGATCCCGGAACTTGCCGCCGGGATCTTGACCAAGATCAATGTCTGCCACTGGCTGCCGCCCAAGGCCAGAGACGCTTCCTGAAAAGACTTCGGAACGTTGGTCAACGCGTCTTCGGACAGGCTGATGATCGTGGGCAAGGACATGACGGACAAAAGGATCGCGCCGTTGATCGCATTTAACCCATTCGTCGTACCGGTCAGCTTGGCAATAACCGGCCCGACCAAAACAATCCCCAAAAAACCGATCACAACCGACGGGATCCCCGCCAATATTTCAACGACCGGTTTAGCGATCTCACGCACCTTCGGGCTTGCGACATCCGAAAGATACGCCGCCGTGCCGATCCCCAAAGGGACGGCAATGGTAAGGGCCCCGACCGTGACCATAAAAGTGCTCATAAGCATCGCCAAAATACCATAAGCCGGTTTGACGTAGGCCGTCGGGTCCCAAAATTTACCAAACAAAAATTCGGCCATCTGAATTTCCTTAAAGGCCGGCCATGTATACCTTAATAGGAGAAAAAAGATCCCTCCTAAAATAAGGATCACTGAAAGGCCATTAAGGAAGAAAAATATTTGAATCAATTTTTCACGAAATTTATGAATCATGATCGCTATAAACCTCCTCAATTAAACCGGGCATGTTCTGCGCAAGCAAAGACAGGGGAACCCTAAGCCGGTCTGACAGCTTAAGGTTCCCTCCAGGTTTATCCTTTCCGAAAAAATACTATTAAAGTCCTGCCTTTTTATTCAGGCCCACGTATTCTTGCGGAATAGAGAAAAACCCCTCTTCTTCCACAATCCTTTGCCCTTCAGGGCTTAATTCAAACGCGATAAACTCTTTCACGTCTCCCTGCGGATTGCCGTTGACGAATTGATACAACGGACGGGAAAGCGGATAAATGCCCGTATCGACCTTAATCTTGTCTAACGGACTGGCATACTCTCCACCTTCCTTTAGCGCAATATTTAGCACTTTGATTCCTGTGCTGTCCTTGACATAGCCGACACCCACGTAACCGATCCCGGATTCATCAGCCTGTACAGCAGCAACGATCTGGGCATTCCCGTTCATCCGGCTCATTTTTCCAGAGAAATCACCCTTAAGAACAGCTGTTTTCATGAATTCATAGGTCCCGGAATTGGACTGCCTGCCATAAAGATTGACCGGCATATCCTTTCCGCCAACTTCTGACCAGTTTCGAATCTCTCCCCGAAAGATTTTCGCGACCTGATCTTTGGTGAGCTCTTCGACCGAATTATCGGGATTGACAATAATGCTTAAACCATCCAGTGCGACCACAATCGTGACCGGAGTTATCCCGCGGTCACTCGCCTGCTCATATTCCTTAAGGCTCATTTCCCGGGAAGCATTAGCGATATCGCATTTATTGTTGAGTAAGGCCGCGACACCGGTCCCTGAACCGCCGCCGGTCACCGCGATGTTCTTGCCCGGATTCTTCATCATATACTCTTCTGCTAACTTTTGCACAAGATTGATCAAAGTGTCTGACCCCTTGACCTGGATCATTTGGGCATGACTGTCGGCAACGCCCAACAGCAACACCGAGAAGACCATAATGATTTTGAGAAAGTTTTTCATTTTTCACCTATCCTTTTTTTGTATGTTCCCATTGAGCCCTTGACAGCTTTCAAAACTTAAGGACCAGATCCCCCTGCACAATCGTTTCGGGATTGCTGGCTGCTTTAATGCGATCGACGGTATAATAATCCACGCCGAACGTTACGTTCTTGGCCAGCCCAAGCGTCCATATCACTTCATGCCCTCTGACATCCGTCCTTCCGCCATAGCGGTCAGAATCGGGAAAAGTGTCCGGGAAAGCGTCTTTACCTAAAGTGACGTACTGATACTTCATCTGCCACTGCCCTTTCTCCGCAATTTTTTCATTGCCAAAGACCAGCCCCGCAGCCCAGCCATTGTTCTGCTCATCAGGATCAGGGTTATGAATATAGTCTCCAAACAGGGCGATCCGCTCATCGATACTTTTCGGCAATCCGCCGAAGAGTCCTTTGACCCCGAATTCAGCAGAGATCCCGCCGGCGTCATAATCGTACTTCAAAACACCGTCAGCGCCAGAGACCTGGGTGTTGGTATTCAATTCATTGTCCAGGTCATAGCCTTTAACGCCGTTAAAGCTGAAATATGTCCCGGCTATCTTTGCGTCAAATTTGTCTCCTTTATGTTGCACCCCTCCCTGAATATATCCCATAAAAGGATCCGCCCGCTTTGAGGCCGATATTTCATCTAATATCCAGGACCCGGCATTGACAAAACCGTCCACATCCGGGATCAACTGATGCTCTAAGTGAACAGAGCCGCCGTAAGGGTTAATGTCGGTATCAAAAAGCATGTCCGTCGTTTGCCAGAAATAATCGGGAAAAAGGAATTTCCCTCCGACCATTTTGACCCAAGCGGCCGGTTCATATTGCGCATACGCATAATCCAGGCGGATATCCGGACGCTCAAAAGTGTTTTCCCAAGTCACATTCGTCGAGCGCGGATCAGTGCCACCGGAAGCCAATCCGGCCCCGACTTTAAATTGTTTTGTCGGACGCGTCTCCAATCCCAAACGAAAGCGCGTTCTCCCCCGACTCCGCGAAGTTGCTGACGTTTCGGTTTTCTCATATTGGTAGCGCAGCCGCATATCCCCTTTCATCTTAATACGTTGGACCCACTCGGGAACACTGTAGGATTGCATATCCGCCAGATCTCTGCTCACCTGTTCCTTTGTTTCCTGCTTAATGACATTCGCCTCCATCTGGGTCAGCACGCCCTTTTCAACTAATTTCTCAAGAAGGACATCCATCTCTCCCGCCTGCGATGGTGTCGTCATAAACACAAACATCGCGGCCATGATTCCAAAAATGCCTATTCTTTTCATCCTTTTTTCCTTTCTTAAAGAATTGACCGATCTATGTGAAATGGTTAAAAAACTCTTGAAATGAAGAGCAACAGTCCTTAACCAATGTAATTGTTGTTCTATGCGCATTAAATGCTCGAAGAAATATTTGTCGAGGGCCTTCTCGGATTCCAGGGCGCACAAAACTTGGGTCAAACAATCGATTTGTTTGCGAATGAGTCCGGCGGCCAGGTCTTCATGCCGTTTTCCGCCAACACCCATAACGCTATTCATAAGTTATTCCCTTTCGCTCTGCTTCCCTTTTCATCTTTACTGTAAATGATGCGTGTGAAGACTAAATTAACGTCATGTGAATTTTGTGTGAAAACATCCCTAGGAAGCTTGTCACGAAACATGGATCCCTCTTGCCAATACCCTCTTGACCCGAGCAACAAGTTCTTTTGGGCTGAAGGGCTTTGTGACATAATCATCGGCCCCCGCTTCAAATCCTCTCAATTTATCTTCAATTCCCGCTTTCGCCGTGAGCATGATGATCGGGATGTCCTTGAAGGCATCCTCTTTCCGTATCAATTTGCAAACGTTTGAGCCATCGATCTTAGGAAGCATTAAGTCCAAAATGATAAGATCCGGCTTTTCTTTTTCGACGATCGCCAACGCTTCCTCGCCATCCGTGGCAAACAAGGGTTCGTATCCCGCCATCCGCATGTGCAGGGCGACCAAACCAATCAGGTTTTTCTCGTCGTCAACGATCAATATTTTCTTTTTGTTTGGCATACGCTCTTGTCCTCCTTCGGAAAAGAGCATACACCCATGATGTGATGGGAAAATGAGGAGAAAGTGAATTTACAGTGAATTGTGCTATTGGGTAAAAACGTTTCGAAACGGCCCCTAAGCGATCGGGAGGGTAAAACTAAACGTGGAACCGCGGCCAAGTTCGGATTGGGCCGAAACCTGGCCGTTATGGGCAAGAACGATGTGCTTGACAATCGAAAGTCCCAATCCCGTTCCGCCGAGCTCGCGGGAGCGGGCCTTGTCGACCCTGTAAAAACGTTCAAAAAGGTGCGGCAGATCCTCTTCCGGAATGCCTATGCCGGTATCCGTAATGTCAACCCGCAGAACATCCCCTTGTTTTTCAGCAGAAATAGTTATTTTATTCCCCTGCGGCGTGTATTTGACCGCATTCTCTATAAGGTTTAAAAGAACCTCTGCGATCCGGTCCTCATCCGCCATGACCTTGGGCGTATTCGCGGGTATTTCATTCTTCACGTCTAAAGATTTCTCATTGATCTGCCGCTGCAGGCCTTCCAGCACGCGATCCGCAACCTTGCTAATTGAAACCGGCTGAAGTTTAAGCTTCAGGATCCCGGATTCGATCTTCGACAGATCGAGAATGTCTTGGATCAATCTCGCAAGCCGCTCGGCATCCATATGAATAATCTTTAAGAATTCTTCCGCATGTTCCTTATCGGCAAGGGCGCCATCCAAAAGTGTTTCCGCATATCCCCTGATACTGGCTAACGGAGTCCTCAATTCATGCGAGACATTGGCAACAAATTCCCGTCGAATCCCCTCCATTTTCCGCAATTCCGTAATATCATGGAAAACAACAACGACGCCCTCAAGCTGCTGGGCCCGGACAATCGGAGCGGCATAGACGAGAATATTCTTTTCTTCGGGCAATAAGACCGTGATCTCGGCTGACTCGACCCCCTGCGGTTGTTTTAAGACTTTATCGACGACTTCCTGCACTTTGATATTGCGGATGATCTCTAAGGTGCTTTTGCCGGTCGGCTCTTCGGCCACATGGAAGATCCTTTTAAACGGCTCATTCATGAGCAGAATCTGCCCCTCCCGGTTAATCACCAACACGCCTTCCGACATGCTCAATAAAACCGCTTCAAGCCGGGATTTCTCTTTGGCCACTTCCTCAAGACGCATGCGGACTTGTTCGGACATATAATTAATCGAATTCGCCAGATCGCCTAAAACGTCTTTGGTCGGCAGGAAGATCCTTTCAGAGAAATTGCCTCCCGCGATCTTCTGGGCAACGGCAGACATCTCGATCAGGGGTCGAGAGAAATGAACGGACGCAATCCAGCTCAAGAGCATCGCAATACCAAATGCCGACAATAATGAAACGATCAACATTTTTGAGAGATGCTTGGAAATCAGCTCGATATCATCAAGAGGCATCGCGAGACGGATAAATGCCTTTTGATCCTTCAAGGGAAAAGACGCGGCCATATAAAGCATGTTCTTTTTTATGGTCGTGCTGAAACGCCGGCTTTCTCCCCGTTCGGATTTCAATGCCTTCTGGATCTCGGGGCGTTGCAGATGGTTTTCTACCGTCTTTAAGGCCTCCGACGAAAGCTCTGAATCCCCGATGACCATCCCATCCGCCGCAATGATCGTGGCGCGCAATCCGGAGGCTTGCCCGATCTTGTCCGCGACCGCGTCCAAATCGGCCAAAAATGAAGGTCCCGTCCCAAGAGCCTTCTCTATATAAATCTTGCTTAACACTAATTGCCGACTTAAATTTTCGTGAATTTGGTGATAGGCATTGATGGTTAAAGTTTGACGCAGGTAGGCATAGATCCCGGCAAAAACAATGGCGAAAATGAGCCCGAAGATCAACGTTAAACGGTGATGGATTTTAAGCGCCATGATCCCTATTCCTCATCTTCCATTTTATAGCCAATGCCCCGGACTGTTTGGACCATATCGCCGGCCTTGCCTAATTTCTGCCTGAGCAATTTAACATGCGTGTCAATCGTGCGGGTTGTAACCTCCGAAGAAAGCCCCCAAACATCAGCCAAAAGCTGGTCGCGGGATTGGACCCGCCCTTTTCGTTCCATCAAAACCGCCAAAAGCTTGAACTCCATAGGGGACAATTCAATCTCTTTATGATGAACGGACACTTTATGGCGCGGGATATCCATAATGATATCACCGGCACCGAGAACTTCTTTGGCATTTTCTTTTTTGGGCTGCCCCCGCCGCAAAACCGCCTTGGCCCGCAGGACTAATTCCCGCGGACTGAACGGCTTGACGATATAATCATCCGCTCCCAGCTCCAATCCTACGATGCGGTCAACTTCTTCTCCTTTAGCCGTGACAATCATGATCGGGATCGCGGCAAACCGCTTATTCTGCTTAATGAGACGGCAAGTCTCAAATCCATCCATTTTCGGCAACATGATATCCAAAATGATCAAATCAACGGGATCCTTATCGAGGATGTTGAGCGCATCCTCTCCGGTTATCGTCACCGTGCAGAGGTAACCTGCCTTCTCAAAATTGTATTTCACCAATTTTGAAATATGCGGATCATCCTCGACAATAAGAACGCGCGCTTCAGCCATCATCCTCCCTTATTCCAATGAAAATTTTTCTATAGTATACTCTTTTTAATACGATCTGTGAAGAGGCTCAAAGGAGAATTCACAAAAAATTCACAATGAATAACTTGGTTTTCAGAATGTCAGGATCAGGCTATTTGAGAAATATTGGTTGGCATCATTAGCGGTGTCCGCGTACGCATCCCCAGCCATGAAATAACCGTAGCTCATCGCCCACTTCAAGTCGGATAAAATCTGCCACGAAACGGTGAGATTCATTTCGCTTCCTATGTTATGGGAATCGGCGGTCGCTTCGGGGTCCGAGATCCCGCCTTGAGATCTATCCTTGGAATACCAGAAATAATCGGCCCCCAAATTCAGGTTCTTCAGCGCTCGAATTCCCTCGAAAGGATAACAATTAGCCCCAACGCGGTAAATATGGATGTTGGACAACCGGGGCGCTAAAGCATACCCCGCCGGGAAATATCCAAAATAAAGAAAATTATGGTCATCACCGGAAAGATTGCCACCTTCTGTATCCGTAACACTGACGCGTTCTGAATCTCCGGACCCGTAGGCATATTCAAACGACAAACGCGGCCGGCTGGTCATGTCCCATTGATACTCGGCTCCCGCATTTGCGCCCAGCGCATCGATATCACTTTCTTCATTGGTCCCGAAAACATGGCTCGTCCCGCTTTGCTTAATAACTTCCACCCAATATCCGAGATGAGGCGTGATGTTCCCTTTTGACCCGATGCCTATATATTCGGAATCATAGGTGAAATCCTGGTTAAGATCATTCGGCTCCTCGTGGCTGAAATCGCGCTGAACCAAACAGTAACCGTAAAGCTGGTGATGCGGGATCCCCGCGTAGCCGGCACCCAAGGCATAGTAATACCGGTCGCTGTCTTTTGAAAATCCGGGGACACTGATATCGATATTGTCTTCATGCGGTAACGTGTGGGCGGCCAACAGCCCAACATTCCATCCGGGACGCATATAATTGATCTGAAAGCCGTCGCCCACATTGCTGTAGGCAATACCCCGGCCGACATTGAAATAGCGCCTTCCTGCTTCTATCTTGTACGGGCGCAGGTCCAGGATCGCGTACCCATAGTCGAGATGAGGGCCGTCATGATCATAGTCGCCTGATTCGTCTTCGGGGAATTCCTTGATATACAGGTCTTTCAACCGCAAGTAGACAACATGTTCATTATCATAAGAGGCATCGAGCGGGGGTTTAATGTTGAGCTTCCACCAGAAACGGTTGTCAGCTTCAAATGTCTCCCGGAGGGAATCTGGTGTTTCCGAATCGTTATCGTCATCTTTATAATTCGTATAGCGAAAATCAATCCATGCGCCGTAATCAAACAAGAACCTCCCTTCGCCTTCAAGAACACGGAACTCGGATTTTTCCAGAACCTTTCTTTTTTCCTCTTCAACTTGACGGTCGCTGGCATCCGCATGAGCCACGCCGGCCCAGATGGAAAAACCAAGGATCAGAAAAAAGAAACGCCTGCCAAATACAAGCATCGAAGATATCTCCTCTATTTACGCTGCCGGTCGGCCATATGGTCTGCTGCCTGTATGAGCGTCAAAACCAATTCCCGGCCACTCATCACGTCGCTGACATATCCTGGTTCCATAATCCCTCTATGGACCAATTCCTTAAAAGCATACCGTTGGTTCACGCCAAAAAGCCTTAAAACGATCCCTCCCTTAATGCCCATGGCCTTTGTAAATATAAAAGCCGCTACTCCTTTTCGTAACGGCATGGCGTTATCGGCTTCGCGGCTGAGCTTCTCCGGGATTATGCCTTCTTGATCGAGAAAATGGATTTGGGAATCCAGATCAGAAAATCGATCATCGAGGCCCATCAGGATAACGAGAACCCTGTAGGCATCGGAAACGTCGGCTACCTCTTTTGTGAGCAATTTTGAAAAGTAAGCGTTCTGTTCTAAATCAAGATCCTCAGGGCGGACCTCTTTGGCCTCGATCAAATAAGCCTCGCTGGAAGATAAATCCTTCCTTTTTTCCTCTTCAACTCTCCTCTTATCCTGAGTGGATTGCGCCCAAGACCATGAGCTTATCTGCAGGAGCAATACAACTAAAATCAGGGCTCGTTTCATAAGGAAATTATCCTCTGTTTAAAAATATAAGTCAAGAAAGAACCCGGGTTTATTTGAAGTTCTATTCTTTTCGTCGATCAAGATAGGTCATATGTCTTGCTCAAATCAGGTTTCTTCCATAAATTCCTGTCAATAAACATTTTTTTGCCGTTGTTCAAACTTGTGTTATACTTATATTGGAAAAGTGTAAAGGTTTCGATAATGGCAAACTTCCCGTAAGGGAAGGACGCAAAGCCATGGGTCCTCAAAGCAGGATTGCCAGGTTGCCGAAAAACCAGGGAGAAATGTACCTGGGGACCCATTCTACCAACAGAATGGGTTTTTTCTTGGGTACATAAGCGCCTGGTGTCAAGATTGTGAGGCGCTGAAAATGAAGACCAAAAGACTCGCCATAATCCTATGTGCCGGGGCCATGATGCTGGCCTTTCTCACCACGCCGCTATATGCCAAGCCGAAAGAGGAAAAAAGCAATGACGGTAAATCCGAAGCCTCAGGCCAAGAACATAAACCCGAAAAGAATAATCCCCAAAAAAATCAGCATCAAAAAGCCGTTAAATCCAACAGCTTAAAAGAAAACCGCGTTGTCCAGGATCAATCAATTCATAGAGAAAAAATTGCCGCCCAAACCAAGGCCTTACGCCCAAACATCCAAAGTCAATCAGACCGGCGCATGGAACATCATCAAAGAAAAAACGAGCAGGAACTTATAAGAAACCTTAACCGTTCATTGCAGAATCTGAATAAGTCCAGATGGGCATATAATCCTCTCGATGACCGGGGCCAGGGCAACATGGGAAGAGTTGAGATGTTGGATCCTTACGGACATGATAAAGATTCTGACCGAATGGAACTTTATGGGAACCGGGGCAGGGTTATCAGGGAAATCCTTCCGGAACCCGAGCCTGAGCCGGATCCTCTCCCGGAACCTGAACCAGTGCCCGAGCCAGAACCCGAACCGGTTCCAGAACCAGATCCGATACCAGAACCGCCGCCACCGCCTCCGCCAGAGCCAGTACCCGATCCGGACCCTGTTCCGGAATTTCCGTTTTAATGTTTTCTTGATCTAAAAAAGAATTTTCCAGGCCAGCGAAATACTGTAATATTGTGTCTCCGCTTCGAATTGCTTTGGATGGCCTGTCGTATTAAGGAACGTTTTGTACTGCGGCACATAATGAGCTCTTAACGAAAGTAAGCTGTTTTCTTTAACTTTCCAATCCGCCAAGAAATTGAAATAATAATACGGCTCAAATTGATAGAACCGGTCAAAGACGTCATGGACCGTAAAATGATGCAAAGAGCTCCCGGAACGATAACCTGCCTCAATGCCGGCGTTAAGAAAATCGCGGATCCCGTAAATCAACTTTGTCTTAAGAAGATAAAAATTCTGCGACTGGACCCCGGCCGCCTGGGTTGTTTTATCGCCTAAAAAGAATACTGCCTCCTCCGTTCCGGAGACAAACAGGTCCAAGGGGTCCATGAACAATCCGTAAGGGTCAATTACATTCTGCGCGCCGTTATTGTCCGCTTTTTTCAGGCTGGTCATATCTTTCTGATATTGGAAGCTCAACAAGAGCTGCTTTTGCCTTAACATTTGCACTGTTAAAGAAGAAAATTCATTTTCTGTCACCGGCTGGCCGGCATCATGAAAATAGGCCAACTCCAGCGTCGGTTTTGCGTTATAAGCGCGCAGTTTGCGCACGGTATAAACGGCGGTCGAACCATCGGTCTTTTTTTCCCACAAGTCCAGCCTTTGCCTAGTGAAACGAAAATCCGAAGAGGCCGTCACGGAAAAATGGTCCCAGGGCCGATAGGAGACCTTTAACGGCGCCTCAAGATTGTTCTTGATGTTGTAGGTCCCTATTATAAAATTCGTGTTCGTGGGATTAAATCGTCTGCATTCATATTTGTATTTAAACGGCGTCGTGTATGAGAAACCCGTTTCAACATTAACACGGTCACTGACACCGTAACGCAACAACACTTCAGGGATAACGTGCGGCCTTAATTGATGGGAATATTCACGGAAATATAATGCTCCTCGGGAATAGACATCCTGTGAGTTTTTGACCTTGCCGTTCTTATAACCTAAGTTCGCCTCGACATTAACTTGATCGGCCTCAAGCTGCGGCCGCGTGACCTGGAAATAATGGTCTTTTCCTGATGATGCTTTTTCTTTCGATAAATACCTGACCCCGAACTTGAAATCCTCAAAATGAGAATAAATATCGTCGAAACTGATGGTGTCATCCAGCAATAACTTGGCATCGGTCTTGGCTTTCTGCCTTTTCTCCTGAACGCTTAAATACGTCTCAAAAAGAGCTT
This sequence comes from Candidatus Omnitrophota bacterium, assembly GCA_016931055.1. Classification (GTDB taxonomy): domain Bacteria; phylum Omnitrophota; class Gorgyraeia; order Zapsychrales; family Zapsychraceae; genus 2-02-FULL-52-10. The sequence continues at coordinate 9,989 of JAFGFL010000024.1, read as the reverse complement.
TCCGAAAACGTAATTGGAGGGAATAATCCTGAAAGTGATCAAGCCTGTGGTCCTGGACCGTGTCCAGAGCCGAGGTCGGGCCGTCATACGTGTAACGCGTATACTCCTGCGGCAAGAACTGCCTGTACCCTGTTTCTATTTCCATATTTGCGATAGGCGAGAATCTTAAGGAATGGGAAAGCGAAAACAATTTGGGATCGGAATTAAAGGCACCGAAAGAAGCGCTCCCGTGGGTCCCTTCTTCGCTCATGTCAAAACTATACATTTCAGCTTTATAGAGGAACTTATTACTGCCGATAAGAGGCGAATAAATATCCCCCAAATCAGCCGCATAACCTTGAGACGAGCATAGGACAACGGAAGCAAATAAGCTAATAACACTGAAAAGAGTTTGATGTCGGGGAGGGATTTTGTTCATACAGCTATTATACAGAAGCCCGGTACCATAGTCATGAAACTTAAAGTTTTAATTCCACGTAGCAAGTGTCTTCCTGGTAGGAGAACGTGAACCCGCGCTTTTTGAAAATATGCGCCATAATATAATTGTCCGTCAAGGTGTTGGCGTAAACTTTTTTAATGCCCCTTTTACGGGCGATCTCCAGGATATAATCCGTCAGCATGTTCCCCAGGCCCAGATTATGCCATGGGTCCGCGACAACAATGGCGAATTCCGCGGTCACATTATAGGCATCCGCGATGAGACGGACAACGCCCGCCATCTTCTTTCTTCCCTCTTCGGTCAATTCGGCAATAATCGCGATCTCCCGGTCGTAATCTATCTGCGTGTAGCGGATCAGGAGCTGGTGCGTGATGTCCTTGATAAGCGTAAAGAAACGGAAGCGCTGGGTTTCTTGGGAGAAATGCGTGAACATCTCGGCTTCCAGAGGCTCATCCTCAGGCCTGATAGGCCGTAAAACAACCGTTTCTCCGTTATTTAATTTCGCCTCCCTGATATATTCCATCGGGTAAGGAGATATGACAAGATGCGAGTACGGCCTTACTTCTTTTTGTCCGATATCCTCGTCCAGAACAACTTTGGCATCAAGAACGACGCTCCCTTTCGCGTCAACGGCAATGGGGTTCATGTCAATTTCCTTGATCTCAGGAAAATCCATGATCAAATACGCGAACTTATAAAGAAGGAACTGGATGGCCTTGATGTCCACTCCCTCCATATTCCTGTAGCCTTTTAAAAGCCTGTAGATTTTTGTTTCCTCGATAAGCCTCTGGGCCAGGGCCATATTCAGCGGCGGAAGCCCGATATTGATGTCCTTAAAAACCTCAACGGCCACACCGCCCATCCCGAAAACGATCACCGGCCCGAAAATGGGGTCATCCTTAGAGCCGATGAGCATTTCATATCTCTTGGAAACCATCTCTTGGACAATGATCCCGTCGATCCTGGCTTGCGGTTTGAACTCCTTAGCGGATGCGATGATGTCCTCATAGGCTTCCCGCGCTTTTTCCGGAGAACGGATATTCAGCCTGACCCCGTTAACGTCCGTCTTATGGAAAATATCGGGGGAGGAAATCTTCATCGCGACCGGAAATCCGATTTCCGAGGACATTGAGGCTGCCTCATCGGCGCTTTTAGCCAAACCATTCTTGGTCACGGGGATTTCGTAATTCTCCAAAAGCTTATACGTCTCAAATTCTGTCAGCGTGCGGCGCCCTTCGGCGATCGTTTTTTTCAAGAGCTCTTTATTGTCCTGGGTCCTCGGCTTAAACGACTGGGGAATCGTTAACGGAGTCTCATAAAGGACCTCGATATTCCGGGAATACTGATACATGTTCAGGAAACTCCGCACAGCATTCTCAGGGATCGCATAAACAGGAATTTTGTTATTTCTTAATATGTTGCGGCCGGCTTCGACTTCTGACTCTCCCATCCAGGCGGTCAAGATCATTTTCTTACTCGTTTTCGATAACTCCACAACCGCCTGGGCAATGAAAGCTGGGTCAGTCATGGTCTGCGGCGTTAAGATAACAAGCACGGCATCCGATCCCGGGTCTTTTAAACACAACTCAACCGCGTTGCGGAAGATCTCTTCATTGGCATCCCCCAAAATATCCACAGGGTTGCCCTTGCTCCAATTCGGCGGCATGACCTCGTTCAAAGATTTAATCGTCTCTGAAGACAATTTGGCCAAGACCCCTCCTCTTGCAATAAGATGGTCCGTTGCGATAACTCCCGGGCCTCCGGCATTGGTCACGACAGCCAGCCTGTTGCCTTTGGCCTTACGCTGCATCGATAATGTCTGGGCGCAATCGAAGAGTTCCCCGATCGTCCCCACCCGCACAATGCCTGCCCGTTTGAAGGCCGCATCGAAAACGGCGTCATCCCCGGTCAAGCTTCCCGTGTGAGACAAGGCAGCCTTTGACCCTTCAGAACTCCTGCCGGACTTTAAGACAATGATCGGCTTGGTCCGGGCAAACGCCCTGGCCGCGCTCAAAAATTTCCGCGCCTGAGAGATGGACTCCATGTAGATCAGGATGCTTGACGTGGAAGGGTCGTTCCCGAAATAATCGATCAAATCCGGATAGTCAATGTCCATCATTGACCCGACGGAAACAAAATAGCTGAATCCCACGTTATGCCCATACGCCCAATCGATAATCGCCGTTCCCAGGGCCCCGCTTTGGGAAATAAAGGCGATGTTCCCTTTGAGTACTTTTTGCGGTGAGAAGCTCGCGTTCAAATGAATATCCGGCCGCAAGAATCCCAGGCAGTTCGGCCCCAGCGTATTGATGCCGTATTTCTTTACGGCCTTATGAATATCCGAGTACAACTTTTTCCCTTCTTTACCGGCCTCTTTAAACCCGGAGGACATGATCACGAGCGATTTGACGCCGACCTGGCCGCATTCCTCAACAATCGCCGGGACACTCAGCGCCGGAATCGTGATGATCGCCAAATCAATCTTGTCAGGGGTGTCCGAAACAGACGGATACGCCTTGACCCCCTGGATGCTTTGCCTCTTGTTGTTGATCGGATAAACGGCCCCTTCATACCCCTGCCCGATTAGGTTATGCATCACACCATAGCCGACGCTTCCCCTATTATTGGAAGCACCTATGATGGCAATGGTCTTGGGGTTAAAAAAAGCGTTGAGGTCTTTCATGTTGCTCCTATATTCTCCAAAACGGCTTGAGGTTATTCAATAGACCGCTCATCCTCAATTCAAATTCATCCGTGACCTGGATCGATGAGTCGGTGAGGTCCTCTTGAAGGTCAATTTTTTCTCCATTAACTCCATTAAGAAAATTATGGATACACCTGGGTAAATAGTCAATATTATATCCTCCTTCGAGAGTTGCGAAAGCATTTTTAAAATTATTCTTAAGCATTGTCCCGAGGCGATAATATGTCGTCGCAGTCAATCGCAGGTTCAGAAGCAGGTCAGAATGATGCCCATCAAAGCCCGCGGAAACCGCAACCGCATCAGGCGAAAATTGCTTGACTATCGGCAAAACCGAGTCAACGGCCTTCCAAAACAGGTCGTCGCCTGTCCCCGGAGGCAAAGGGACATTGACGGTAAAACCCTTCCCCTTCCCTCTCCCGATCTCATTCTCATCTCCCCATCCCGGGAAGGCCGGGTACTGATGCAGGGACCAATAGAACACTTTATCCGATTCGTAAAAAACCTTTTCTGTCCCATCGCCGAGATGGCTGTCAAAATCAAAGATCAGGACCTTCTTTCCTTCATTGGCCAATTTCTGGGCCGCGATGGCCACATTATTGAAAACACAGAAACCGCTGGCGCGGTCGGGGTGCGCATGGTGCCCGGGAGGGCGCACAAGCGCGAAATCATTGCTTTCTGATGCCGTGACGGTCGCCCCGACCGCGCAGACAGCCGCCTCATAACTTTTATGGGACACGACCGTGTCCGCATCCAGGTGCCCGCCGGTCTTGCAAACCTCTTTTATGCGGGAAACGTACCCTTTATCGTGAATAAGCCCAAGGTATTTCTCACCGTTTTCAATCTTTGTCTGAGGTAAATCGCCTAACGCCAAAAGGCGTTTTTTGTTCTCCGGATGCATGCCCGTGTCATGCTCAAGAAATATTTTGTCATAGATAATCTTCATCTCATGCTCCTGACTTTCATTCGTTTCATCGTGATTTCATTTGCAGTCCCTCGGGCAATTGCACGAATCTTCAAGATGTTCGGACTCGCAAATATTATTGCCGCAATGACTGCAATAGCCCCCTGAACCAATAACCGGTTCCTTTTGGCATTTTCCGTCAACAACAAGATCAAAAATAGGCATCGAAGGCTTGCAACACCTGACAAGGCATCCCGCGCAAATCCCTATCTTCCTGCCTTCTTCCGTGCAAGGGACCTCGAAGTAATCCACGTTCCAGAGCCCTTCACTGGCTTCCTTGGCCTCCCAAAATGCCCTTTCAAACCAATCCGCATATTTTACATTAGGAGGGATCTTCTCCGGTGTCGCATAACCCCCTTTAATGATCGTCGCATTGAGAAAGACATATTTTCCCCTTTCAGGCAGCTGCCACCATTCGAACTGCACATCCTCAAAAAGCTGCCTTTCCACGATCCCTCCATAAAATAATGCCTCATCATAAAGGTAGGCATAAACCAATTCTTCTCCCCTGTCCCCCTTGCGCTTTTTGTCATACTTGAGGAATATCCTCTTGCCTTCCAACCGCGATTTGACCCACTCCGTTGCCGCTTTTCCTTTCTTAAGTAGCTCGTCAAGAGTTTGCCCTGTCCGCAGGCTATCCTCCCTCGCCTTTTGGTTAGGCTCATTTTCTGGCGCGTCGACACCGATTAAACGGATTTTTTTACCGCTTTTAAGTTTAAAAGTATCTCCGCTGATCACCCGTTCAACGGTCTCCATCGTATACATCTCGGCCGCTTGCGCGCACACCGGATAAAAAACAATACAAAGGGAAAGTAAGAATATTCTTTTGTTCATAATAACGTTATACCTCCTTATCCTCTCACATTAAACCCTCAACGACGCCAAAAAACGATTTGAGCAGCCTGGTTTCGATCTCGGCGACGGTCATTTCCATCTGCGGGAACGGCCCCACGGAATCGTAGTTCTCATAGAATTTCTCATGATAGAACGGCACCTCTTCTTTTCCCTCTTTCAGCTCAAAGTTGGACGTGTAACGGAACGGCCAGACATGCACGACCGGCACGGCATCCATCACATCATCAATCGAGTCGCTGACATGGGAGACAACCGGTATGTTTTTCTTTTTCCCGATCGTCCAGCTGTTTTGCGGCGCCATGTCCCTTTGAATATCCTTTTTTAATGCCGCCGCGACGGTCTCGTCATGAACCACCAATCCCACTTCGGTGTTCAAATATTTGGAACGCGGGTCAAGGTTAAACGACCCGATCCACGCGATCTTGTCATCAAAAATATAGGACTTCGCGTGAATGCACACGTAATACTTTTTGGCCCGTACAACCGCCGCAATCGGCCTGATCATAAGATCGGCATCTTTCGGGGCAGGTTTAAACTCAAAGATCCGCCATCTGAAATTCCTGACGTATCTCTTCTTGTTCTTGAACGAAAACGCGTAAGCGTGCACATGGTCAGCCGCCGCGAGGCTATTGCTGGAAACAAGGATCTCCAAGCCGGGGTTATTGCGCCGGAGTCGCTTAAAAATTTTGGAGCTCTTCCCGGAGACAATCAAATAAGGCGTTTGCATAACAATGGAACCTTTTGAGTCTTCTAAAAAACTGAGCACTGAATCCGTAACTGCCGTCGTTTTATATTTCCCGATCCGTTCGCTCTTGCCGGGTTTATCCGCCACAAACTCAACTTTTCCTTTCACATCAAATCCCGCATCAATGAACGCTTCTTTGATACAACCATCATCTGAAGCGCATGAGTCAACGTCCCCGAAAAGGGCGTTAAACCCTATGTCTTGGCTCCCGTCGGCGTCGTAGCCAACCCCTTCTTCGATCAAATGATGGATATCGACCATATCATCCGCGGCAACCGAAAGTCTGAAATTCCAATATTCCATGAATGAATCCGTCATCGACTTGACCTCCGGCCCGACGACCAAGACATCCCGGTCCTTAAAATTCCGGCCGGCGCCCCGGTCATAGTAATCATTCTCGATGTTCCGCCCACCCGTGATGCCGATGCGGTCATCAATGACAACAATCTTATTGTGCATGCGTCTGTTCGTTTTCTTAAAATCAATGCCGTATCCCTTGATCAATTGCAGCGCCGACGGCCTGATCTTCTTCGCGATGGGATTGTAAATTTTAAACTCGATGTTCGGATGGATCGCCGCCAGATAGGCGATATTATTGAGGTTCTTCTCCAGCGTCAGGTAATCCACCATGAGCTTGATCTTCACTCCCCGTTCGGCCGCCTTCACCAATTCCTTGACCACCCAGCGGCCGACCTCGTCATTGGTCCAGATAAACGTCTGGATATAAATGGCCTTTTGGGCCGCGCGGATCAAATGGATCCGCGCCAAGAGGGCCTCATCCCCAACGTTCAGGATGCTGATGTGGTGGGTCTTGTCTTGAAACGTTTGTCTGACCTTGCCATCAAAGGGAGACTCTGGGAAAGACACGTCCTCGTAAATGTGCAAGTCTTCGATCGGAGCCAACGGTTGTTGCCGGGAAAGATGGCGGCAGGAAAGCGAACAAATGCTCAACAAAATAACAACTAAATATCGCTGATTTTTAGTCATGTCTCTCCAGAATCAATGACAGCCAAATAATTAAATAAATCTTTATTAAGATCTCAATCTCGACCAGTTAACTAATATGGATATTCATATTATTGTACTTTTATACCACAAGCCATTAATTAATCAACAGGATTATCTGGTTCTTGGCCGGTTTGGGTTTGGGCTCACTTTAACTGCAGATTTTGCCATCTTTCAGGTGAAGGATACGCCTGGCCTGTTTTCCCAATTGCTCGTCATGTGTCGCGACAATAATGGTTAATCCTTCCTGATTGAGCTTTTGGAAAACATTAAAGATCTCTTGGGAATTTTTGGTATCCAGATTACCCGTGGGCTCATCGGCAATGAGGATTTTCGGCGATGCCATAAGAGCCCTGGCAATCGCCACCCGCTGTTTCTCACCGCCAGATAATTGTTTGGGAAGGTGGTTGATGCGATGTTTAAGCCCGACTTTCCCGAGCAGGTCAATACATTCCGCCCTTTTGACATTCTTACGGGCGAAATGCAAGGGGATCTCAACATTTTCAAGGGCTGTTAATGTCGGGATCAGTAGGAATTCCTGAAAGACAAACCCGATATGGCCGCGGCGGATCTTAACCAGTTCATCCTCTTTCTTTCCGGAAACATCAAAGCCCAAGACCTTGAGTTCCCCACTCGAGAGCGAGTCCATACATCCAAGGATATCCAACAAAGTCGTTTTCCCGGAACCTGAAGGCCCCATGATAGCGACATAATCCCCCTCATGGATATCAAGGTCAATATTATTGACCGCATAGATATCTTCCGCAGGCAAATGGTAAACCTTACTCATTCTCTTCCCTGTAATAACGCTTCGGTTCATCTGTTACTCGCTTCCTCTGACAGCTTCCACCGGCCTCAACGATGAGGCCCAAATAGCGGGATAAATCCCGGCCATTAATCCCATAGCCACAGCGCCTAAAAACGAAGAGAAAACCAGCGGCGCCGTAATATAGATCAACTGGCCGCTGGGCACATAAGGGATGACACCCCGGACTAGCTGCTCAACAAGATGGCCGCCCAAGAACGCCAAAATGTTCCCAAAAATCCCGCCTATAAAACAAATCATGACCGTTTCAAACCAAATAATCTTGAAAATATCTAAACGTGAAGCCCCCAATGCCCGCATGACGCCAATCTCTTTGGTCCTTTCAAAGACCGACATAAGGATCGTATTAATTACGCCAATCACGGCAATAACAACCGCGATCAAGGCAATCGAATTAGTCATGACCCTCGCTGAGGAAATAAGGTTATAAATAGTGCCCTGGACCTGCGCCATGCTGATAACCTGTATTCCCGGCTCATTATATAAATCTTCCTGAAAATCAACGAGATCATCAATCTGTTTTAATTTAATACCGATCCCCGTAAGCTTATTGTCAAGTTTAAAAAGATCCCGGGCCGTTTGGATGGGGACAAAGATGATCCCGTCATCCTGCGTCCCTGTCCGTTTAAAAATCCCGACCACCGTCAGGACTTGATCGATCCCGGGAACATAAATCTGGTCGCCAACAACGCGCTGCTCAAGCTCCGCCGCTTCATATCCCATGATGACTTCAAGGGCCGTCTCCGAGGAAAACCATCCTCCCATTTTATATTCCATCCACGGCTTGAGTTCCAGTAACGAAGGATGAATGCCCATAAAAAGCATCATCCCGCCCTGCCCATCATTTTTGTCGGGGTCTGCAACCGTATGCACCAATTGAGGAGTGACTTTGTCAATGCGGCTATCTTGGATAATCTTGCTGTACACTTCTTGTTCCATATAGCGCAGCCCGCCGCCCCCCTGGAGCATAAGCGTTGCCGCTTCATAGGGGCATCCTTTTGCCGTCACAAGGAGCTGATATCCCATCTTGTCAATATCCGATTTCAGCCCCCGTTGATACCCCTTGTCAAAGCCCATCAAACTCACAAGGACAGACACCGCGATAGCAACACCGCCAACAGTCAATCCCGTGCGGATCTTCTTACGAATGAGATTTTTATATGACAATGATACTAAATTCATTTGATATCAACTCCTGTCCCATGGATGATCGGAACCCCCGACCGTTCCTTAATGGTCCCTTCAAGGATGACATCATGCCCGACTTTCTGAGGAATCGCGATATTCGCACCCAATAAATCGATATAAAGCGTCCCCGTTTCATCCGTAACATTAAACCAGCACCCCGTCGGGCATTCATTTGCGATCTTTCCTTCGACCTTGACCATCTTATCAATATACTGGCCGGGATTTTTCAAGATGTCGATAACTTTTGTCGTCTCCCGCAAACTCAGGGGTTGGCCATAGTGTTCGACTTTCGCGCAACCCGCCGTGACCAATATCCCCACAAAGAGAATAGCGAAAATTTTAATTGTCCGCATTGTTGTTTCCCCCCTCCTGAAGAACTGAGCTGCTATTATTGCCCAAAACAAATTCATCTAACAAAATAAGGTTCTTCTTAACTCCCCTTAACGTTGCCAAGAAATCTTTTTGACTGTTTTCGGATGGATCTTGGATTTCCACGCCTTGACTCCCTTTCGGAATGGTTAGGGCGAGAAAATCCTCTAATGTCAGTCCCGTAAAGTTTCTGGTAAAATTCTTATCCCGGAACTGCTTAGCTTCTGGAGAAGAAATTTTTTGATAATAAAACTCAAGGATTTTCCCATGAAGGTCCGTGGCAAGGATCAGCTGCATCCCCCCATATTGCCCTTTTTGGTTCACGCCATGGACATACCCGACAACTTCCTTCCCTTTCAGAACCCTATAAAACGCATAAGGCACATCTAAGGTTTCATAAAACGAGTCGAGGGCCTCTCCTAATTTCGCTTCTATTTGTCCCGCAAGCTCTTGCCCGCCTCTCTCCTCGATGGTTACGTATTCGGTCTTATATCCCGTCGATTCCGGGAAAAGCCTCTTGACGTCCCGGTCCGGATCCGACAAATCGCATCCCACAGCCGCAAACGCATTGTTAACAGACAGCAAAACAAAAGTTAATAAAAGTATTAATGTGCGCATAATTTTCACTTTCCATAATAATATATTTGCAGTAAAGCCACTCGATCCTCCTCACCTGAAGATTTTTCAATATCCTGGAAATAACCGATCCTTAAATCCAGGGAAGGCTTGAGTTTCCAGGATACCCCGAAACCAAGGGTCAAATCATCAGATTCTTCATTAGTTAGGTCGTTTGACCAGTAATTTCCTTGCATAATTAATTGGTTATGACACGGAAATTTGGTTGATAATTAAAAGCCATTACACTGTACTGATTGAATGATTTTAAACTGAAGCTCG
>JAFGFL010000023.1 GCA_016931055.1 Candidatus Omnitrophota bacterium | reverse complement strand
TACTCCTTTGTTCAAAGACGGAGTACGTAATGTTTTCCTCAAAATAAAATTAAGGTAAAACATACGTGATGCGTATTGCGTAAGATTTAAAAATTACAATGTAAACCGAACTTTCTAATGACTGAAACGCAATACGATATACGCACGACGCAATACGAATTCGATTAAGAGGAGTTGCGCATGCCATTACGCATCGGGGACATTCTCGTCGAGAAGAAGATCATAACGCAGGAAGAGCTGGATCTGGCGGTCAAGGAACATCAGAACACGAAGGAGTTCCTTGGCCAGGCACTGGTCCGTTTGAACATCATTACGGAAGAGAAGCTCCTGAAGGTGTTGGCCGAGCAGCAGGGGGTCAAGTTCCTGAACCTGAAGGAAATGAAGATCGCGGACAAGGTGATCGAAAGCGTGCCGGCCAAATTCGCGTGGCATTATAAGATCATGCCGATCCGCATTGACGGCAATGTGCTGACGGTGGCGATCTCCAACCCCTTTGACATGTGGCCCATCGATGATCTGGAAACGAATTTAGGCTACCGTGTTGAGATCGCCCTCGCGGTGGCCTCGGACATCACGGACGCGATCAGGAAGTATTACGGCGTCGGGGCGGATACGATCGAGCGCATCCTGGCAGAGGCGCCGAAAACGGAAGTGAAAGAGGAAGAGGGGGGTTCGCAGGAAAAGGTGCAGGACCTGGAAACCGGCGCCGAAGACGCATCGGTTGTCAAGCTGGTGAACCAGATCCTCCAGCAGGCGATCAGCGACCGGGCAACGGACATCCATCTGGAGCATTACCGCGATGAACTGCTCTTGCGTTACCGCGTTGACGGCGTCCTGTACGACACGCAGGTTTCCGAAAATATCAAGTACCTGTATCCGGCTATTGTCTCAAGGATCAAGGTGATGGCCAATTTGAATATTGTCGAGCGCCGCATCCCGCAGGACGGCCGGGCCAAGGCCAAGATCGGCGATAAGGAATATGAGCTGCGCATCTCGATCATCCCGACCCTGTACGGGGAAAATATCGTCATCCGCATCCTCTCGACCTTGATGCTTTTAAGCATCAAGGACCTGGGGATGGAAGAAAAGGAGATACGCGTTGTCGAAGGCCTTTTGGCCAAGCCCCATGGGATCATCTTTGTCACCGGCCCGACGGGAAGCGGGAAGACGACCACCCTCTACACGTGCTTGAGCAAGCTGAATACGCGCGAGCGGAAGATCATCACCATCGAAGACCCGGTGGAATATGAATTGCGCGGGGTCTCGCAGATCCAGGTTAACCCAAAGATCGATTTGACATTCGCGGCGGCTCTCAGGAGTATTTTGCGCCATGATCCTGACGTCATCATGGTCGGCGAGGTCCGCGATACCGAAACAGCGCAGATCACGATCCAGACAGCCCTGACGGGCCACTTAGTTTTCTCGACGATCCATACCAATACCGCGGCCGGAGGGGCGACCCGTTTGGTGGATATGGGGATCGATCCTTTTTTGATCACGTCTTCGGTTGAGGCCTTTATCGCCCAGCGTTTGGTGCGCGTTATTTGCCCGGAGTGTAAAACGCAGGTGACCGGTGAGACATTGGACATCGGCGAGACGCTTCCCGGGATCGATCCCGGACGGCCTTTTTACCGCGGGAAGGGGTGCCCGTCCTGCAATAATACAGGGTACAAGGGGCGGGCGGGGATTTATGAAATTTTGGTCATGAATGAGGCCATAAGGGAATTGATCTTAAAGAAGGCTTCTTCAGATGTCATTGAACGCAGATCGCGCGAGATGGGGGTCAAGTCTTTGGCGCACAGCGGATGGGAAAAAGTGTTCGCGGGGGTTACGACGCCGGAAGAGGTGAGGCGGGTGACGCAGATTGAGGAGTGAGATTTGTGACGTAAGACGTAAGAAGTAAGATGTAGGACGTCAAGGTTAAACGAAATTGTTAAAAAGTTGAATTGGCAAGGGAAACTATATTGCCATCCTGAACCATATGTTTCACGTCTTACTTCTTACGTGACATTTATCCAAACGGATCTCGGAAGTTTGTTTAAGGGGGAGACAAATGCCTAAATATCATTACAGGGCTAAACGAGGGCCGCATGAGGTCGTCGAAGGCGAGATGGCCGCGGAAAATCCTGATCAGGTTGTGATCAAGCTGGATCAAATGGGTTTAAGCCCGGTCAGTATCGATGAAAAAGATAGCAGTATGGCCCAGGAACAAGAGGGCCGTTCAGGCCCATCCGAGAAGCCGGTCATGGGGAACCGGAAGATCAGGACCAAGGACATTGATACCTTTACATGGCAGCTGGCAAGCCTGGTGAAGGCCAGCGTTCCGATCCTCAGGGCTTTGTCCTTGATCGCCCAGCAGACGGATAACCATTCGTTCCAATCTGTCGTCGAAGATCTCAAGCAGCAGGTGAAGGACGGGAAAACCCTTTCAGAAGGCATGCGACGCTACCCGAAACTTTTTAATAACCTGTTTTTGAGCATGGTCCAGTCGGGCGAGCAGGGAGGAGTTTTAGACGAAGTCCTCTATAAGATCGCGGAACACCGCGAAAAAGAACAGCAAATGCGGCGCAAGATTCAATCGGCCCTGGCCTATCCGATGGTCATGCTGGCCGTTGGCATCGGGACGGTTTTTGTCATGCTGACCTTTTTTATGCCGAAGTTTATCGGCATTTTCGAAAAAATGAAAAGAGAGCTTCCGCTTCCGACCAGGGCCTTGATCGCGACCAGTCATTTTATGTCTGAACATTGGATGTGGTTCGTTTTCGCTTTTGTTTTTGCCCTTCTCATGTTCGGGAGGGCACGGCCCGGAGGGAAAAAGAAATTCTTGTTTGATCTGATTAAGCTGCATACGCCCATGGTCAAACAGTTTGTCCGTGATGCCGAAATCGCCAAATTCTGCCGGACGCTGGGGATGCTTTTAAAGAACGGGCTGCCTGTCTATGACAGCCTTTCGCTGGCGACCAATACGCTTGATAACGAGGCGTTGCGGAAACAATTGGAAACGACGGGAAAAGACATCGTCAATCAGGGGGCGACGCTGTCGGCCAGCCTAGGGAAGGTGAAGATATTCCCGAATTTCGCCATTAACATGATCGCTGTCGGCGAGGAGGGAGGGAAACTGGAAGGCGCGTTAAACGGCGTGGCCGAGGCGTATGAGAAAGAAGTGGAACAATCGATCAGCGTCATGACCTCGCTGTTAGAGCCGTTATTGATCTTGGTGATTGGCGGAGTCGTCGGATTCATCGTGTTTGCCATGCTATTGCCGATCTTCGATATCGGGGTGATGGCGAAGTAAGGGAAAGATTTGAATAGTTAAGAACCAGATGTTACGTGACATTGAGCCCAACGTTTTTTAATGACAAATGAAAAATGTCAAATGATCCATTGCGCTTCGCGCAAGTACTCCTCGCAATAATCCCGAGCAACGCGAGGGGCAAATGAATTCCAAATGACCAATGCCCAATGCGCGGTTGACCCGTTTGGTTTTGGGTTTTTGTCATTTATTTGGCATTTGACATTTAGCATTTGACATTTCAACTCTGGTTTCTGGCAACTGGTTACTGGAAGCCGCATTTTAATAGCTGGTTTAAAAGGGGGAGAACAATGAAGAATCTTAAACAAAAGTTACATCGCGCGTCGCGCGTATATCGTATTGCGCCAGGCCAATCCGCTATTGACGAAACGCAATACGGATTCACGCTCATCGAGCTCATGATCGTGGTCATCATTATCGCCGCCTTATCGGCCATGGTCGTGCCGCGCTTGTCCAACCGCTCCGAACAGGCGAAGATCACTGTTGCCGAGGCTGATATCAACTCGAATATCGGCCTTGCCTTAAAATTATACAAACTGGACAACGGGCGTTACCCGTCGACAGAGCAAGGCCTAAAGGCGCTCTTTTCAAAACCGTCTTCCAATCCCGTCCCGAAGAACTGGAACGGCCCTTACCTGGAAAGCGAGGCGCTTGACCCCTGGAAGACCGAATATCTGTATAAATGCCCCGGCGCGCATAATTCGACCGGTTATGACCTTTATTCTTTAGGGGCCGATGGCGCCGAAGGGTCTGATGATGATATCAAAAACTGGTAAAAAACAGCGTATAGCGTATAGCGGAAAGCGTATAGAGGGCGGAGTGAGACTATCCGCTAAACGCTATGCGCTAAACGCTGAACGCGGATTATCCCTCGTCGAAGTTTTACTGGCTGTCTCCATTCTCGCGCTTGGGATCACGGGCGTCCTGCAGGGATATGCCAGTTCCATAACGGCATTGGAGGCCGGCCAATACAACGTCGAGATTATAAACCTGCTGAAAAACAAGATGGCGGAAGTTGAGATTATGCTGCGGGGGAAGAAAGAGATTGTGCAAGGGAATGAACGCGGGACTTTCGAAGAGCCATACCGGGATTTTTCCTGGGAGTGGAATATCCAAGAGGCCGAAAAAGAGGACCTTTATGCGTTAACCGTGAGGGTTTTCAGCGATTTTAACCCGAGAGAGATTTCGTTAACAACATATGTGGCGGGAAAGAAGAGTGAAGAAGAATAAGCAGCGAATAGCGTATAGCAAAAAGTGTTTAGGAGGCGGGAAAATTCACTCCGCTAAACGCTATCCGCTAAACGCTGTCAGTGGCTTTACCCTTATCGAGCTCATGGTCTCAGCGTCGATCTTGGGGTTGATCGGGCTGGCCGTTCTGACAACGTTCGCCAGCGGCTTTCATGTTTTTGAACGCGTACAGACCTATGGAGGCCTTCAGACCGATGCCCTCCTTGCCCTGGAGGAGATGGAGCGTGATCTAAGCAATGCGTTTCCGTTTTCGACCGTGGAGTTTAAGGGAGAGGCGCAGAGCATTGCCTTTGCGTCCATTATCGAAGTGACCGAAAAAGAAGAAGACGGAGAAACGGTTGTTCCATCGATTGGTAAAACATTATATTATGTCAAAGACGGGAATGAAAAGATGTTGATGCGCGGCCAGAGGAATTATTCCCAAGCAGAAAGCGAAAGCGGTCCGGGCGAAGACAAAGATATTCCGCTTGTATCGGTCAAGGACCTCAAATTCAGTTATTCTTCTTTTGACGGGGAAACGGAAGAAACAAATTGGAAGGAATCCTGGCTTCAGGAAGAAGTTTTCCCGGCTGCTGTAAGAATTGCGTTAACGTTTGAAGACCAAGGCCGGGACATGGAAATGGTCCGGACGGTCTTTATTCCGGCGGTCCGTGTCGTTGATGAATTGGAACAAGAAGGGGGCGAAGGGGGTGGCGATGTTTAACCGCGACCGCGGCCAGGAAGGAAGCGTTCTCGTCGCTGTCCTTTGGTCCCTGTTTTTTCTGGCGGCCCTGGCCGTCGTTCTTCATATTTTGATAACGCCTCAGCTCGGATTGGCTGCGAGGTTACGCGACCGGGTGGTGCTGCGTTATCTTGCCAAGGCGGGCATCCAGCGGGCGGTCATTGAAATACGGGCGGATGAAACGCAAGATTTTGACGGGCTTAACGAATCATGGGTCAATAATGAGGAGTCGTTCAAGGAAGTCGGTTTGACCGAAGAAGGGTATTTCAGTGTTAAATATCTCCATTTTGAAGGCGACGAGGAAGAAGGGGATCCGCGTTACGGTTTTATCGACGAAGAAAGGAAGCTCAATATCAATAAAGCGCCCGAAGACGTATTAAAACGGTTTTTTGAAATGACGGCTGAACTGGCCGCCCAGGACGCGTCTGATATTGCCGGCGCCATTGTTGATTGGCGGGACGCGGATGACGAGCCTTCGGAGAACGGGGCGGAAAGTTACTATTATAAGGCATTGCCGGACGGATATCCGTGCAAGAATGCCTTGTTTGAAGTTTTAGAGGAATTACGGTTGGTAAAAGGGGTCACCCCGGCCATTTTTGATAAAGTTAAGAACAGGGTCACGGTTTACGGGCGGGGGTTGGTCAATATCAATACGGCGGACGCGGTCGTCTTGGAAAGTATCGGTTTTGGGACCAGTCTCGTGGAAAAGATCATAACCTACCGAAACGGCAATGACGGGGAAGAAGGCACGGAAGATGATCTTGCCTTTGAGAAGGCGGATTCGATCATCCCCACGTTGTCTTCGGCAAAAGGGTTATTACCCGAGGAATCCGGGGAAATGGAGGCAGCCTTGGAGCGCGGGATCGTTGGCGTGCGTTCGGAGAATTTCCACGGCTACTCTTTGGGCAAGTTCCGGGACGAAGACATGACCGTAGGGATAGAGTTTGTTATGACCCGCGATGAGCAGGTGAGGTTTTGGAAAGAAGAGTGAGAAGTAAGAAGTGAGAAGAAGGAAGTGGGTAACCAGAAACCAGCAACCAGAGGTTAGAATTGTGAAACCCAAAATCCAAAACCCAAAATTCAAAATAAATTCAAAATCAAAAATCCAAAAACTTGTCAACCAATGTTTTGATTTTGGGATTTTGAGTTTGTTTTGAATTTTGGGTTTAGAGTTTTAAATTTAATCGCTGGTTTCTGGCAACTGGTCACGGACGAATGATATGCCATTATCAATCTTTCAATCAAGGTCCAAGAAAACATCAACAGTCGTCGAGATCGGGAATGACTGGCTGAAGATCCTCGAGTACAGCTTTTCCTTTAGGGGCGTCAGCCGCGCAAGCTTTGTGAAACTGGTCCAGATCAAGGAGCCGGTCGTCGAGGCCCTGGCCAAGGCGTTCAAAAACCTGAAACTGGACAAAGAAGGCGTTATCGCCTGTATCCCGCGCCATCTCGTGACCGTCCGGATCCTGGAATTTCCTTCCGTCGACCCGAAAGAAATAAAAGATATGGTGAACCTCCAGGTCGGCAAACAGACGCCTTATTCAAGGGAAGAGATCATCTTCACTTATCGGCCGATCCACACGCAGAGGGAAGGGTACACAAAAGTCATGCTGGTCATCGCCCGGAGGAATATTGTCAATGCCCGAATCGAGGCGCTGCAAAAAGCCGGGATCGAAATCGAAAAAGTGGCTGTCAGTTCAGAAGGCGTCTACCATTGGTTCAGCCTCGCTTACGCCTCAGAACTGAAGGCCAAAGAGGATGGCATCATTTTGATTGATATCGATTCCAACTATTCTGATTTTATCGTTATCTACCATGAGCAATTCTACTACACGAGAAATATTCTGATCGGCGCCAACCATTTGATTGAGGAGGAAAAGAAATGGAAAGATAAGTTCGTGGAAGAAGTGAGCCATTCCATGGAATTGTACCATAATGAAGAGCGCAATCTCCGGCTGGGGCAGATCTTTATCAGCGGCGCCGCAAAGAATGTCAAGAACCTCAGCGAGGCCCTTCAGGCGCATTTGAATTTGCCAGTGGCCGTTGCAGACCCCCTGAACAACATTAAAACGCGTAATAACGTCCGCGCGTTATACAATGAACAATGTGTTTACGTTTCTCCTTCGCCTTTGTTGGGGATGGCGGCCAAAAGCAAGAACCTTCTGCTGGATTTGACCTCCAACGAGCTGCGCATCCAAAAGGGGATGGAAGACAAGAGGAAGCAGATAACGCTGTTGGGGATTTTGGCGGCTTCCATCGTCATGGTCAGTTCCCTGATGCTGCTGGTCAATATATATTATAAAAATACATATCTGACGCAGCTCGAAAAAGAGATCGCAAAGATCGCGAAAGTGGCGGGCCGCGTCGAGGATATGCGCAGGCATATTTATCTCGTCGAGGGCCGTTTGGACGCCGGGCGCAGGTCTGTCAATGTTTTCCATGAAGTCCATGCGTTGACTCCCCAGGAGATCTTCTATACGAATATTGACATTGATGAAGGAAAAAAAGTTGTCCTCCAGGGAAGGGCGAAAGAAATGTCCAACGTGTTTTCCTTTGTGACGACGCTTGAAAATTCGCCGTATTTCGAAAACGTGAAAACGACATATACGACGACCAAAAAAGATGAGAAAGAGGAATACACAAAATTTGAGATCATCTGCATGTTTGAAGGGGTGGAGGGGTATGAAGGAGAGAGTGTGGAATAGGCGCGTAACAGAAAAAGACACAAGACACAAGACACAAGGCACAAGAATGGTGCTGCCGGATTTATTCATGTGTCATGTGTCGTGTGTCATGTGTCTTGAATGAGGAGCCCGGCATGTTTTGGGACAAACTTTCCAACAAAGAAAAGCTCGGATTAAGCCTCGCGTTGGCCGTGATGGCGATCGCGTTGTTGGACAGGCTTGTGTTCAGCCCGATCCGCAGCCGCTTTCAGCGCATCAACAAGGCCATTAAGATCAACGAGAAACAGCTGGCGCATGACCTGCGCAACGTGCGGCAGGAGGGCCAGATTACCAGGCAGTTCGAGAAATATGTCGAATATGTGCAGAGGAGCGGCTCGGACGAAGAGGAAGTTGCCAAAATCCTCGGTGAGATCGAATCGCTGGCGCGGCAATCGGCAATTTACTTGGCGAATATGAAGCCTCAGACGCCTAAGGAGATCGATTTCTATAAGGAATATGCCGTGGAAATCGACGCGGAGGGAGAAATCGGTTCCTTGATTTCCTTTTTGCATCATTTAAACATGTCAACCCAATTATTGAGGGTGGAAAAATTGAGGCTGAGCTCCAACAAGAAAGGGGATAAGGTCCTGAAGGCGTCACTGCTGGTCACGCGGGTCCTGGTCATGTAAGCGCACGGTATTTTTAAAAACGATATGACCCGAGAAAAATTTTGTGTTACCAAAAAAAACGATTTGTACTTGTTTTAAAATTAATAGTTTGTTATATTCATATTATATTGCAGAATTTGTACTTATGTCATTTGGATGTTTGGACTGAGGAATGATGCGTTTGGAACTGTAAAAAGGCGCGGATGACGGTGTCATTTTACCCAAGGAGCGATAATGTCTAAAGCTGCAAAACGGAGCCTTCTTATTCTCATTGTGTTGCTTCTCGCGACATTGGGGTTCGCGGCTTTTTCTGTCTTTGAAAAACAGACCGTGGAGAAAGAGAAGTTAAGGATACAACAGGAACTTGATGAGACAGTCAGTCAGTTCCTGGAGAAAGAGCGGAAGTACATTCAGGATGTACAAGAGTTAAACAACAATCTAACAGCCGCCAGTGAAGAGAAAGCCCGGCTAGAAGAACAAAGGAGGACGGCGGAAGCGCAAGCGCAGGAACAGATGGCGGCGCTTTCCAGGGAAATCCAGGAAATCAGCGATGACCGTGATAAGTGGAAGCGCCGGATTGACACGATACGTGAAGAGCGCGATAACCTTTTAGCCAAGATCGATGAGTTGACCAAGCAGCTTGAGGAAAAACCGGAACCGCAGATCATTTATCAAGAAGCCCCTCCAGCCGCAGCCAGCCAGCCGTCCTATGATCTATCGACCGCTCCTCCGATTACTTCGGAGGGGAGAATCGCTGATGAAGCATATTGGTCGAAACTCCTGCAGCAAAACGCTTCTCTGGAAATCGATATCAACAAGTTGAAAGAGGAAATATCCGCCAAGTCCATAGAGATCGTGGAATTAAAGCAGAAGAATTCGGATCTTCAACTTGAAGCGGATAATCTCAAACATGAACAGGAACAAATCGGGGCCGATGTTCAGCATAAAGCGGATATGATTGATAATATTTCCCTGGAACTGGCCAGGACGAAGAACGATAAGAAATACATAGCGGACCGCGTCCAGAAGTTAAACGCCGAAAACAATGAGCTCCGTCTGCAGGTGAAACAGCTGTTGACGGTCAAGAATGCCTTGGAGAAATCCATTGTCCGCTTGAACCAGGAAAAAGACAAGATGGAAGGAAAGCTCGGGAAGACCGAGACGGTTATTCAAAGCAAGATAGACGAGATCTGGCAGATCAAGGAAGATTTGGACCGTTCGATCCGCGAGGCGCAGTCAAAGACTCCCGCCAGCGAAGTGGAATTGCCTCCGATTGTCGTCAGTTCTAACAGCGGTGCGATGAGTTATGATGCCCCATCGGCCCCCGGATTCAACGGAAAAGTCATCAGCGTCAACGAGGCGAATAATTTTGTTATTGTGGATATCGGTGAAAACAGCGGCATCCGCCTAGGGGATGCTTTAAGCGTTTACCGTGATTCAAAATATATCGCCCGTCTGGAAGTCATCCAAGTCCGGAAGGATATCTCCGCCGCCGACTTAAAGGACCAATGGTCCAAAGTCAAGGTGGGGGATATCATCCGTTAATTTGAAAAAGGGAAAAAGGGGACAGCGCCCTTTTTTCTTTAACTCACAGAATTCAAAAAAGGGGCGTTGTCCCCTTTAGACAGCCGTGCCGCAAAAGAAAATCAGCATAGAAGATGTTGCCCGCCGGGCCAAGGTTTCCATAACGACCGTTTCCCGCGTCATTAACAATGTCCCTACTGTCTCCAGAAAGAACCGCGCGAATGTCGAAGAAGCCATTGCCCACTTAAAATTCAAGCCCAATATCAGCGCCCAGCGTTTGGCCAGGGGATATAATAATTCTATCGGGCTTGTCATGCCCGGTTATCCGGGGATATTTTATTCCTTTTATGCGGTCGAACTGATCCGCGGAGTAGGCCATGCCTGCGAGACAAAAAGACTGGACCTTGTCTTTCACATCACGAATGGGGACAACCCGATGAATACAAGCAACGTCGGCGGGATCATTTTTGCCGATATTATCGAGAACCGGAAGCAGGTTGAGTCGGCCATCGCTGTGGGCACGCCCTGCCTGATCATCAATAACAAAGTGGATGACTTGGACGTGAGTTATATCGCGGTGGACAATAACGTTGGCGGACGGATTGCCGCGGATTATTTGGTGAGCCTTAAGCATAAGAGGATCGCGACGATAACCGGGAATTTAAACACCCAAGCCGGGTTGCACCGCTTTGAAGGATTTCAAACGTTCTTACAAGAGAAAAATGTCGGTCTGCCGGAAGAATATATTTTCAAAGGGGATTATTCCCGCCGCTGCGCCCGCACGGCGATGAAATCATTTTTGGAGCTTCCCAACCCGCCAACGGCAGTTTTCGCCTGCAGCGATGAAATGGCCCTGGAAGCGGTCGCCGTTATCCTGGAGAAAGGATTAAAGATCCCTGACGATATTTCGATCATCGGATTTGACGATAATCCCGCCTGTTTGTTCGGCTCCATCGCGCTGACAACGGTCAAACAGCCTCTGTTCAAAATGGCGGAAGAATCGGTCTATTTGTTAAGTTCGATCATGGGCGGAAAGGGAAAATTCAAAAAGAGGATTGTCCTTAATCCTGAATTAGTGGTCCGGGAATCCTGCGGCCCGTGCCGTTCGTGACCTCCAGCCTAAGCCCAATTCTTGACAAGAAAGTCCTTTCAGAGTAATCTATTGCGTTTAGTAACCAGAAACCACAGTAACCAAAGGTTACGAGCTATGGAATCCGACGCTCTTTAATGACAAATGAAATCCCAATGACCAATGCGCTGTAAAGCTATTTGGATTTGGGATTTTGTCATTTATTTGGCATTTGTCATTTGCCGTTTGACATTCCAACTTTAGTTTCTGGTGACTAGCAACTGGGCACCTTTTCATACGATGAAACACTATGATTGCATAGTTATAGGCGGCGGGCACGCCGGGATCGAAGCAGCCCTTGCGGCAAGCCGGATGGGATGTTCGACCTTGATGGTGACCTTCTTTTTCAAGACGATCGGCCAAATGAGCTGTAATCCGGCCATTGGCGGCGTGGGGAAAGGTCAGCTGGTCAAGGAGATTGACGCCCTCGGTGGGGAGATGGGGCTTGCCGCCGACAGCACCGGAATCCAGTTCCGTCAACTGAATGCGTCCAAGGGGCAGGCGGTGCGTTCGTCCCGATGCCAGTCGGACCGCAAGCAATATAAACAATATATGCAGGATGTGATCCGCAAGCAGACTGGCCTTGAGGTCCTGGAAGATGAAGTGAATGAGATTTTGGTAAAAAGCGGGAAGGTGATTGGCATAAATACGCAAAAAGGGGAGAAGATCGGATGCCAAACGGTAGTTGTCACGGCCGGGACGTTTCTCAACGGGCGCATACATATAGGGAAGGCCATTACACCCGGAGGCAGGATTGGGGAGCCGGATTCAACCCGTTTGACGGATAATATCCGCGACCTTGGGTTTGACGTCTTGCTTTTTAAAACAGGGACCCCTCCGCGTTTGGACGGCAAGACCATTGATTTCTCTGAACTGGAGTCGCAATGCTCGGACGATCCCCCGGTCCCTTTTTCATTCCGGACCCCGTTTATCCCTCCGGAACAAAAACTCCTGCCCTGCTACCTGACGAAGACGAACAAGACAACGCACCAGATTATCGAGGCGAACATGCATCTTTCCCCGATGTACTCGGGGCAGATCCAGGCCACGGGAGTCCGGTATTGCCCTTCCATCGAGGATAAGTTGAAGAAGTTCGGCGGAAAGCCCAGCCATCAGATCTTCCTGGAACCCGAAGGGCTGGACAGTGACGAATATTATCCGAACGGCATATCGACGGGGCTGCCGGCGGATGTCCAAGAGGAGATGGTCCATTCGATCAAAGGCCTGGAGCATGTGATCGTTAACCGTCATGGGTATTCGATCGAGCACGGCGTTATTCCGGCTACCGAGTTAAAAGCGTCCCTGCAGACCAAAAGGATCAAGGGCTTGTTTCTCGCCGGACAGGTCAACGGGACGACCGGTTACGAAGAGGCGGCCGCCCAGGGGATTGTGGCCGGCATCAACGCCGCGCTGAGCGTCAAGGACAGGGAGCCTTTTATCCTGGGGCGGGACGAATCTTATATCGGGGTCCTGATCGATGACCTCGTGACCAAGGGAACGCCGGAGCCTTACCGGATGTTCACCTCCCGCGTGGAATATCGCCTGATCGTCCGTGAAGATAACGCGGATGGCCGGTTGGCGAAATACGCAAGGCGCTTCGGCCTGCTGGACGAAGAGGTTTACAAAAAGATCGAGCAAAAGTATGAATCGATCCGGAAAGAAGTTGAGCGATTCAGGGCAACACGGGTTTATCCCGGGACGGCATTGGACCAAGAACTTCTTCGGAGGAAAAGTGCCCCCTTGCGCCAGCCGACGCTGTTAAGCGATGTCCTGAAAAGGCCGGAAGTCGATTATGCCATGGCTGTTCCTTTCGGCCAAGGCTTAGAGGATCTGCCTGAAGAAATCACCGGTCAAGTGGAATATCAGATCAAATACGAAGGCTTCATCAGCCGTCAATTAAAGGATGTTGAGCGCTTCAGGCACATTGAAAAGATCAGGATACCCGAAAACATTGATTACGATATTATCCCGAGTTTATCCATTGAAATACGCCAAAAACTGAAACGCTTCGCGCCCACGAATCTCGGGCAGGCCCAAAGGATCTCCGGGGTCACTCCGGCGGCAATCTCGGTATTGATGGTGTATTTGAAGAAGTATAATAACAGGGTACAGGGTACAGGGTTCAGGGTTCAGGGTATAGGGAAACTACTTTAGACCTCCGAAGCCTGGGTGGGAGAAGAATTCTCGCTTGTCGCTTTTCTTTTTCTTCGCAATCCATTAAAATAAATACAATATGGCGCGGGCATTTAAAATCAACAATCATGCGGTAAAGTTCGGCTTTTTTATCGCGCTCTTTGCCATTTTCTGGTACTTGGGAAGGATCTTTGATGTTAAGGTGTCGTATTATCAGGAGCTTCTGTCCCGGTATCCTTTAGCGCTTTCCGGAACGATTTTTGTCCTGCTTTATGTGCTAACGACGACGTTCGTGTGGTTTGGTCCTAAAGATGTCCTAAGGATTTCAGGCGCCATCCTGTTTGGGGCTTACGTCAGCACGGTATTTGTCTGGATCGGAGAAATGATCAATGCCGCGGTCATGTTTTATTTAAGCCGGATCCTCGGGAGGGAATACGTTCAGCAAAAATTCGGCGTTAAGCCCATGGAACTGGATCAGGTGAAGGATGATTCTTCCTTTTTGGGAGTGACCGCGTTGCGCATCAATCCGCTCATCCCTTTCCGGTTCATGGATCTGGGGTATGGATTAACCCAGATCTCTTTCCGGAAATATTTGTGCGCGATTATGGTTGTTTCGTTCATAAGGATCCTGTGGCTTCAGTTTATTCTGGCGGGGATCGGCACGAGTTTATTTGAAGATGTCTCAGCGATGCTGGATTATTTCCTCGCAAATCCCGTTGTTGCTCTTTACAGCGGGATGTATTTTCTTGCCGTGATCATATTAATGATAGCGGCAGTTACGGCGCGGTTCTTGAGAAAGAGGTCATGATGGAGCAGCCGAGCACGAAGGTCACAAGAGCTTTGATCATATTTGTTATTGCCGTGGCCATAATCAGTAACATGTCGAGTTCAGGGTTTTTTGAGCCGAGGGACCATAAGGGCAAGGGTTATTACGTCAAAATTCCCGAAGGCTGGAAGAAAGTAAGGCAACAAAAAGGCGTTGTTTATCCTGAGGGGGTCGAGGTGGTCATGTTTGTCCCGAAAGAGACCAACGTGAAATCCAAAGAGCCGGATGCCTATATTTCCATTTTCTCAAAGAAATTGTCAACACCGGTCTGGATCCAGGATGAATTCCCGGAAATCCTGGCTTCCATCGCCAGAGGCGGCAATAAAATCATGGATAAAGGGGAGATCAAATTGGATGACGTGATATCGGAATGGCTGGTCTATCACGATAAAAAAGCTGACGCGTTAGTCCTGGAATTTTATATGGTCACGGATAACAACATGTTCTATAAGATGCAATATTTAGCGCCCCCGGATCAGTTCAACCAAATGCGCAGATCTTTCGAAGAGCTTAAGGATAGCTTGAGGTTCAGGTTTGCGCTCTATTAACAATCGCTAAACAATAGTTACGTATTGCGTATATCGTATCGCGTCCAGGCGTTACGCAACGATGAGCCTTTGATCAACATTTGGCGTATGTTTTTCCTTAATTCCATTTAGAGGAAAACATTACGTACTCCATCGTTAAACAAAGGAGTACGCAATACGATCTTTGTCTTAAACGTTTTCAATCGCCCGCCAGTCCGTAAACACCGGATCAAAACGGTTGTCCTTAAGGTACCGGACGATTTCCTCAACAGAACGTCTGTCTTCAATATCAAATTGCGGGTCCTGCACCTCGGCGGGTTTAAGCTGATATCCCCCGACGGAAGTGTTGGACCCGGCAGAGACGCGCGTTACCCCTAGTTCAAGCGCGTGATTGCGCAAGCCCGGCGATTCCCTGGTTGATAAATTGAGCCCGACCCGGGGGAAAAGAATGCGGCTTAAGCAGATGACCTTGATGAACGTTGTATCATCGACGTTGCAGACAGCGAAAGAGCGCCCCTTGATTTTCCTCAGCCGCGGGAAAGAGAGGCTGTATTCCACTCCCGGGAAATTCCGCTCCATCCAGCGCAAGTGCTGGTAAAGGGAGAAAAGGTCTTCAGCAAGTTCGGATAACCCGACAAGGATTCCCAAAGAAATATGGCGCATGCCGGCCTGCGCGGCGCGTTGCGGAGTATCACGCCTGTAATCATAATCACTTTTTTTCCCGGCCAGGTGGACTTCCCGGTAACGGTGCGGATCGTATGTCTCCTGGTAGACCGTGATGCCGTCGACACCGGACAAGAATAATTCGCGGTACTCATGCGTTTCCATCGGATGGACTTCCATGCTAATGTCCGAGAAAAATTCTCTGGCGATCAGGGAAGCTTCTTTCAAATAGCTTAGCGGTGTCGCCTTATAGGATTCACCGGTCAAAAGGAGGATATTCTCGATGCCGGTCCCGGCGACGGCTTTCATTTCCGCACGCATTTGCTGCGGCGTTAAACGGATACGGGTGATGCGGTTTTTGCTGTTAAACCCGCAATAGGTGCAATAGCTGCTGCAATAATTCGACAGATAGAGGGGGGCATAAAGAGACACCGTGCGGCCGAAATATTGTTGTGTGATCTGCCGGCTTTGGCTGGCCAAATCCTCTACGAAAAGAGGGTCGTGATTGCCCAGGATATCCTTTATTTCAGGAAGAGTGATCATGTTCATAAAGAAAGTTTGTCAAAGGCGAAGAGGGCTCTGCACAATCCTTTGGCGCGGGGGATTTGCTCAAGTAAGCGAGCCGGCCCGATTGGACCGCCAAAGAGAACGCTTTTGCCAGGCCGGCGGGATTTAATGCGGTGGCGACGGCCGTATTGACCAAACAGGCGCCAGCGCCCATTTCCATCGCCTCGGCTGCTTGGGACGGAGCGCCGATACCGGCGTCGACGATAATAGGGACTTCATTGATTTCTTCAATGAGGATTTTGATGAATTCTTTGGCTTTTAATCCTTGGTTGCTGCCGATCAGGGATCCCAGCGGCATAACCGCGGCCGCGCCGGCTTTGACTAAGGCACGCGCCGCGTAAAGGTCGGGGAACATATAGGGAAGGACGACGAATCCTTCGGAGGCCAAAACTTCTGTTGCCTTGACGGTCTCCTGATTGTCCGGCAGCAGATATTTGCTGTCGTTGATGACCTCGATCTTGATCCAATCGCCGCATCCGGACTCGCGGGCGAGGCGGGCGATGCGCACGGCCTCTTGGGCATTCCTTGCCCCCGATGTGTTGGTCATGAGGGTTATTCCTGGGGGGATATACCCAAGGATATTATCTTCGTGGCGTTCGATATCGATGCGCCTTAAAGCGACCGTGACGATTTCCGTGCCTGATGCCGTGATGCATTCGGTGACATCGGATTTATTTTTGAATTTGCCGGTTCCCAGCATGAAACGGCTTGAAAAAATTTTTCCGGCAATCACAAACGGCGTATCTTTGATGGTTGTATTGATAGCTGTCATAATGGCTGTCGTATTGCGTATTGCGTGATGCGTATTGCGTTTTTGTTTACGCCATACGCACGACGCAATGCGAGTTATCCGCCCCCGACGAAACTGACGAATTCGACCACGTCGCCTTCTTTCAGCGCGGTTTTTTCCCATTGCGGCGCTTTGATGATTTCACCGTTGAGCTCCGCGATCACGGGGCCTTCATTTTTGCATAAAAGTTCCACCGCTGATTGGATATTAAGGGTTGAGCGAATTTCTTTCGGCTTTCCGTTTAAGATGATGTTCATGATGGCGCGTTTCTTGTCGATGTTTCGTGGAATCCATTTTAAAGTATTTAATGAAAAAATGCAAATAAATATGCGATAGCCGATTTTTCTGTGATAAAATAAATCAAAATTTATGAACGAATGTGTTTGTCCGCATTGTAAGAAGGTGATTCACGATCCGGATGCCTTGTTGTGTCATTTTTGCGGAGGAAGTCTGCAAAGAGCGGGTAGGGGCTTTATAAGCCGGATCCGTTATTCGAACAGAAAAGCGCTTT